>JAYORB010000021.1:0-15475 GCA_038123155.1 Aquiluna sp. | reverse complement strand
GGGGTAATTAGTACCGGTCCTGGCTTGTTGGGGTTGTTTGGGTTAGTGGTGAAACCGATTTGGACCATTTCCGTTTCTACTGAGCTAAGCGCGTCGATTAGAAACTGTGGCTTCAGGGAAACAACCGTGTCTTCCCCAGTTAGTGAGCAGGTCACTTGCTCCGAGGCATCTGCCACATCTGAACCTATTGACTCAAGGCTTACCTCGGCAGCGGAAAAACTAAATCGAATTGGTTTGTCTCTATCCACAACCAGACTTACGCGCTTGGTTGCATCGGCGAGATCGCTCGTGTTCAAAACTGCAAAATGAGGAGTTTCGTCTGGGAAGAGCTGTAAAACTGCAGGGTATTTACCCTTGATCGTGGACGTGGCGACCATTTTGTTGCCTGAGGTGAACCCAACCATTTCCTTTTCACCCTCACCTAGGCCGATGTTTACATCTTCGCCCGATGCAAAAGTCTTTGCGATTTCAGAAACCACCCTGGCTGGGATTAGTACTTCGCTTTCTTTGGCTGCCTTAGCCCACGGGACAGATTTAACTGCGACCCTAAAACGGTCGGTGGCAACTAGAGATAGTTCTTTAGGTGAACTAGACATCATTACTGCTGTCAAGACGGGTGTTACTTCTTCTCGGCTGGCCGCTATTGACACTTCAGAAACTGCGTTTGCAAAATTCTCGGCCCCTAAACTTCCGGAACCGGTTGGAACATCGGGGGTTTGAGGGTACTCGGCCATGCTCATAGCAGAGAGCGAGAACTTGCTTGAGCCGGAGGTTATTGAAACCCTCGAATCTCCGAGATCTAGCAAAACTGTCTCACCGGGAAGCTTTGAAACAATCTCTGAGAGCAGCCTTGCTTGAACAAGCGTTTTTCCGGGCTTTTCCACTGAGGCGTTGATCGTTACCTTGGCAACAACTTCGTAATCAAAAATCGACAAGGTTACTTTTGAGTCTTGAGCATCGATTAGCGCTCCAGATAGCTGGGGCAACTGAGGCCTGGGAGAGAGCATCCTCACAACAAAAGAAACTGCATCACTAAGCACATCGCGGTCAGCTTGAAATTTCATAACTTGCCTTCTGGAAAACTAGGGGGTTTTATCTTGGCACAGCACAGGGGTAACTTCACATTTTCTTCCGATCCCCATAAATCCCAATTTTCTATATCTCTTTAGTCAAAACAATAGCTAGCTGTGGAATATGGGATAACTCGCAACAACCCTTTTGAAACCTGAAAACTACATCGCTGTAAGTTGTTTACACAGCTGTGGATAATTCTGTGGATAACTCAACCCCCTGTTGATGAAACATGAGTTTTAGATGGGAGGGGCGAGCTTATTCAGACTAGGAAGAAGACTTATCCACAGTTTTGTGGGTGTTATTCACAAATTTATTTGTGAGAATCTTTGATTTTTTGAATTATTTCGGATACCTGGTTGTAGATGTAACGTCTTTCGCGCATCAGAGCACTTATTTTCTTCGTCGCGTACATGACAGTTGTGTGATCCCGGTTACCAAAATGTGCACCGATTTTTGGAAGCGAAAGGTCTGTGAGCTCGCGGCATATGTGCATCGCAATCTGCCTTGCGAGAGCAACAGCTTGCTGTCGTCCCGAGCCGGTAATCTCATCGGCGCTTAGTTTGTAGTACTCAGCCGTTGCAGAAATGATTGAAAGCGGGGAGATGTTAGCCCCATCCGCAATTGCAATCGAGTCCTTCAGAACCACTTGAACCAGGTCCATGTCTATTGGGGCCCTGTTCAGGTTGGCAAAAGCTGTGACGCGAATCAGGGTTCCTTCCAGCTCGCGAATGTTTGAGGAAATCCTTGTAGCCATGTATTCAACGACATCGTCGGGGATCTCGATTCGCTCAATTGCCGCCTTTTTTCTGAGGATGGCCACACGCGTTTCAAATTCAGGGGCCTGAATGTCGGTAATCAACCCCCACTCAAACCGGGAAAGCATCCTTTCCTCAAAGCCCTCTAGCTGCTTCGGCCGCAAATCTGAGGTAATAACAACCTGCTTGTTGTGATCGTGGAGGGTATTGAAGGTGTGGAAGAAGGCCTCCTGGGTCTGGTCTTTACCCTGCAAAAACTGAATGTCGTCCACGAGCAATATGTCTACATCTCGATACTGCGCCTGAAACTCAGAGGTCTTGTTATTTTGGATGGCGTTGATGAAGTCGTTTGTGAACTCCTCAGAGGAGACATAGCGAACCTTGATCCTGGGTTTTAGGTGAATCGCGTAGTGCCCAATTGCGTGCAACAGGTGGGTTTTTCCAAGTCCACTTGACCCATAGATGAACAGCGGGTTGTACGCCTCTGCCGGCGCCTCGGCCACCGCAAACGCTGCTGCGTGGGCAAATCGGTTGGAACCGCCGGTTACGAAGCTGTCGAAGCTGTATTTGGGGTTGAGACGCGAGTCTCCCGTTGTGACCACGGGACCGGTTGCTGGATCACGATCCTCATAGGGCAGTGGCTCCGGCTCGGTTTCCACCTCTACCGAGGTTGCGCCCTGTAGCTCTTCGTTTGTAATTGCCACGAAACTTGTTGGTCCACCCATTTCAGCGAGCTCAGAGAGAGCCCCAAGGATTTGATCCCTCAGACGAACCTGCAGCATTGACCTGGTTGTCTCATTGGGAACTTCAATGTAGAGGGTGTCATCGAGGACTCCCTTAGGGACCGCGAGATCAAGATGCCCCTTTAGATGTGGGGTTACGTCGGGGTGGCTCGCTACCTTTGAGATGAGATTTTGCCAGGAACTTGCCAGAGCAACATCGGCCATCTCTTCTCCCTAAAACTATGAGTTATCCACAGAGTTTTACACAGACCCACGCCACTGTGGAAAAACTTTATATCTCTGTGGAAAACTTGTGGAAACTATCCCCACTAAGTCGATTGCAACATTCAACACAAGACCCTGGAATTTAGCAAATCGAATCGGCGTGTCGTTCGCGAGATTTTTTGAAATTAGTTGTAGGGGCGAAAGCACCCGCCAGAATCACTAAATCTTCTTGACTAAGTCCCGGATTCCACGTAAATTATTGAGGTTGTCTAGGGCCTGGTGCCCGCAAGTTTCAGGAGTTACCAAAAGTGAGCAAGCGCACATTTCAGCCCAACAACCGCCGTCGTGCTAAGAACCACGGTTTCCGCGCCCGCATGCGCACCCGCGCCGGACGTGCCATCATGGCCGCTCGCCGTCGCAAGGGACGCTCAGAGCTCAGCGCCTAAGTAGCCTTTGTTGCCGCGCGAGAATCGCTTGCGCTCCAGCAGTGAAATCCGCGAGGTGGTCTCTGCCGGTAAAAGAGTGGGGAGCTCCAGCGCGACCCTGCACTTTTTACCCAGCGAAGTAAATCAGTTCGCAATTATCGTCTCAAAGGCTGTCGGCTCAGCCGTAGATAGAAATCGGGTCAAACGACGAATCAGAGCAGTGCTTCGCGAGCTGAACCCTAACCCCACCCTTCGAGCAGCGGTCCGCGTAAAGCCTGCGGCAGCAAAGATGTCGTTTCAAGAGCTTTCCCAGGATCTGCGAGAGCTATTCAAAAGGGCAACATGAGATACCTAGTGGCGGCCTATCTCTTGCCCCGAAACATTTTTATTGGATTCATATTGTTTTGGAGAAAGCTAATTTCTCCGCTTTATGGAAACATCTGCCGCTACTACCCGTCGTGCTCTAGCTACGGACTCACCACCATTCAGCGCTTCGGGCTCATCAGGGGTGTGCCACTGACCGCCTGGCGGATCTTGCGCTGCAACCCTTGGTCTGCTGGTGGCGTCGATGATGTCAAGCCGGGCCCAGAATGGATCAGCATTGGCAGGCTAGGATTTGTAGGACTCAAACTCTCAAGCAATAGAGGTAACTAGTGGATCTTCTTTGGCCAATTAAGTGGCTCATCGAGCTGATTCTGGTGTCCTTCCACACCGGATTGAGCGCTGTCGGATTCGGCTTTGACTCCGGTGCATCCTGGGTTCTGTCCATCATTGGGCTGGTGCTCGTGGTGCGAGCAGCTCTGATCCCTGTGTTTGTGAGGCAGATTAAGAGCCAGCGAAACATGATGCTGGTGCAGCCCGAGCTGATGAAGCTCCAAAAGAAATACAAGGGCAAGAACGACAGGGAGTCACGCGAGAAGTTCGCCCGCGAGCAGATGGACCTCTACAAGCGCACAGGTTCGAGCCCATTTAGCTCCTGCCTCCCGCTTTTGCTTCAGATGCCTATCTTTATGGGCCTTTTCTTCGTATTGAATGACGCTCAGCGCAACAACGCGGGTGTTGGCCTTCTAGATGCCGACCTGGCGCTCTCCTTCTCTCAGGCAGAGGTCTTCGGAGCCATGCTCTCCGACACTTTCTTCGGCAGCGACGCATTAAACGTCAAAATCATTGCCGGAATCATGATCGTTCTGATGTCTGCCTCGCAGTTCATCACCCAGAAGCAGATCATGTCTAAGAACCAGAATCCTGATGTGCAGAACAGCCAGTTCATGCAGACTCAGAAGATTCTGCTTTATGTGCTCCCCCTAGTCTTCCTGGTTTCTGGTCTTACTTTCCCTCTAGGCGTCATGACCTACTGGCTAGTTTCAAACTTCTGGACCATGGGCCAACAGTTCGTTGTGATCAGAAACATGCCAACTCCAGGCTCCCAGGCCTACAAAGAGCGCCAAGAGCGCCTCGCTCGCAAGGGAAAGCCTGTGGACGTGCTACCTAAGGTGTCATCAGATGACGAGGCGGATGCTCCGGAGGACCAGGAGCCCCAGTCCAAGCAGCGTCAGCAGCCAGTGAGCAAGAATCGCGCAAAGAAAAAGAAGAAGAAATGACAAAAGAAAACGAGCTTGAAAAAGAAGGCGAAATCGCCGCGGATTTTATCGAGGAGTTTCTGGATCTCGCCGATCTCGATGGCGACCTAGAGATTGAATTCAAGCAGGACCGCGTCTACCTAACAGTAGATAGCGAGGGTGAATCCAACCTTGGGAAGGTTTCGGACCCAGAGACCGTCACAGCCATTCAGGAGATTACCCGCCTAGCCGTTCAGTCCAAGACCGGAGAGATGAGCAGGCTCATCTTGGATATCGCAGGATCTAGGGACGCAAGGGCCAAGCAGCTCAAAGAACTGGTTGAAAAGACCATTTCCAGACTCGAGGAGACGGACAAAGATCAGCACCTGAAGCCAATGAGCTCCTATGACAGGAAGCTGGTTCATGACATGGTCGCTGAAGCGGGAATGGTCTCGGAATCGGAAGGACAGGGGCGGGATCGCCACATTGTCATCAAGAAGCCGTAATGTTTCACGTGAAACAAGGGGGCTCAGATGACTGATTCAATGGAGCAAGAGCCCGCATTTGCGGCTGAGCTTTTCGGTCCAAGAATTGACCTCGCACGGGGCTACACACATCGTCTGGGAAATGATTCAGAGACGTTTGGCTTGCTGGGCCCGAGAGAGCTACCTCGCATTTGGTCGCGGCACGTAATCAACAGCGCACTGCTATCGGAACTGGTCCCTGATGGGGCAAAGGTGGTTGATGTCGGCAGCGGTGCTGGGTTGCCCGGGATCCCAATGGCAATCGCTCAGCCAAACGCCCATTTCACCCTGGTTGAGCCCATGGAGAGACGCTCAAGCTGGATGCAATCCGTGATTGATGACCTCGGAATCAAAAACGCAACGGTACTTAGAGCTCGAGCGGAAGAGGTCACTGACACGGACTTCGACTTCGCCACAGCCCGAGCCGTTGCTGCCCTGGACAAGTTATTGAGGCTGCTAACCCCCCTAATCAGGTTCTCCAAGCACAAAACAGTCATTGTTTTGAAGGGATCCAAGGCCCCAGATGAAATTGCGGCCGCTTCCAAAAAGCTAGAGCTCCTGGGTTATTCACAGCCAGAGATACTGACTCTGGGATCGAACAAAGCACCCGAAACTGCCACGGTAGTGAGGACAATGCTGAAATGATTGACGACAACATGGAAAACCCCGCCGATTCGACCGCCGAAACTAAGCCAACCGTTGCATCAGGCATGGGCTACCCAAATCACAGGGACGAGACCTCACCAGAACCAATTGGTTGGCAGGGCTTAGACACCGACGACCTAACAGAGGTTTCACGTGAAACATCGGGGGATAAAAGTGCTGACTGAGCATCAAAACACCCCGATCCTGCGGGAAATGACTCAAAACCTCGAGAGAGCCAAGCGGGTCGCCCAAATCGAGCTCAACCCTCCAGCAAGAACTCGAGTCATCACCATCTCAAATCAAAAGGGTGGCGTTGGTAAGACCACCACCGCAGTAAACCTGGCCGCTGCACTGGCACGAAAAGGTATGCAGGTCCTCGTAATTGATCTTGATCCTCAGGGAAACGCCTCCACAGCACTTGGGGTGGAGCATCACAGCGGTGTGATCAGTAGCTACGAGGTAATGATGGGTGAGGCGATTATGGCCGAGGCGGTCAAACCCAGCACAGAGCATGAAAACCTGGTTTGCCTTCCTGCCACGATTGATCTTGCCGGAGCTGAAATCGATCTTGTTGCCAGGGAGGGAAGGGAGCGAATCCTTGCAAACGCCCTGAGCGCTTACTCGGCTTCTCGTGCGAACAGACTCGACTACGTATTCATTGACTCGCCTCCCAGCCTTGGGCTGCTCACGGTGAACGCATTGACTGCAGCGACAGAGGTTTTGGTTCCGATTCAGTGCGAGTACTACGCGCTTGAGGGTGTAACTCAGCTGGTTTCAAACATTGAGCGTATAAAAAGTGCCCTAAACCCCAGTCTGGTTGTTAGCAGCATTCTCTTGACGATGTTTGACAACCGGACCAACCTCAGTGCGGATGTATCTGCAGAGGTAAAGAAATACTTCCCAAGTCAGACTCTAAGTACGGTGATTCCTAGGTCAGTCAGGCTCTCGGAGGCACCAAGCTTCGGTCAAACCGCAATTAGCTACGACCCTAAGAATTCCGGCTCTCTTGCCTATCAAGAGGCCGCGATTGAACTGGCACAACAAGGAGCCCACTAATGGCAGAGGAAAAACGACGGAGTGGTCTGGGACGGGGCATCGGTTCGCTGATTCCAACGGGCGAAAGGGAGGCCGTAGATGTCTTCTTCAGCTCAGAAAATGAAGGCCTGTCTGCGGTGCCGGGCGCAAAACTCGCCTATCTAGACCCGAACCGCATTACACCAAACCCCCAGCAGCCACGAGCGACATTTGAGCCTGAAGCATTCGCGGAGTTGGTCCACTCAGTCCGTGAGTTTGGGGTTTTGCAGCCAATTGTTGTCAGACCTAAGGGTGCTGACTTTGAGCTCATCATGGGAGAGCGCCGTCTTAGGGCCTCAAAGGAGGCGGGATTAGAGGCAATCCCAGCCATCATTCGCGACACCGCCGATGAAAACATGCTGCGAGATGCGCTGCTTGAAAACCTTCACCGCGCAAACCTGAACCCCCTTGAAGAGGCCAGTGCATACAAGCAGCTACTCGAGGACTTCGGAACCACCCAGGAAGAACTTGCCGATCGGCTTGGCAGGTCGCGTCCGCAGATCACCAACACCCTTCGGCTTCTGAGACTCCCAATGGATGTTCAAAGCAAGGTCGCGTCGGGTGTTCTTTCAGCAGGTCACGCGAGAGCGCTGCTCGGAGCGCCCAATGAGCAGGTAATGAGTGAGCTGGCTGGCAGGGTAATTCGTGAGGGGCTATCGGTTCGCAGTCTTGAGGAAATCGTCTCAGGGGTAAAGGTAAAGCCAAAGCGCCCTGTGGTTGTGCCAGGGGGCAGGACCGACATGCTCTCGGAGTTGGCGGATGAGCTTGCAGAGTATCTAAATACCGGAGTAAAGATCAACCTGAGCCGGAAGAAGGGTCAGATTCACATCGACTTTGGCTCGGTTGCAGACCTCAGACGAATAATCGACGAGATCAAGCGCCACTAACGCAGCGCTGCTTGAACCAGCGACAAGTAAGTTTCGGGCAGGGTTTGCCCGGAAGCCACCACGGACTGCGGTAAGAGCGATGTTTCGGTCATGCCAGGTGTGACGTTTGCCTCTAGGAACCAGGGGGTTCCGTCTTCGTCGACAATTATGTCTATGCGGCTGAGGTGTCTCAGTCTCAGTGCCGAGTGCGCAGTAGTAGCGAGCTCTGCCGCCGCCTCCAGTGTTGTCGCAGGAAGTCTCGCGGGTACGAAGTAGTCCGTCTGACCTGGCGTGTAGCGCTCGTTGTACCCGAAACTGCCGCTCTCCGGAACGATTTCAACGGCTGGCAGCGCTACGGGACCTCCCCCAAGGTCGACAATGCTGATCGCTAGCTCGGTTCCGGCGACAAACTTCTCAACCATCACCTCGTCGCAATAGGCAAATGCCTCGATCATTGCCTTGGAGAACTCCTTGGCGTTGTTAACTTGGTTAACACCTTGTGCAGAGCCACTTCGTGCAGGCTTGACGATAAGTGGATATGTGAGCTCAGTGGCGACCATGGCCAGTACTGACTCAGCATTGAGCTCTTTGAAAGACGAACTCGGCAGGGTAATTGCCGATGGCGTTTGCACGCCGTGGCGAGCGAGCAGGATCTTTGCTGTTGGCTTGTTCCAGGCCAGCCTGGCGCCCTCTGCTTGCGTGCCCACGTAGCGAATCTGGGCCAGGGAAAGAAGATCTTGCAATGAGCCATCCTCGCCAACGGCACCATGCAGGGTTGACCAGACCACATCGGGTCTTGTGGCGATCAAATGGCCAATCAGTTCGCTATCAGGCTCTCGAATCTCGACGTCGCAGCCCGCGTCGGCCAGCGCATCTGCCACACGACGACCCGACTTGAGGGAAACGTCACGCTCATGCGAGATTCCACCGGCGAGAATGAGGACGCGGTGGGTCATTTCGAGGGCCCAAAGGTTGAGAGAAGCTCAACCTGCCTGTCGATCACATTTGCAAGCCTGTGGATACCGATTTTTACGTTCTCTGCGGTTGGGTGTGAGAAGCAGACCCTGATGTTTTCGTGCCCTCTGCCATCGCCGTAGAAGGCAGTGCCTGGTGTGTATGCGACCAGCTCGGTTACCGCAAGAGGCAGCATTTCCTTGCTGTTTAGTCCTTCGGGAAGCGTGAGCCAGAGGAAGAAGCCACCGGCTGGCTCCGTGGTGTGAAGACCCGGGAGGTATTGCCTCACAGCCTCTAACGCGGCATCCCGCTTGGTTTTGTAAAGCTCTCGGTAGTCCGCTACCTGCTTCTCCCAGTCGCAGGTCGCGAGGTATTCACTAACAAGCATTTGGGCGAAGGTGGCGGGGGAGAGAATCGCTGACTCGTTTGCAAGCACCAGCTTTTCCCTAATGGCTGGGGGTGCAAGCACATAGCCGACCCTCAGGCCAGGCGAGAGTATCTTCGAGAAGCTTCCCAAGTACACAACGCCCTCGGAATCAAAGGCTCTTAGTGCCTTTGGAGGCTTCTGATCAAAGTAAAGAAGGCCGTATGGGTTGTCCTCGACAATGAGAATGCCATTCTCGCGACAGATATCTAGAACGCGTTGCCTGCGCTCCTCCGAAAGCGTTACCCCGCTTGGGTTGGCGAAGTTAGGCACAACGTAGAGCAGCTTGATTCGTTTTCCATCCGCCTTTAGGCGCTCAACTGCCTCTTCTAGAGCATCCGGGCTGATGCCGTCGTGATCGGTGAAAACGTGCTCGATGTGCGCTTCTTTGTGGCGGAAGATACCGACAGCCCCAACATAACTGGGTGACTCTACGAGGACAACATCGCCCTGGTCCAAGAAAAGGTCTGAGATTAGCTCGAGTGCGTGCTGCGAGCCGGTTGTGATCATTAGGTCTTCCACGCTGCCGTGAACACCGTCAAGTTCCATGATCTCTCTGATTTGCTCCCTCAGGCGCAAATCTCCCTGTCCGCCGCCGTATTGCAGGGCGTACTGGGGGCGGGATGACATCAGGGAATCAAAGGCCGAGCGAATGGCGTCGTTGTCCATGGCGCTGACATCGGGCATGCCGCCCGCTAGCGAGACCACCTCGGGCCTTGATACAACGGAAAAAAGAGCTCGCACCTCGGACACGGCAAGATTCTCTGCCCTCTTGGCATAGGCATGCTTCCAAGAGTCAAAGTTAGTTGCCTGTCCAAGGCGTGTTTCAGTCATCGCGCTCCGTCGGGTTTAGCGCAAAGTCTAGCCAGTATGGCCCTTTGGCTCTAGAGCGAGTTACTTGAGGAAGTCGGCCAGCTCTTCAACCAGTGCCGCCTTTGGGCGAGCACCAACGAGCTGCTTGACCATCTTTCCGCCCTGGAAAACCCCCAAAAGTGGAATTCCGGTAACGCCGTATTGCATGGCCAGGTCTGGCTCGTGGTCTACGTTTACCTTGGCTACGGTGATCTTGTCGCGGTATTCCTCGGCTAACTCGGCCAGGATTGGCGAAATCATGCGGCAGGGGCCACACCACTCCGCCCAGAAGTCAACCACTACTGGCTTGTCAGCCTGTAGCACATCGGCCTCGAACTTTTGTGTCGTTGTGTCGATTGGCATTTACTCTCCTTGTAAGGAACTTAGGTAGTGCTCGGCATCGAGTGCCGCTACACAACCTGAGCCAGCTGCCGTAATCGCCTGTCTGTAGGTGGGGTCGATGACATCACCGGAGGCAAATACGCCTGGCAGTGAGGTCTTTGAGGTTCGGCCCTCAACCTTGATGAAACGATCTGGAGTTAGCTCTACCTGATTCTCAACAAGATCAACCCTCGGGTCATTTCCGATCGCGATAAACAGTCCGTCTAGCGCGAGATCCTTTTTTGCACCAGTTTGGGTGTCCTCAAGCACTACCCCCTCAAGCTTTGCATCGCCCTTCAGCTCCGCTATCGCAGAGTTCCAGATGAATTCAATCTTTGGATTGTCAAAGGCGCGCTGCTGCATGATCTTTGATGCCTTAAGCGAGTCACGCCTGTGGATTATGTAAACCTTGGAGGCAAACTTGGTAAGGAAGTTGGCTTCCTCCATAGCCGAGTCTCCACCGCCAACAACGGCGATTACCTTTTCACGGAAGAAGAAGCCATCGCAGGTTGCGCACCAGCTCACGCCGTGTCCGCTCAGCTCTTTCTCCTTTGGAAGACCTAGCTCGCGGTATGCGGCACCGGTTGAAATGATCACCGATTTTGCCTCGAAGCTCTCGCCGCCACCCGTTTTTACAACTTTGGTTGCGCCCTTTAGGTCCACCTCAACCACGTCATCGAAGAGAATCTCGGTGCCGAAGCGCTCCGCTTGAGCCTGAAAGTTTGCCATCAGGTCTGGACCCATTAGCCCCTCGGGGAAACCGGGGAAGTTCTCCACCTCGGTGGTCTTCATCAGCTCACCACCGGGCTCGACGCTGCTGGCAATCAGCAGTGGGTTTAGCTGAGCCCTGGCCGCATAGATTGCTGCCGTGTAGCCCGCTGGGCCAGATCCAATGATGATTACGTCGCGCATTTATTTCCTCGAGCATCTAAACATAGATGGTTGTCTATTTATTTCAAGTCTACTTGTTGGCCCGACCAAACCTACCTCTTAGACCACCAAAGATTTCCCGAAGTTCAGGCGATTTCAGAAGCGCAAGGGTCGCGAGGTAGACAGCGGCCATTGGGGTTGCTACCAAAACGCAGCTCAAGACTGCGCTGAGAACGGTGTCAACGGCGAATGAGCTTGCCCCGATGCCCCCTAAGAGCCAGAGGGTGCCGACCCCAGCAGCGGTTGCCGGAATGGCTGCAATCACAAATTTCATAATCGATCGAGTGACACCAAAGCCCGAGAGCGTTCCAATTCGTCGCCTTAGGAGGCTGTAGGCGATAAGCCCCTGGATGGTTATCGAGAATGCCGTAATCAAGGCGATCGTGACAACAAGAATCTCTTTAGGCGCCAGGAAGCCTGCGGTTATCGAGCCTGTGATGTGGATCGCGATTTGGATCGAGGTGAAGATAAACGGTGTTTTCGTGTCCTCAAGTGCAAAAAAGGCTCGCTGCATCATGTAGACGAAGCTAAACGGCAGCAGTCCGATCATGAAGGCGGCAATCACATTGCCAAGTGCAGCCGTCGATGGGTACTCGCCAACAAACACCCTTGCCACCGGATAGCTCAAAACAATTAGCACCGCGCTCGAAATTACGCTCACCAGGGCAATCACTCGAAGTCCGGTGGTCAGATCAATCTTGAACTCTTTTGACCTGCCAGCCTGGTTGTGCTCTGCCATGCGGGTGAAGTAGGCGGTGGCAATTGAGACCGTGACCACCGAATGCGGGAGCATAAAGATCAGCCAGGCGATGGCCGCAGCGGCGACAGACGCTATCGCAGGCGAAGAGTCTCGCTCCGCGGCGGCAGTCGAAGCGACTGCGGTCTGAACTAGCCCACCAATCTGAGTGACTAGCACCATTCCAAGTGACCATGACGCGGCCCTGAGCGCAGGGCCTAGGCCAAAACCGCGCCATTGGAAATTCAAATTCAGCTTGAGCCCGATTCTTCTCCAGCTCACAAGCAGAATTAGAGCTTGGGCGGCAACGCCTAGGGTTGCTGAGCCTGCTAGCAGGGCAATTCTGTCCGGCCCCCACTCGCTCACACCTCGGATTCCGGTTGGGTCGGCTGCAAATATCGCGATGAAGGCCGCGAGTCCCGCCAGCGACACCACGTTGTTTAGCACCGGTGCCCACATGAAAGGCCCGAAGGCCTTGCGGGAGTTCAGCACCTCACCAAATACCGAGTAGAGCCCATAGAAGAACAGCTGTGGCAAACACCAGTAGGCAAAAGCCGTTGCCAGTGCGAGCTGATCCTCGCTCCAACCGTTTGTGTAAATGCGCACCAACAGCGGAGCCGCAATGGTGAAAAGCAGTGTCACAGAGAAGAACACCGTTATTGCGAGTGTGACAAAGCGATCTACGTAACCCTTGCCACCATCCAGGCCACCCCTGGCCTTGACGAGCTGCGGAACCAGCACCGCGTTGAGCACTCCGCCCACGATGATTGCGTAAACGTTATTAGGGAGTTGGTTTGCAACCCCAAATGCATCTGCCGCATCTGTGGTGACGCCAATCGCAGCCGCCAGGAGCACGGCTCTTGCAAAGCCCAAGATGCGGGAGATTATGGTTCCGCTGGCCATAACCAGAGAACTGCGAGTCACAGATGGGTTTAGATCACTCACTCTGGCGCCTTCTAAGCCTCAAGGTTGTGCGGATGATGCCGACAATCATCAGCGCAAACATTGCAACCGCGAAACTGACAAGGAGAAACAGCTCGACGTCGTAGTTCACGTTTACTCCAATGACGGTGTCATCGGATACCCGCTCACCGTCAACCTCGAGCCAGACGCGAATTTCGACAGGGCCATTTGCGATTGCCCTAACGGGCAGCTCCGCTAGCTGGCTGCTCTGCGCCGGAATTGTCACTAGAGCAGACTCCAAGATTTCCAGGCGGAACGAGGTGCTCTCGCCCACCACCTGAACCTCTATGCCCGCATCAGTTGTGTTTCGCACAGTAATGGGTATGTTTGCGTCTCTTGCGACCAGGTTGATGTCAGATCCAGGAACAATCTCGACATCGGCGCTCGCAGCAGCAGGCAGCAACATTAGGCCCACAAGAAGTGCCAAGACCCTTTTCACTGGAGCATCTCCCGGGCTTGAAGCGCCACCCTTCGTTCGTTTTCATGGGCCAGCACGCTATCTAGCTCATTTAGGTCGAACCAGCCAACGGCCAGCACTTCTCCTGCGGGGTCGTTGTCCGAAACCAAAGATCCTCCAACCTGCCTGAGCAGGTAGTGGTGGACGGTCTTTCGAATTCGTTTTTGACCAAGCCTGAAGCTGTAGCTGATTTCGCCAATCTTTCGAATGACTTCGGCGTTGATTCCGGTTTCTTCGAACACCTCCCGGACCGCTGTGGTCTTGAGGTCTTCGCCCTTTTCCTGATGGCCCTTCGGAATGACCCAATCTTCGCCACCACCGCGATTCCGGTGGCTGATTAGGGCGACTTTTCCTGGGTCTGTGGCGCTGATAACCAGACCACCCGCAGACACCTCAATTTCGGTTCTCGGGCGCGTCTCGGTCATAACCCAACTCTACTTGGGCACAGCCCTTCGGCTGTGGCAAGCTATGTCCCATGCACGAGGTCGCCCAAGCACTAGCCAACCTCGCTGAGAACACCCAAAACCCACTGCTTGACACTCTCGGAGAGGTCTTTTCCAAGGCGGGATTCGAGCTGGCTCTTGTTGGGGGTCCAGTTAGAGACGCAATCCTGGGAAGAGAGGCTCTCGACCTGGATTTCACCACCAACGCCAGCGCCGATCAGATTTTGAAGGTGGTAAAACCACTTGCCAGTGCAACGTGGGACGTGGGCAGGGAGTTCGGCACCATTGCCGCTGAGATTTCCGGACAACGAGTGGAGATAACCAGCTATAGAGCGGACTCCTATGACAGTAAGTCAAGGAAGCCAACTGTTGAGTTTGGTGACAACCTCGAGGACGACCTGGTGAGACGGGACTTCACCGTGAACGCCATGGCCTTGAGGCTTCCAGATCGCACCTTTGTGGATCCTTACGAGGGCCTCAAGGATCTCCGCCTCAAGACTCTAAGAACTCCTTCGAGGCCCGAGGTCTCCTTTTCAGATGATCCCCTGCGGATGATGCGAGCCGCCAGGTTTGCGAGCCAATTGGGCTTCGAGCTGGACCCGGAGGCATTTGATGCCATGGCATCGATGCATGAACGCATCGAGATCATCTCGCAGGAGCGCATCCGAGATGAGCTAACAAAGCTTCTGCTCTCTAGTGACCCTCGGCCTGGCCTTGAGATTTTGGTCGACTCGAAGATTGCAGCAATTGTTTTGCCGGAGCTACCAGCGTTGAAACTAGAGAGCGACGAGCACCATCATCACAAGGACGTCTATCAACACACCTTGACTGTTGTTGCCCAGGCCATTGGGTATGAAAAGGACTACGGCCTCGAGCAAGATCTGGTGGTGAGACTGGCTGCGCTGATGCACGACATCGGCAAACCAGCAACGAGGAGGTTGGAGCCGGGTGGGGCAGTGACCTTCTACCACCACGATGTTGTTGGAGCGAAGCTCACTAAAAAGCGCCTAACCGCGCTCCGTTTCGATAACGACACTGTTGCCGCAGTTTCCCGGCTGGTGGAGCTACATCTAAGATTTTTTGGCTATTCGGACCAACAGTGGAGTGATTCGGCTGTCCGCAGGTACGTAAGGGATGCCGGTGAGCAGCTCGATCGTCTTCACATCCTCACTCGCGCGGACGTGACCACTCGCAATCAGCGCAAGGCGGACCGGCTTGCCCACGCCTATGACGATCTTGAAAAGCGCATAGCCGTCCTGCGCGAGCAGGAAGAGCTCGACTCAATGCGACCTGATCTAAATGGCGAGCAGATTATGGAGATTCTTGGCATTTCGCCAAGCCGCGAGGTTGGTGAGGCCTACAACTACCTGCTCGAGATTCGTCTCGATGAGGGTGAGCTTGGCGAAGAAGAGGCAAAGAAGCGCTTGCTTGAGTGGTGGCAGTCTCGCTAGGCTAGTGCGGTTGCC
>JAYORB010000020.1:11559-16267 GCA_038123155.1 Aquiluna sp. | reverse complement strand
CAAAACCAAGTCTCTACACGCAAGGTTTGAGCAGTTTCTGAAGGAAGAGGTGGCCCCGCCGCAGCTTTCGCATTCTCCGATGGTCTTGGCATCTTTGGAGAAGTTGACATTCATCCGGCTGTCGAAGACGTAGAGCGAGCCCTCCCATAGACCCTTGTCCCGGTAGCGCTCGCCATAGCGAACGATGCCGCCCTCGATTTGGTAAACCTCTTTGAAACCTCGATTGAGCATCACAGCACTCAAAATCTCGCAGCGAATTCCTCCGGTGCAGTAGGTGACAATGGGCTTGTCTTTTAGGTGGTCATACTTGCCACTCTCAAGCTCGTCAATAAAGTCGTGTGTGGTCTGTACGTCAGGAACAACTGCATTTTTAAATTTGCCAATCTTGGCCTCAAAGGCGTTGCGCCCATCGAAGAAGACGACATCATCTCCACGTTCTTCTACTAGTTTGTTGACCTCAGCTGGCTTTAGGTGCTTGCCACCGTTCTGGATGCCGGACTTCTCAACAACAATCTCATCAGGTGTTGTGAACGCTACGAGCTCTTTACGCACCTTGACGCTGAGCTTGGGAAAGTCGCTGCCTGTGCCATCGGACCACTTGAAATCCGTCTTGCCGAAGCCGGGATACTCTCTCGTGGCCTTGACATACTTCTTCAGATCTTCCATGTCGCCACCAAGCGTGCCGTTAATGCCGTGCTTGGAGATGAGAATGCGACCTTTGAGGCCCAGTGACTGGCAGAGCGTGCGCTGCCACAGCATCACGGCCTTCGGATCCGTCACCGGTGCGAAGGAGTAGTAGAGGATGATCTTGTTTACTGCCACAGGCCCATTTTAGCTTCGAGAAGTTTGCCTAGACTAGGGCTATGCCAATGAAGCCAGGGCTGGAAAAAGCCGCATTCAAAGAATCAGTAAGACCGCAAGACGACCTCTTTCGCCATGTCAATGGCAAATGGTTGGACGAGACCGAGATACCCGAGGATAAGGCCATCCACGGCAGCTTCTACATGCTCGCCGATGACTCAGAGCTAGCCGTAAAGGAAATCCTCGAAGAGGCGAGCGAGAATCCAAGCCCCGGGGTGAGCCAGCAAATCGGTGACCTCTACGCGTGCTTCATGAACGAGCAGCACATCGAAGAGCTTGGTGCTGCACCGCTCCAGCCCGAGCTCAAAAGAGTCGATGCCGTTTCCACTGTTACTGAACTCTTTACCTTGATTGGGGAGCTGGAGAGCGAAGGTGTCGGGGGATTCTGGGGTTCATATGTCGACAATGACCCGGGCAATCCAGAGCGCTACTTGCTTCACCTTTATCAGGGTGGCCTGGGGCTCCCCGATCGCGATTACTACTTCGACGAGAAGTATGAGGAAATTCGCAAGGACTACCTGCCTCACTTAGAAAAGATGCTTACCCTCGCGGGGATATCAGACGCTGCATCCAGGGCGGCAAGAATCTTCGAGCTAGAGACCGAGATTGCAAAAATCCACTGGAATCGAGTTGACTCTCGGGATGCTGAGAAGACCTACAACCTTCATTCACTAGAGGGACTGAAGCAGCTTGCGGCAGGTATTCCATGGAATGAATACATTACAGCCCTTGGCAAAGGCGAAGCATTACTCGAATGGAATGTAGTGATGATGCCTTCGTTCTTTGAGGGCTTCGCCCAACTTGTGAACGAAGACAATCTAGAAGCGATGAAGGATGCGCTTCGTATGGACCTAATCCGCGGCTACGCTCCTTACCTCTCAAACGACCTAGTTTCAGAGCGATTTGAGTTTTACGGCAAGAAGTTAACCGGTGCTCCTATGAACAGGCCGCGCTGGAAGCGGGCCGTGTCTCTGGTCGAAGGAAGTCTCGGGGAAGCCATCGGTCAGATTTATGTCGAGAAGCACTTTCCTCCAGAGGCTAAGCAGCAGATGGATGCCCTTGTCGACTTCTTGATTCAGGCATACGAGCAGAGCATCAAGTCATTGGATTGGATGACCGATGAGACGAAGGAGAAGGCGCTCACGAAGCTTTCCAAGTTCACTCCAAAGATTGGCTATCCGGTGAAGTGGAAGGACTACAGCTCTATCAACATCTCTCGTGAGAACCTGATTGAAAACGTGAAGGCAGTCTCGCGGTGGGAGTTTGACTACCACACCGGCAAGATTGGGTCGCCTATCGATCGTGATGAGTGGCACATGACTCCACAGACCGTGAACGCTTATTACAACCCTGGTCTCAATGAGATTGTTTTCCCCGCGGCTATCCTGCAGCCCCCTTTCTTCTCTCCAGATGCTGACGCAGCAGAAAACTTTGGCGGCATTGGAGCTGTTATTGGCCATGAGATAGGTCACGGCTTTGACGACCAAGGGTCGAAGTATGACGGAGATGGACGGCTTGTCTCTTGGTGGACAGAGGATGACCGCAAAGCCTTTGAGGCTCGTACCAAGTCGCTTATCGATCAGTACTCAGCACTTACTCCGGCTCAGCTGGATGAGAAGTACAAGGTCAATGGCGAGCTAACCATTGGTGAGAACATCGGTGACTTGGGCGGCCTTGGCATCGCCTGGAAGGCCTACCTGATTTCACTAGGCGGCAAGGAGCCGCCGGTAATCGATGGCCTCACAGCCGCCCAGCGCTTCTTGATGAGCTGGGCGCAGTGCTGGAGAAACAAGGGTCGCGATGAAATTACTATTCAAAGACTTGCTGTCGACCCTCACTCGCCACCGGAGTTCAGAGCTAATCAAGTAGTCAAGAACCTTGACATCTTCCACGAGGCTTTCGAGGTCTCTGAGGAAGATGAGATGTGGCTCGCCAAGGAAGACCGAGTGGTGATCTGGTGAAGCTCTGGTTTCGAATCTTTCGCGTTTGGCTGACCTGGAGACGCAGACCTCCGGTGAAGATCAATGAGGTTTCAAGGCTTGAGCTTCGCGTTTGGCCAACCGACCTTGATGTCTACAACCACATGAACAACGGAGTCTTTCTAACCCTTATGGACATAGGGCGCTATGACCAGGGACTGAGAAGTGGCATCTGGCAAAAGTGGAACAAGCTCGGTTGGTTTCCTATCGTCGTAAATTCGACGATTAGCTACCGCAAGGCTTTGCTGCCTTGGCAGAAGTTCACACTGGAGACCAAAGTTCTCGGGTGGGACGAAATTGCCTACTACATCGAGCAGCGTTTTGTTCGAGACGGCGAGATCTACGCAAGGGCGATCATGCGTGGCAGATTCCTAAAGCGCTCTTGGGGAACGCTAACCCCGGAAGAGGTAATGGAGGGCTCTGGCGGTTGGCCTGGAGAGAAGCCGGAGCTTCCAAAGTGGATTGTGCAGTGGGCCAAAGAGGTTCAACTGCCAAAGGGTAAGGAGCCCGCTCCCAGCACTTGGGACTAGTCCTTCTTGTACCACCTGCATTGAGCAATAGCCTCTTCGATTGGGTTTAGTAGCAGGTCATGAGTATCCGGGTGTTTCTCCATGTATCGGACCGTGTAGGAGCAGACCGGCACAACCTTCTCCTTGCCCTTCTCCCTGATGTCAGCCAGTGACTCTCTTAGCAGTATTGCCGCGAGGTTCTTGCCCTGGTGAGCCGGGTCAACCTCGGTGTGGACGAGGTGAATCTCTCCGGGCATCAGGCTGTAGTCCATGAGACCTACGCGATCTTCCTCAAGAAAGATCTCGTAGCGCTTATTGGCTTCGTCGTGGACGACTTTTGGCTCCATGCTGTTAACCTCTTCTCCGTGAGCGGCAATCAGGTCTATCTAGCAGACAACCTACCTGTCTTGCGCTCACTTCCAGATGAGTCAGTGCAGCTGATTTACATCGACCCTCCGTTTAACACTGGCAGGGAGCAGGAGCGGACTACCCGTACCTCCAAAGCCTCTGACTCTGGTTCGGTTGGGTTCGCTGGCAAGCGCTACGAGCAGATTGTTCAAAGTGCACTCAGTTATGACGACAGTTTTGCTGATTACTGGGAGTTTTTAGAGCCGAGGCTCATCGAAGCCAAAAGGCTGCTTACCAAAACCGGAACGCTTTATCTGCATCTTGATTACCGAGAGGCTCACTATGCGAAGGTGCTGCTCGATGGGCTGTTTGGCAGAGACAACTTCTTGAACGAAATCATCTGGGCATATGACTATGGGGGAAAGTCAAAATCTAGATGGCCAGCAAAGCACGACACGATTTTGGTCTACGTAAGAGACCCAAAGAACTATTACTTTGACTCGGCAACTGTTGATAGGGAGCCCTACATGGCGCCCGGTCTTGTCACTAAGGAGAAGGTCGAGCTCGGCAAGCTGCCGACCGATGTATGGTGGCACACTATCGTCTCTCCAACCGGCAAAGAAAAAACTGGCTACCCAACCCAGAAGCCCGAGGGCATCCTTAGAAGAATCATTCAGGCAAGCTCGAAGCCGGGCGATCGGGTGCTGGACTTCTTTGCCGGCAGTGGCACGACGGGAGTCGTTGCCGGCGAGCTTGGCAGGCTATTCACACTTATTGATCAGTCGCCGGATTCTTTTGAAACGGTTACTACGAGGCTCCGCTCCCGGGGCTTGAGCTTCGAGACTCCTGAGAAATAAACAGCACAACCACTAGGGCCAGCATTACGAACATTAGCGCGGCGGTCATCGCCATGCCTAGGTTTTCCTCGCCAGGCCTTGATGCCAATCGGAAGATAACTAGTGGCAGCGTTGCCTCCGAACCTGTTGCCAAGAAGCTTGCTGCTCCAAATTC
>JAYORB010000020.1:0-11459 GCA_038123155.1 Aquiluna sp. | reverse complement strand
CTAGTGGCAGCGTTGCCTCCGAACCTGTTGCCAAGAAGCTTGCTGCTCCAAATTCACCCAAAGACGCAAGCGACACAAAAGCTATAGCCGCAGCAAGCGGGCGAACGAGAATCGGTCCCTCGATGCTTCCGAAGAGCCGCAACTTTGTTGCACCGTCCATTTGCGCGGCCTCGACTATCTCCCGGCTCATACCCAGCCTTGCAGGTCGAATGATTTGGTAGGCGAGGGGGAAGAGAAAGATCGACTGCACTAGCGGAACCAACCACCAACCGGCAAGCTCTCTGGGCAGGTAGCCGCTTAAGATCAGGAAGCAAAGCCCCAGCACAACCGGTGAGATACCAATTGGAAGAACGAATAACAACGAAGATTTCCTTCTCCCTGATGCAATCCACGCAAGCGGCAGCACTATCAGTGCAGCGACCAAAAGGTTCCTAAGAGAGTTAGCCGCGGCCTCAACGACTGAGATGTTGAGAATCTCCCTCGCACCCCTAGTCTCAAGGCTCGAGAGATTTTGAAAAAGTCCACCATTGAGCGTCAAAGCTCGTGAGGCGATGTTGGCCACAAGGAGCGCCACCGCTCCGACTAGGACCGCAGCCAAAAGCGCACCCAGCCTGCTCGGCAGGCTTGATTGGACGTCTCCGAAGACTGGCGTGGGCCTCGCACCAAGTCTTTGAGCAAAAACGAACAGGGTGATTGTGAGCAGGGTTTGCAATGCAGCCAGCACGCCTGCATTGGCCAGGTCTAGATCTCGTAGTGCCGAGATCGCAATCTCTGTTTCCAACGTGGAGACAGCTCCCTGCCCGAGCGAGATGACTAGGCCGTAGCTTGTTGCACTGTAGAGAGCGATTAGTAAACCCACTGCTGCCAGGGCGGCACTCTGCTGTGGCAGCGCCACCCGAGTGCGAATCAAGAAGTCGCTAGCTCCATCGAGGCGAGCCGCTTCTAGCTGCTCCAGCGGCAGCTGCGACGACGCCACCACCCGAGCAACAAACCCTGCATTCATGAGGGTGTGAGCCAGCAGAATAAGAAGTATTCCTCTGGAGGAATCTAAGTTTTCGCCGGCTAGTGGAAGCAGGGTGATGCCAATCAGAAACGGCGGCAACAAGAAGGGGAGTATCAATACCGTGCTGAGGATTGATCTGAATTTCGGACCAACCCCTGCTAAGAAGTTCCCAATGGGGTAACCCAGAATCAGCGACGCTAGAGAACTGACAACCGCAATCCATGCGGTTGTGGCAAATAGCTCGACGCTAGTTATCAAATACGTCGGACCAATCCTTCAGCCATCGCTCGCGATTGGCTGCAAAGTCCAGGTCTTCACCCAAAACACTGATCGCCGGCTTGGCGTGCTTTGCCCACTCTTCGGGAACAGCCACTGCGTCAGTAGCTGGGTAGACATACATCGCCTCCGGGACAGATTCCTGGAACTGGGGGGAGGCGAGGAACTCAACTAGTTGTTGAGCACCGCCTGGGTTTGGAGTATTTGCAAGGACCGCTGCGAACTCGGTCTGGCGGAAACACTCGGTTCTCAGAGCGGCGGTTTGGGCTACGCCATCCACTACCTCTGCTGCCGGTGAGCTTGCATAGCTAAGGACAATTGGCCTATCGCCACCGTAGCGAGTGAAGTCAACGAAGTAGGCATCCTCCCAGCTACCGGCAATCTTGACTCGGTTGTCTCTTAGGTTGCGCCAATACTCAAACACCTCGGCATTAGTGTCGAAGCCGGCAAAAGTGGTTGCGAGGAAGGCAAGCCCGGGAGATGAGAGCCTGGGGTTTGTTACGACTGTGAGGCCCTCGAATTGGGGCTCGGTTAGCTCGCGCCAACTCTGAGGTGGCTTTAGGCCGTTTTCTTCAAAGAAGGAAATGTCGTAGTTGAAGCAAACGTCTGAGTAGTCAATCGCGGTCCATTCACCCTGGGCGATGCCGTTTTCGATGGCGAGAGGCTGGAAAGTATTGTCAACGCCGAAGACGGCGTCTGCGACTGGGGCGTTCTTGGTGAGCGAGAGTTGATTAGTCAGTGAGCCGGTGTCACCAAGTCTGATGATCTCGAGTTCGAAACCGCTTTGCTCCTCGAAGCTCTGGATCAGCTCGTCTGAAATGGCAAACGAGTCATGGGCTGCAAGCCGAACGGTGTCAGGTGTTTGTGAGCAGCCTGCCAGAGCAAGCAGGGCTGCCAGTAGTAGTGCGATTTTCTTCATATCGTGCCTTTCGTTTATAGGCACGGGATTGAGGTCTTCCTGCGCTGGCATTACCCAGATCAGGTTTGACGGTCGAAGACTTTCAGTCTTCCTCTCAGACCGGTGCTACCGGACTCCCGTGATTTCTTTGATTATAGAGATTCCGCTTGCCTCTTTAGCGCTGCCTCTTCGGCAGCCTCCTCAGATGCACTTTTGTTCCGAAGCGGAATCTCTTTGATAAACCAGCTGATTACAAATCCAATTCCAATGATTACCCCAGCTGTCAAAAAGACATTCAGGGAAGACTCCACGAATCCAATTCGGAATGGAAGCGTTAGCCGCTCATCGGCACCAATCAGGAAGCTCGAGTCATTGGTGACATCGGCTGCTGAGCCGCCACTTTGAAGCACGCCAAGGATTTCGGAGTTCACCGGGTTTGCTGCGACTTGGGGGTCGCTAAGCGCATCCGAGATTCCGCTTGCAACCTCGGGACGCCTGAAGGCATCGACAATCTTTTCCGTTACCGAGGAGAAGAGCATGGACATGAAAACGGCGACACCCAGGGTTCCGCCCATTTGCCTAAAGAAGGTGGTGGTGGAAGTTGCCACACCAATGTTTCTCGCCTCGACGGCATTTTGAGAGGCGACCATTGTGGTCTGCATCAGCTGCCCAAGTCCAAGGCCGACCATGATCATTCCGATCGCCACAACCCAGAGCGGGGTGTCTGCCTTGAGCATCAAGACCATATAGAGGTAGCCAAAGAAAAGGGTGGCGGTACCGGTATTGAAGAAGAAGCGATACTTTCCGGTCTTTGCGGTTACCCTTCCTGCGGTGATGGTTGCAGTCATCATGCCGAGCACCATAGGTAGCATCATGAGTCCGGTGAGGGTAGGGCTTACGCCGTAGACCACCTGAATGATCAGCGGGATGATGATCATGCCGCCGAACATCCCCATGCCGATGATGAACCCCAAAACCTGGGTGCGGGCAAAGGTCTTGTTCCTAAATATATGCAGCGGGATAAGCGCCGCCTCACCCATCTTCTTCTCGATGAGGATGAAGGAAACAATGCCGGTAACACCAGCGACATACATTGCGATTGCGAGTGGCGATGACCAGCCCCACTCTCTACCCTGCTCAGCGACTAAAAGGAGTGGCACGGTGGCAACGATGATTGCTGCAGCGCCCCACCAGTCAATCTTTTGTTTTCTCGGGGTATGGGGAACGTGAAGGAAGGTAATCACCATAAACATTGAGGCGGCACCAATTGGCAGGTTCATCAGGAAGATCCAGCGCCAGCCCTCTACAAACATCAGCTCATCGATACCGGCGAGGGTGCCACCGATCACCGGGCCCAATAGAGAAGACGACCCAAAGACTGCTAGGAACAACCCCTGGTATCTGGCGCGCTCCCTTGGCGGAACTATGTCGGCGACGATTGTCAGCGCGAGCGAAAAGAGCCCTCCAGCACCTATGCCCTGCATAGCCCTGTAGCTAGCCAGCTCGATCATGGAATTTGCAAATCCAGTGGTGAAGGAGCCGAGGATAAAAATGGCAATCGCCGCCATGAAAACCGGCCTGCGACCAAAGATGTCTCCGAGTTTTCCATAGATGGGGGTAGTCACCGTTGAGGTGATTAGGTAGGCGGTGGTTGCCCAGGCCTGAAGTGAAAGGCCGCCAAGGTCATCGGCAATGGTTCTCATGGCCGCAGACACGACCGACTGGTCCAGGGCAGCAAGGAACATGCCGGACATTAGGCCAATGAGGACGAGCCAGATCTGGCGGTGAGTCATCTGTCCAGATTGCGCTGCTTGTTTCGCGGCTTCCCGCCGAGATTTGGCAGTCAAGAGAACTCCAAGAAATAGGGTTTAGGTGTGCCCAATCCTACTCCCGTGCGCCGCAGAGCCAGCTTTGTGTTCCTGCCTCCGCTGATTGCCGCGACCGCGGGAATCACGCTGTTGGTACAGGGGGCAGCCGGGCAGCCAAACTTCGAGATACTCAAAGAGCGTGCAGAGCAGCGCGAGCTATCTGGTTGGGAGATTCCGACCCTGGAACTCACCGATTACTCCTATCCGCGTCTCGCCACTGGGTTTGCAGGTAGCGAGTGGGTAGTGGTGAACAAGCATCGTCCGCTTTCGCCATTGGACTTCGAGCCTGTAGTGAGGGAAATCGAATCCTCAAGCTCCCTAGATAACTCAAGAGGTTTGGAGCTTCGAGATGTTGCGGCCACGGCACTCGAAGAGATGGCTGCTGAGATGAGCTTCCAAGGAGCAGGACAAATCTTTGTCAACTCTGCGTACCGCTCCTATGACTACCAAGCGGGGCTCTTTGAAGACAAGGTGGCGCAGTATGGAGAAGCAGAGGCACTTGTCAGGAGTGCCAAGGCTGGGCACTCCGAGCATCAGACTGGCCTTGCCGTCGATGTTTCGGTTCCCGCTCAGGGCTGCGCAATCATGCAGTGTTTCGGTGACACGGTTGCCGGAAAGTGGATTGCCGACAACTCCTGGAAGTTTGGCTACATAGTTAGGTACGAGCGAGATACCACTTCAGTTACCGGATACACCTACGAACCCTGGCACCTCAGATACGTTGGCAAACAGATAGCAAAGATGTATGCCAATAATGGAATACAAACACTCGAAGAGTTCTGGGGGTTTGAAGCGGCGGAGTCCTATCCCGAAATTGCTGAGTCCACAATCGACTGAGCCTGCTCCAGCACTTGCTCTAGGTGCTCAGAACCTTTGAAGGATTCTGCATAGATCTTGTAGACGCTCTCGGTCCCCGAGGGCCTCGCAGCAAACCAAGACTTTTCGGTTGAAACTTTCACTCCCCCAAGAGCCCCACCTGAGCTCGCGCTCGTCTCGATGTTGGTGATCGCATCACCTGCAATTTCCGTTGCCGCGACGTCTTTCTCAGAGAGCTTGGAGAGCTTCGCCTTTTTCTCTAGATCAGCAGGGGCGTCCACCCGCTTGTAGTGGGGCTCTCCATGTCGCTTGGTGAGCTCGGCGTAGCGCTCAGAGGGGCTGAGTCCAGTAACGGCTTCTATTTCGGCGGCCAATAGACACATGATTAGACCGTCTTTGTCGGTGGACCAGGGCTGGCCGTCTTTTCTCAGGAACGATGCTCCGGCGCTTTCCTCACCACCAAACGCGACCTCGCCGGATACCAGGCCAGGAACAAACCACTTGAAGCCAACGGGAACCTCAATAAGCTTTCGGCCCAAGTCGGCGGCAACCAAGTTGATCATTGAAGAAGACACCATGGTCTTGCCAATTCCCGAGTGCTCATCCCAACCGTCACGGCGGTGAAATAGGTATTCAATCGCGACGCTTAGGAAGTGGTTCGGGTTCATTAGTCCCGAATCGGCCGTAACGATGCCGTGACGATCCGCGTCGGCATCGTTGCCGGTGGAGATGTCGTATTCGTGACGAGCAGCAATAAGAGTTGACATCGCATACTCAGACGAGCAGTCCATCCGGATCTTGCCATCCCAGTCGAGGCTCATGAAGCCAAACTGGAGATCGACCTTGTCATTTACGACCTGAAGGTCAATTCCGTAGTGGCTTGCAATCTCGCCCCAGTACTCAACCGAAGCCCCGCCCATAGGGTCTGCGCCAATCTTTACGCCTGACTCTTTTATTGGATCAAGGTTTAGCACCTGATCTAGCTGGCCGATGTAATTGGCCCGGTAGTCAAAGCTCTTCGCATTTGGACTTGATCGTTTGACCCCCTTTAGCTGTTCGCCAATGAGCTCGTTTGCTCGAGTCGCTATCCACGAGGTGGCATCGGAGTCGCTCGGCCCGCCGTGGGGAGGGTTGTATTTGATGCCTCCGTCTTGAGGGGGGTTGTGGCTGGGGGTGATGATGATGCCATCGGCCTGCGCGCTGCTGCCTCTGGGTAGCTGCATGTTGTGGTCGATGATTGCCACCGAAACCGCAGGTGTCGGGGTGTAGTCCCCTGTTGCTATGAAGCAGTCGACCCCGTTACCTGCCAACACCTCGAGCACCGATTGCTCCGCTGGAGCACTTAGGGCATGGGTGTCCTTACCAACATAGATTGGCCCCTGTATGTCTTGGGTCTTGCGGTAGTCGACAATCGCCTGGGTGATTGCCAGGATGTGCCACTCGTTAAACGAGGTGTTCAGCGCACTACCTCGGTGGCCGCTGGTGCCGAAGGCAACCTTTTGCTCCGCGATTGCAAGGTCAGGGATTAGCTCAAAATAGTTGCTCTCAAGCTTCTGGATATCGATTAGGTCCTCGGCGCTCGCTGGCTGCCCTGCTCTTGCATGAATCATTTATGCCCCCGGGTTGCGTTGCAGAAGCAAAACCGTGTAGGCCGCTGAGAAGCCAAAGCCAACGAGTGCATAGAGGATTACGAACCAGTTGACTCCAGCGGGAACCAAGAGGGTCAGTACTCCCAGGCCAAAAGCGCTCACCTGCATGACGCGTGCTGCCCAGAGCACCCCATTGTCGCTGCCAGAGATTGAAACTACGAACATGTTTCCGGTTAGGGCCACAAGAGTGATGCCGATCATTTGCATTGACCAATCGAGTTCTGAGCTACCGGGGAGGCCTAGCAGGTCAGTGAAGATTCTTGGCACGACAAAGAGCGCAGTGGCGCTGATTGCAAATACCAGGGCCCCAAGCCTCAGGACCCCCCTGAGCCTTCCCACATTGCCTCTTTTGTGCATGAAAGCATCGTATTGCCATCTTTGATTTAGCGCCTGCCCTAATCTTGTTGCATGGCTCAGCTCAAGATCGCTTACCTTGGCCCCGCCGGCACATTCACTGAGATGGCTGCCGGTCAGGTGTCCAGCAGTGCCGAGCTCACCCCTGTTGCCTCGGTGACCGCAGCTATCGATGCGGTTCTGGAGGGTAAGGCTGATCGCGCTGTTGTTCCAATTGAGAATTCAATCGAGGGCGGAGTCTCTGCCACCTCCGATGCGCTTGCGGTCATTGGCGGCGTTCAGATCTATGGCGAGTATCTGGTCCCAGTTCGTTTTGACCTTATGGCAAAGCCCGGCACCAAGCTTGAGGACATCTCCGCAGTGCTTACTCATCCCGTGGCATATGCCCAGAGCAGGAAGTGGCTCGAGGCAAAGCTTTCAAATCACACCCATATCCCCGCAGCCTCTACCGCTGCCGCGGCTAAGGCAATGGCCGACGGGGCCGCCTGCGATGCTGTGATCGCTGCAACGGGAGCAGCGGAAATATATGGCCTAGAAATTTTGGCCAGCGACATCGGCGAGAACAAAGAGGCCCAGACCAGGTTCATCGAGATTGGGAAGAGCGGTAAGCCGCATCCAAAGACCGGTCACGACAAGACCAGCGTGATCGTGGAGCTTCCTGATGACAGGCCGGGTGGCCTGCTGGAGATGCTCGAGCAGTTCGCAGCTCGCGGAGTTAACCTCAGCAGGATCGAGTCGAGGCCAATTGGAGACCGCTTTGGCCGCTACCGCTTCAACATCGATGCTGAGGGCCACCTCGATGACGAGGCCATCGCGGAGGCTCTAATGGGTCTTCACAGATTCTCGCCCAAGCTAATCTTCCTTGGCTCGTACCCAAGGGCGGATAAAACCGAGTCAAACCATCAGGGCAACAATGCTGATGGCGCCTACCAATCCGCCAAGAAGTGGCTGGACGACCTGCGCGGCTAAATCAATACCTTTAGGGCCTTGGCCCTAAGCGAGAAGTCAACCTCGATAATCTCTCCGACCGGATCACCATCAAGCTGCATTGCGGCGGGGTTGTGGGGCTTGATTCGAATTCTTGGGCTCGAGAGATTTTCTAGGGTCTTGACGTTGGCCTTTTCATCCATCCAGCGCCTACCTAGGGCCAACGGCCGAACCACGAGGTTCTGCCAGGTTATGCGAGAGAAGAAGTCGACCCAGTTCCATATTTTTCTTGGACCAATGGCGGCAATATCGAGCTTTCCGTCGTCCATCTGGGCATCCGGCATCATTGAGATCAGCCCCGGCAGCCAGCCGACGTTGCCAACCAGGAGTGAGTAGCTTTTTAGGGTTCTCACCTGGTTGTCAATCTGAACGTCGAAGCGTTCGAACTTTAGGGGCAGGGACCGAATTCCACCCTCGATGTAGGCGATCCAGCCAACCCTCCTTTTTAGTTTCGGCTGGGTATTCTCCATGAGCTTGGCGTCCATGCCAACCCCGGCAATCCCCGTGAACACATACTCTCTGAGTGAGCCATCGGTAAAGATGGCCTTGGCAACCCCAAGGTCTATCTCGTAGGGGCTACCTTTTAGGATCTTTTTGATCGCGGAGTCAAGATTGCCGATGGGAATCTTGAGGTTTCTAGCCAGTATGTTGCCTGTTCCTAGCGGCAGGATACCTATCTCCACGTCCAACCCCGCAGTTCCCTGCACCACGTTTCTCAAGGTTCCATCGCCACCGGCAACCAGAAGCTGGTTCAGCCCAAGCGCGAGAGCCTCTCTAGCCTGCGAGGCACCATTTGAACTTTTGTCCGTGGCCAAGAATTTTGGAGCTACGTCCTTGTGCTTTGCGAATGCCTTTTCAAGGCGCTGAAGCGTGATTTTCTCTGGGTTGAAGATGACCGCAAGCTCTCTCACCAGACAAGCCTAACTGGAGGTAGAAGATAGGCTAAGGGGGTGATTGACCTCTCCCTGCTGCGCGAAAACCCCGACCTTATTCGGCTATCGCAGCGAGCCCGCGGAGCGGATGAATCGCTTGTTGATCAAGCGCTCGAGCTAGATAAAACCAATAAGGCTTCCCTGCAGCTATTTGAAAAGCTCAGGTCTGAACAAAATGCCCACGGCAAGCTGGTTGCTGCAGCGCCAAAAGAGGAGAAGGCTGAGCTGGTGGCCCAGGCACAATCCATGGCCCAGCAGGTGAAAGAGGCAGAGGCAAAGGCTAATCAGGCATACGAAGCCCTCAGTGCCGTGCTCTACAAGATCGACAACGTTGTTATTGATGGCGTCCCCTCCGGTGGCGAGGATGACTTCGTCGTCCTACGAGAAGAGGGCAAGAAGCCTGAGTTTGATTTCAAAGCCCTTGACCACGCGGAGCTCGGTGAGAGCCTCGATGTCATCGACATTGAGCGCGGTGTGAAGATCTCTGGCTCGAGGTTTTATTTCTTGAAGGGTTGGGGAGCAAGGCTGGAGCTTGCGATGATGCAGCTTGCGCTGGACCAGGCCCATGCTGCAGGCTTCACTCCCCTGATTACCCCCACACTGGTGAGACCAGAGGTGATGCAGGGAACAGGGTTTTTAGGCGAGCACTCTTCCGAGATCTATTACCTAGAGGCAGATGATCTCTACCTCACTGGAACCAGCGAGGTTGCTCTCGCCGGTTATCACTCCGGTGAGATTCTTGATGATTTCCAGGAGCCGATGAGGTATGCCGGTTGGTCAACCTGCTACCGCAGAGAGGCCGGCAGTCACGGCAAGGACATCAAGGGCATTCTCCGGGTCCACCAGTTCAACAAGCTGGAGATGTTCTCCTACTGCAAGCCTGAGGATGCCGAGGCTGAACATGAGCGCATGCTTGCTTGGCAGGAGGAGATGCTGCAGAAGTGTGAGCTGCCCTACCGAGTGATCGATGTTGCCGCTGGTGACCTCGGATCTTCGGCTGCCAGAAAGTATGACGTTGAGGCGTGGGTGCCATCGCAGGGTAAATACCGGGAGCTAACCTCAACCTCGAACTGCACCACTTTCCAGGCCAGGAGGCTCAACACCCGCTATCGCGATGAGAACGGCAAGACGCAGATGCTTGCGACTCTCAATGGAACACTCGCCACAACTAGATGGCTGGTTGCAATTTTGGAGAACCACCAGCAAGCAGATGGTTCGGTGAGGGTCCCTCAGGCCCTGCAGCCCTACCTCGGCGGACTAGAAAAGATAAGCCCCAAAGCCTAGGCATGAAAGATGACGGCTGGTTTATTGCCCTAGATATCGACGGCACTCTTGTCCACGATGACGGCTTTTTATCCGATCGAGTCAAAGAGCAAGTCACTAGAGTCCGCTCACTCGGCCACTACGTCTTTGTTTCAACTGGAAGAGCTGCGGCTAACGCTTTTCCCGTAATCCGCGAACTGGGTATTTCCTCTGGTCATGCGGTCTGCTCTAACGGGGCCGTGACCATTCGTCTGGATGAGGAGCACCCCAAGGGTTTTGCCACCCACAGCGTCGAGACCTTTGATCCGGCTGATGTTCTAACTGAGCTAATCGACAAACTGCCCAATGCTCACTTTGCGGTTGAGGATGTCGATGGCACCTACCGTTTTCACAAACCTTTTCCTACTTATGCGCTTGGCGAGCAAAATTTTGAGACGCCACTGGATGAGCTTCTGCACCATCCAGTGAGCCGAGTGGTTGTGCTTTCGCCTGACCATGATGTTGATCAGTTCATCGAGCTCATGGACAAAGTTGGTCTGCAGTCGGTCTCTTATGCCATCGGCTACACCGCCTGGCTAGACATCGCCCCGAAGGGCATCGACAAGGGCCACGGTCTTGCCAAGCTGCGGGACGAGTACGGCCATTCATCGAGCCGAGTCTTGGTCATGGGTGATGGCAGGAATGACATAGAGATGTTTGAGTGGGCAAAGTCTTTGGGAGGCTACGCGTTTGCCATGGGCCAGGCCCCAGATGAGGTCAAGCTTGCCGCCACCGCCACGACTGGGGCGGTTGACGACGATGGCGTTGCTCAGGTGCTTGCTTCCCTCGAGGGTCTTGAGTTTTTGAGCTAGGCACTAAACTCCTATGCGGAGGTCTGTCCGAGCGGCCGAAGGAGCTGGTCTTGAAAACCAGTGGGCAGAAATGTCTCGTGGGTTCGAATCCCACGGCCTCCGCCATCTTCTCTCCCATCCAGTAACCACACTCCCCAGGATCTTCCCCTATGGCGCTTAGACTCCCCGATCGATGGATTTGGGATAGCTGGTATGTGTGGGATGGCGACGTCTGTCACGCCTTCTACCTGTGCGCGTCTAGAGGTCTGTATGACCCAGATCGTCGACACCGCAATACAAATATTGGACACGCGGTTTCCAGGGATCTAGTTACCTGGGAGGTGCTCCCAGACGCCCTCTCACCGAGCGAATCGCCAGCTTTTGACTCATGGACCACATGGACAGGAAGCACGGTTCGAGGGCACGACGGTAAGTGGTGGATGTTCTACACCGGGACTTCTCGAGAGACCGCGGGAAAGGTTCAGTCAATCGGGGCGGCAGTTTCCGAAGATCTAATCACCTGGCACAAGCTCGATAATCCGCTAGTTGTAGCCGATGAGAACCTATATGAAAAAGTCGGCCA
>JAYORB010000019.1:6917-16898 GCA_038123155.1 Aquiluna sp. | reverse complement strand
GAGTAAAAACGCTTCTGGCCATCCTCGCGCGCTGTGACGAGGCCGACCTCACGAAGGGTCTTGAGGTGTTTGGAAACAGTGGGTTGTCCAAGGCCAGTTTTCTGGACCAGCTCGCTAACTGTCAGTTCAGCGCCCGCGACCTGTGCGGAGAGCAGTGTCTCCATAATCTTGCGTCTGGTTGGGTCTGCAATTGCCTCAAAAATATCTGCCATAACTACAGCCTAATCCTTGTCTTTTGCGATTTCCTCTGCCCTGGCCACAGCCGCATCCAACGAGCGAGCGAAGAGTTCCTTAAGGTCAGCCTGCTCCAAAGTTGCAATGATTCGCTCGGTCGTTCCCCCAGGAGATGTGACGTTTCTTCTCAGCACACTTGGCTCTTCTGCGCTGTCTGCAAGAAGTGCCGCAGAGCCAAAGAGAGTTGAGCGCACCAGCGTTTCAGCTTGCTCCTGTGTAAAGCCTCTTGAGATTGCCACCTTCTCCCACTGTTCGATGATGAAGTAGATCCACGCAGGTCCCGAACCGGAGATGGCACTCAGGGCATTGATTTGACTCTCTTCGACCTTGACCACCTCACCAACAGCTGAGAAAAGCCATTCGGCGGCATCTAACGCGTCGTTGCTGGCGGTGGGGTGAGCTGCAAGCCCGGTGACACCCTGGCCCACCATCGCCGGCGTGTTTGGCATTGAGCGAATTAGGTTCTTGTGCTCTGGAAGCGCACCGGCCATGGTCGCCAGCTCAATGCCGCCAGCCATTGAGATGACCACTGAGTTCTTGGGAAGCTCAGAGGCAATTTCATTTAGGACATCGACTATTTGGTAGGGCTTCACACCTAAAACCACCAGGTCGGCATCTCCTGACAGCAGCGCATTGGCATCCGAGGACTGCTCCACGGAGAGAGCGCTGATTCCCATCTGCCGAAGGGCCAGGGCGCTTTGCTCGCTCTTGGTTGTTGCCGACACAAGCTCGGGTGGGTGGCCAGAATCAATTAGCCCCCGCAGCACAGCAGACCCCATTGATCCGGTGCCCAAAAAGCAGACCCTCAGGTTTTCCATGGCTAAATCCTAGATTGGTAGGTATGGGGCAACTAACGGGTAGCCAATAAAGACGGCGGTGTTCATGGTGGTGTGTGCAATCACCAGAGGCGCAACCCTGCCTCCTTTGAGGAACAAATAGGCAAAAACCAGCCCCATTACCAAGTTGCCGAGGAATGCTGAGAACCCCTGGTAGAGGTGGTAGCTGGCCCTGAACAGGCTCGAGATGACTACTACTGCGGCAATCGTGATCTCCGGTCTTATTAGTTGCAGCTTCTTTGCCAGGAAGGCCACTGCAATGACCTCCTCCTGCAGGCCAGCGCGCAAGGCTGCGAGGAAGAGAATCAATGGGGTCCACCAGTACTCCCCCAGAGAACTCGGAATAACCCTGGCAGTTAGGCCGACCTGAACCGCAACCACATAAAGCGCGATGCCGGGAATGCCAATTGCTATCGGCAGTCCCAAGCCCCAAATAAAGTCCCTTGCCTTTGGAGCCAGGCCGATCTGAATCCCATCGAGCCTCAGGAAGTAAAGAGCCAGCAGAACAGGAACCAGTGAAAGCGTTATCGAGGCAAGCTGAGAGATGAAATCCAGCCACCCCTGCTCGGCGAGCGACCTGTTGATCGTGGTAGTCGAACCAGCCAGCCCTTGGGTCGAGTTCAGCTTTCTAAGCAGGCTCAGAATCGAATAAATGCTGCTTGCACCCAAGGAAACCATGAGCGTGAGCCAGAGCTCAAAAGAGTGCCTACGCATCCAAGGGCCTCCAAAAGAAGAAAACTGTTGAGAGAAGAAGTTTAGGTGGGGGTGGGTAGCGGTAGTTTGGTTCGGTGGCCAAGACAAAGACCGAATACCGCTGCAGCGAGTGCGGCTGGTCGACAGCAAAATGGGTTGGTCAATGCTCCAGCTGCCAGGCATGGGGAACGGTTGGGGAGTCCACACCGGTCACTAAGGCCAAGGCCGCAAAGCTCAGTGAGACCCGGGTGGCCCGCCCTATCACCGAAATCGAATCCTCCTCAGAGGGTCACCAACCAACTGGGGTTCAGGAATTCGATCGAGTCCTGGGCGGTGGCCTGGTGCCCGGAGCGGTTGTGCTGCTCTCGGGTGAGCCAGGGGTTGGTAAGAGCACCCTGCTGTTGGAGGTAGCCGCGAGACAGGCAAAGGGCGGCAAGAAGGTGCTCTATGTCTCCGCAGAGGAGTCAGCATCTCAGGTGAAGCTCCGTGCCACTCGAACCTCAGCACTCTCGGAAAACCTCTACCTAGCAACCGAAACCGATCTATCGAGCGTGCTCGGTCAAATTGAAGAAGTTGCCCCAGAGCTGATAATCGTGGACTCGGTGCAGACGGTTTCTAGCCTCGACCTCGACGGAGCAGCCGGTATGCCGGCTCAGGTTCGGGAAGTGGCAAGCAACCTAATCCGTGTTGCCAAAGAGAGCTCTACGCCTTTGGTACTGGTTGGCCACGTCACCAAAGACGGCTCGATTGCCGGTCCGAGGACTCTTGAGCACTTGGTGGATGTCGTTTGCCACTTCGAGGGAGATCGCCAGACCTCCCTGAGATTTGTCAGGACCCTAAAGAACCGCTTCGGACCCACCGACGAGGTGGGCTGCTTCGAAATGAGTGGTGAGGGAATCATCGAAGTTCCAGACCCATCGGCACTGTTTGTCTCCGAACAGCAAAACGTGGTCTCTGGAACCTGCATCACAATCACGGTCGAGGGTCGCAGGGCCCTGAGGGCCGAGATTCAGGCGTTGGTAGTAAAGAGCGGATCCCCGCAACCCAGGCGAGTAACTAACGGGGTCGACTCCGCAAGGGTTGCAATGCTGTTAGCGGTGCTAGAGCGCAGATCAGGGCTTGGCCTCTCCGACAAGGACGTCTATGTCTCTACCGTCGGCGGAATGAAAATTACCGAGCCTGCCGCCGACCTCGCGATAGCAATAGCTATCGCCTCTGCGGTCAGGGACAAGCCAGTCAAACCGGGCCTTGCTGCCTTTGGCGAGATTAGCCTCAGTGGAGAGATCAGAGGGGTAACTAATCCTGCTCTCAGAGTTTCCGAGGCCAAGAGGCTTGGTCACAAGAGCGTCGTCGATTCCTCTAGCTCTCAGGTTTCGGCGGCAATCGCTGCAGCGCTTAGTTGAGAATGAAGCGCTTTTCTTCGGAGATAACTCCGTTGACCTCTACCTTGATCTTGTAGGTCGCGCCTCCAGTGGGAACCAGATCATTGGCGCTTGCGCTGCAGCCGTTCTCGGAAGAGTAGGACTTCTCCCATGGGCTTGCCGCGGCCTCTTCTGCGGAGTTTGACGGCAGGGTCACATAGCGATCGGTGTCATTACTTCGATCACAGTCTCTTGAAGACCAGTAGGTCTGCTCGCCTGATGTAATGGTGAAGAAGGTGACCCTGGAGCCAACGTTGAACTTGCAATCAACAAGACCGTTGTTGGTGATCTCATACCAAATGTCGGGGTTGGTCTCGGGAGCGAAGGAGTTGAAGGTCTCTACAACCTGGCTCTCACCATCGCTACTAATGAGCTTTCCAATCATGACCTCTACCGAGACGACACCGGGAGCACAATTAGTGAGCTCTGCGGGAGCGGCATCCTCGGTCTCAGTGACCTCGGGGGTTGGCAGAACCTCTTGGCCTGTGTTTGCAAAGAGCTGGGGAATACCCCAAATACCTGCGACTAGCGCGGCTAGAACAGCTAAGGCACCGATCCTGCGCTTGCGATAGACGCTCTCGTCGGTAGCCATAGAGTAAATCTAGTTAGAGGTGCCTCAGCATTCGGCTGTTTCCGAGCGTGTTCTGCTTAACTCGTGCAAGATCCAAAAACTCCGCAACACCTTCATCATGCGACCTGACCAGCTCCGCATAGGTCTCGGCATCAACCGGGATGTCGCTTATCTCTTCGAAGCCGTGAGAGGCAAAGAAGTCATTCTCGAAGGTTAGGCAGAAAACCCGCTTGATCCCAAGCGCCTTTGCTCGCTGCAAGAGCTCGCTTAGAACGGCGGTGCCGACGCCTTTGCGCCTAGCTCCCTCAGCCACAACCAGAGTTCTGACCTCTCCGAGGTCCTGCCACATCACGTGAAGGGCGCCAAAGCCGGCAAGCTCTCCATCCAGCTCGGCGACCACAAACTCCTGAATTGATTCATAGAGTTCGACGAGCTCTTTACCCAAAAGTACGCGCTGCTCAACCAGTGGATCAGCCAGTTTCCTGATGGCCGGGACGTCAGCAGTCACCGCAGAACGAATCGAAAGCATCAGCCAATTATGGCGATAGCTAGCCCTCCAGCGCTACCAACACCTCGTTGCGGCGAAGGGGAGCTGGGGTCCAGGGTCCGTTGTAGCGGGCATAGCTAACCTGGCCGATTGGCTTGTAGCCAGCGCGCTCGAGCTCCTCAATTAGTTTTCTGCCCTTGCGTTCAAAGAGCTCCTCGGACGCCATGCCAGAAAAGCGCTTGGCGGCCATGAGCACTCCATCGACCTTCTTAACCTCCATGCCTTCGCGCAGCGGTGCGGGGGCATCCTGCATGTGATCTGGCATCACAAAGGCAACCTCATAGCCGCTTGGCTGCTTGTTCTGAATTACTGGAGCGGTCATAGCAATCTGCTGGCGCTGAGCATTCTCACCACCGATGTAGCCGGCAAGATAGCGGAAAGCATTACTGCCTGCAGCAGCGAGGCTGCCTGACATCGACTTGGTGACCAGCACATGAGGGGCGTACTGCCTTATCTCAAAGCCAGGCTGCCTCTTCACTACCTCGTAGCGCTGGACCTCAGTCACTTACTTTTTGACCGCCTCCGCCTCGCGGCTTGCGGTTACGAAAGTAAAGGCGTCGTCTGCGAAGTCAACAGTGATGTCCTGTGCGCTCTGAATGTCTCCAGTCAGGATGCGCTCTGAAATCTCGTCCTCGATCTCACGCTGCACAGTTCTGCGAAGTGGCCTTGCGCCCAAAGCGGGTTCATAGCCAAGCTCGATGAGCCTGTCCTTCGCAGCTGTGGTGAGAGTTAGCTTGAGGTCGCGCTCATCGAGACGCTGCTGCAGACGTCCAATGAATAGATCGACAATCTGCATGAGCTCCTCGCGGGTGAGCTGTGGGAAGACGATTACTTCATCAACACGGTTGAGGAACTCTGGCTTGAAGTTCTTCTTGAGCTCCTCGTTTACCCGAGAACGCATCTGGTCATAGTCGTTTGCGGCATCGCCCTCGAGGGTGAAGCCCAACGCACCACGAGAGATCTCACGTGATCCGAGGTTGGTGGTCATGATGATGATGGTGTTCTTGAAGTCAACTACTCTGCCCTGACCATCAGTCAGACGACCCTCTTCAAGAATCTGAAGCAGTGAGTTGAAGATGTCCGGGTGGGCCTTTTCAATCTCATCGAACAGCACAACCGAGAACGGCTTGCGACGAACCTTTTCAGTTAGCTGGCCACCCTCGTCGAATCCAACGAATCCTGGAGGGGCACCAAACAACCTAGAGACAGTGTGCTTCTCGGAGAACTCGCTCATATCTAGGGCAATCAGCGCATCCTCGTCATCGAAGAGGAACTCCGCCAAAGCCTTGGCCAGCTCTGTCTTTCCAACACCGGTAGGGCCAGCAAAGATGAAGGAGCCCGATGGCCGCTTCGGATCTTTCAGACCAGCACGCTGACGGCGGATGGTCTTTGACAGGGCGGCAATGGCAGCCTCCTGGCCAATAACGCGCTTGTGGAGCTCCTGCTCCATGAAGATGAGCTTCGCACCCTCGTCCTCACCGAGCTTGAAAACTGGAATGCCGGTGGCCTGAGCGAGAACCTCTGCGATTAGACCCTCATCAACCAGACCGGTCTGATCAACATTGCCCTCGCGGAACTCTTTCTCCATCTTGATCTTCTCGGAGGTGAGCTTCTTCTCCTCATCGCGCTTTGATGCGGCGAGCTCAAAGTCCTGATCTGCGATTGCCTGCTCCTTGGCGGCCTTCACAGCGGCAACCTTGTCCTCCATCTCCTTCAGCTCAGGAGGTGAAGAGAGGAAACTTAGCCTGACCCTCGCACCGGCCTCGTCGATTAGGTCGATGGCCTTGTCCGGGAGGAAACGGTCGGTGACGTAGCGGTCGCTCATGCCCACGGCTGCAACAAGGGCGCCATCTGTGATGGAAACCTTGTGGTGCGCCTCGTAGCGATCGCGCAGACCCTTGAGAATGTTTATCGCCATTGCAGGTGTTGGCTCTGAGACCATCACCGACTGGAAGCGCCTAACCAGAGCCGCGTCCTTTTCGAAGTGCTTGCGATACTCATCCAGAGTGGTTGCTCCAATGGTCTGCAGTTCACCTCGGGCCAGCATTGGCTTCAGGATTGATGCGGCATCGATTGCTCCCTCCGCTGCGCCAGCACCGACCAGGGTGTGGATTTCGTCGATAAAGGTGATGATGTCGCCACGGGTCCTGATTTCCTTGGTGACCTTCTTGAGGCGCTCTTCGAAGTCTCCGCGGTAACGGGAGCCAGCAATCAGGCTTCCCATGTCCAGCGTGTAGAGCTGCTTCCCGCGCAGGGTCTCCGGAACATTCCCCGAGACAATAGCCTGCGCCAAACCCTCAACAATTGCCGTCTTACCAACCCCGGGCTCACCAATGAGAATCGGGTTGTTCTTGGTGCGACGGGAGAGAATCTGCATCACGCGCTCGATCTCACGCTCGCGACCAACAACTGGGTCGAGCTTGCCCTCGGCAGCAGCCTGAGAGAGGTTGCGACCGTACTGATCTAGAACCTGGCTGCCTTTTTGTGGAGGGGCAACTTCGCCTCCAACCGAGACGGCCTCTTTGCCCTGGTAACCAGAGAGCAACTGGATGACCTGCTGGCGAACCTTGTTGGTGTCAGCACCCAGCTTCGTCAAAACCTGTGCGGCAACACCCTCGCCCTCGCGAATCAGACCGAGAAGCAGGTGCTCGGTTCCGATGTAGCTGTGTCCGAGCTGAAGTGCCTCACGAAGGCTGAGCTCGAGAACCTTCTTGGCTCTCGGAGTAAACGGGATGTGGCCCGAGGGTGACTGCTGACCCTGGCCAATGATGTCTTGGACCTGCTCGCGGACCTGCTCGAGGTTGATGCCGAGAGCTTCTAGGGCCTTAGCCGCAACTCCCTCACCCTCGTGAATTAGTCCGAGCAGGATGTGCTCGGTGCCGATGTAGTTGTGATTGAGTAGCTTCGCCTCTTCCTGGGCGAGCACGACAACCCTTCGGGCCTTGTCGGTAAATTTCTCAAACAAGCTGGCACCTCCAAAATGTGTAACTCGATGTTAGGTGCCGAGTATTGCCAAAACTAGGGCTGTTCGCCCAAGGCGTTAGCGCGCTTGGCGCGCTCCTCAGCCTCTATTTCGCGATATGTGTCGCGCTCTTTCTGATCGGCTCGGAGAATCGAGCGCATCATTACCCAGAACAACACCCCTACCAGCGCAGGCGGAATCAGAGAAATAAGCACATCAGATGCGATTTCGAAAAAGCCCATGAGTTACTTAACCAGCGGGAACAAAATGGTTTCCCGAATGCCAAGGCCAGTTAGTGACATCAGCAGCCTGTCGATGCCCATGCCCATGCCTCCCGAGGGTGGCATGCCAAACTCCAGGGCCTTCAAGAACTCTTCATCCAGCTTCATGGCCTCGGGGTCACCCTTGGCAGCCAGCTCAGCCTGCTTCACAAAACGCTCACGCTGAACCACGGGGTCAACAAGTTCGGAGTAGCCGGTGGCCTGCTCAAATCCGTTGACGTAAAGATCCCACTTTTCAACAACTCCGGACACCTCTCGGTGGTCACGGGTCAGTGGTGAGGTGTCAACCGGGAAGTCCATCACAAAGGTTGGCTTGTCCAGAGTTGGCTTTACGAAGTGCTCCCAAAGCTCCTCAACATACTTTCCAGCCAAGGGATGCTCAATCTCAATCTCTACCTTGTCAGCTAGCTTTTTGAGAGTCGCGAGGTCAGTCTCTGGGGTTATCTCCTCACCGATGGCCTCAGAAAGTGAGCCGTAGAGCGAGATTCGCTGCCACTGACCGCCCAGGTCGTTCACGCTACCGTCTTCCAACTCAACCTCGTGGGTTCCGAAGACATCCTTAGCGGCGTTCTGAATCAACTCCTGAGTCAGCTGGGCCATCGAGTTGTAATCGCCATAGGCCTCGTAGCTCTCCAACATCGCAAACTCAGGCGAGTGCGTGCGGTCAGCACCTTCGTTTCTGAAGTTCCGGTTAATCTCAAAGACCCTCTCAAGACCGCCAACAACGGCACGCTTCAAAAACAGCTCGGGGGCAATGCGCAAGAAAAGCTCGGTATCAAAGGCATTTGAGTGAGTCTTAAACGGCCTTGCCGAGGCGCCTCCGTGCATGACCTGCAGCATCGGGGTCTCAATCTCGGTGAAGGCATGAGTGGCAAAGGTGTTTCTCAGCGACTGCATGACCTGAGCCCTGATCTTCACAACATCACGAGCTCGATCTCTAACTATGAGGTCGATGTAGCGGTGTCGAACCCGGAACTCTTCCTCGAGTTCGTTGTGAAGATTTGGCATTGGGCGCAGCGTCTTCGCTGCCATCTGCCACTCCTCGGCCAAAACGCTCAGCTCGCCTCGCTTTGAGGTAATCACCTCTCCGCGCACGAACACGTGGTCACCTAGGTCAACCAACTCTTTCCAGCTATCCAGGCTTTCCTGGCCTACCTTGTCCAGAGAGATCATTGCCTGGATGCGCTCTCCCGAGCCGGACTGGAGGGTTGCGAAGCAGAGCTTTCCAGTGTTGCGAAGGAACATGATTCTGCCAGCTAGCGCAACCTCGTCTCCGGTTGCGATGTCGGCCTCGAGATTTGGGTAGTGGGCCTTTGTTGCCTCGATGGTGTGGGTTATTGGCAGCGAGACAGGGTAGGCATCAGAGAGCTCGTTGAGCTTCTCGCGCTTCTGCATACGAAACGCGATCTGCTCGGGCAGGTCTGCCTCGTACTCTTCACTCACTGCTAACCACCGATCAAAAGGTTGTCTATGAGTCTGACGTCTCCCACCCACGCGGCAACGATTAGCCTCGCTCCGCCAGATGGAATCCGCTCGACAATTTCAAAACTGTTCGAATCGACCAGCTCCAGATACTCAAGTCTAATCGCGGGGCTCAAGCTGGCCTTGGCTGCCTCAACAATCGCCGCTCGCTGGCTCCCAGCCTTGGAGCCCTGAACCAAAGCACCATAAATCTCGTTTGCCAGCTCCAGATCGGAACCAGACAGTCTTGAATTTCTGCTCGAGAGCGCGAGGCCTGTCTCTGACCTAATGGTTGGGCAAACTACAACGCTCACCGGCTCCCTTTGGCCGCTGGCAACCTGATCCTCCACCATCTTCTTGACCAGCGCTGCCTGCTGAGCATCCTTCTCGCCAAAATAAGCTCTGTCCGGCACAACCAGATCAAAAAGACGGCTTACAACCTTGAGCATCCCAGCAAAGTGGCCTGGTCTAAATTCGCCCTCAAACCTCTCCCCGAGGGAACCAGGATCTGGCTCCAGAAAGACCTGGTCCTTCGGAAACACTTCGCCTGCCGATGGGGCAAAGAGAACATCGACCGAGGCATCCGTTAGCACCCTTGCGTCCACTCCCAAAGTTCTCGGATAGCTCTCGTAGTCATCCTCGGAGGAAAACTGCAGGGGGTTTACAAAAATCGAGACGACCGTGAAGTTTTCGTCCGTTTGGCTCTGAGCAATAAGAGAGAGGTGCCCTTTATGCAGAGCGCCCATCGTCGGCACAAAGCCAATCGGCCTTTCAATCCTGGCCTCGGCAAGAACCTCGTCTAGCTCCGCTGCGGTGTGAACGAGTCTCATCAGGCCGCATCCTCGGGATCAATCGGGGTTACCGGCTTTGCAAGGGAATCATCAACCGCACTCCGAACCACAGGGGCGATTAGCTTCGCAGGCTCCATGACCTCGGCCTCGGCGAGAATCCCCATCGCCTGCTGCACGACCAATG
>JAYORB010000019.1:0-6817 GCA_038123155.1 Aquiluna sp. | reverse complement strand
GGCTCCATGACCTCGGCCTCGGCGAGAATCCCCATCGCCTGCTGCACGACCAATGAGGAAAAGCCTGATGCAACCTCAAACGCCTCTGCATAGGCATCACGCTGCTCCTCGCTGAGCTCAAAAGGTTCGGCTCCGAGCTCAATTACGAGTGCCTGGGCAATGGGCCTGTAAGTCTCTGGGGTGGTGACAACCATGGTGGCATTTTGCATCACGGCAAGGTCCATCGAGGTGCCCGTGAAGTGCATTAGCGGATGCATGGCGATGGGTATCGCCCCGTATCTACCCGCATCCGCAAGCAAGCCGTAACCGCGATGCGGGGATAGATGAACCACGATCTTTCTAGGTCCAAACAGTCCAAGGTCTGCCAGTCCGGCACAGCTCAGTTCAATGTCGGCGTAGGGGACTGACAAGACCAGCAGCTCGGCGTCTTCTGCAACCGCGGCCATTGGGGCAATTGGGATCTCAGGCAGCAATGCCTCCACGCGCTCAATGGCCTCCGGGGATTCGACATGAACACCAATAACTTCGTGCCCCGCACCTGCCCAGGCCTTGGCGAGGACGGGGCCGGCAGGCTCGTCACCAATGATCCCTATCTTCACTCCGCCTCCTCGTTGGGTCCGCGTGGGGCGCGGCAGTTGTATTCTCCCGCTAGCCCGCCACCGAGCATGACCAGCGAGCCGATTGCTCCAAAAACCGTTGGAGTGGTGAGTCCTGTGGGCGCGACGCTGAAGCTAACCAACCAGGCAAGACCGCCCAGATACCAGCCCGCAAAGAGCGCCCCAGTCAGAGCGATTGCTCGCGAAATAACCAAGGCTCGAAAGGCAAAGAACGGGTTGGGGCGAGAGGGCCTTGGGCCCGTCTCCCACTTCTCCAACTTTTTGCGATACCGATAAATGGGCCATGTCGCGAGGTAGATGGCTATCCCGATTAGCGGAAACATCAGAATCATCGACCAGGGACTAAGCGGAAAACTGTAGCCAAGGCCAGTCGCTAGCTGGGCGGAACTGAGCCCCAGCACGGCACCTGCCGCCAGAAAACTCGCGAGCCCAGCTGGCTGTATCGGGCGCACTACTGCTTCACCACCTTGCCACTTAGCTCTTGGACTAGACCTGCAACCTTGCCCCTGCCGGGAATGACCGCATCAGGATCAATCTCAAGCCAAGGAACCAGGACAAATGCCCTTTCAAATGCTCTCGGGTGGGGAACCACGAGCTTCTTAGTCTCAATGAGCTCCGAGCCAAAGCTAATGATGTCCAGATCCAGCGTTCTAGGTGCCCAACGGGCAAGCCTTACCCTGCCGAAGTCATTTTCGACATCCCGGGTGAGCTTGTGAAGCTTGGAGGCTTTCAAAGAGGTTTCGAAGATGCCCACCGCGTTTAGATACTGCGGCTGGCTTTCGTCTTCCCCATCGGCCGTGATTGCGACCGACTCATACATAGACGAGAGTGCCACCAGGTCAACTTTCTTATGCTCTGCAAGTTTCTTGGCGGCGGCCCTGATCGTCTCTTCTCGATCTCCAAGGTTGCTGCCAAAGGCAATGACTGCTTTAGTCACCCCTGGCTCCGGAGACACTCACCGAGACATCGGCAAAGGTTTGGCTAAGGGGAGCATTTGGCTTGTGAACAGTGATCGTCGCACGCAGAATTCGCGCATCAATATCGAGCACCGCATTGAGGCAGCTCTGGGCGAGGGTCTCAATCAGGTCAAAGCGCTGCTTTGTCGCCACTTTCTCAATCTCATCGGCGACAAGCGCATAAGACACCGTCGAGTCGATGCTGTCATCTACTCCTGCATCAACGTCGAGATGGCAATCGATCAGAAACTCTTGGCCAAAGTCTTTTTCGTGCTGCTGCACGCCGTGGTAGCCAAAGAACTTGAGGGAGTCGAGGCGGATCTTGTAGATCATTTCTCCTGAGCCTCCTTTAGCGCTGCTACCACGCTAATGGCATCCACGGTGTTACTGACGTTGTGGACCCTGATGCCCCAAAGCTTCCGCTGCAATAGCAGGGCTGTAAGGACCGCAGTCGCGACATCCCTACGGCCCACATCAACCCCCTGAGGGTTTTCGCTGTCTAGCGCATGGGCGATAAACCGCTTCCGCGAAGCTCCGACCAAGATTGGTAGCTCTAGGTTTTCAAGCTCATCAAGCCGGGCGACAAGATCCCAGTTCTGCCGCATGTCCTTAGCGAACCCCAGCCCAGGGTCCACAACAATGCGGTCTCTAGAAATACCAGCGGCCACCGCCATCGAAACCTGCTCGGCAAGCTCGGCCACCACCTCCCGTGCAACGTCCGAGTAGGTTGCAAGCGAGTCCATGATGTCGCTGTGGCCACGCCAGTGTCCTAGGACATACCTGCACTCGCTGCCCGCGATTGCAGTGAAAAGCTCTGGGTCCGCAAGCCCACCAGAAACGTCATTGACAATGTCTGCTCCGGCTGCAATGGCCTTAGCTGCCGTGTCGGCATTCATGGTGTCAATGGAAACCTGGACTTCCAGCTCATCCTTGATTGCTCGGATTATCGGAATGACTCGCTGCTGCTCCTCATCGAGGCTGACCCGCATGCTGCCTGGCCTTGTCGACTCACCACCGATGTCGATGATCTGTGCTCCCTGGGATGCCATCTCTCGGGCGTGAGCAAGCGCAGAATCAAACTCCATGAACTGACCGCCGTCACTGAAAGAGTCGGGAGTAACGTTCAGGACCCCCATGACAAGGGGCCGGTGCCAGCTAGTCATTGCCCTTTGAGATTAGGCCCATGATCTCGGCTCTCATGACCGGGTCGGTGTATTGACCCCTGGAGGCCATGGTCACCGTGTTTACCTCTGGCTGTCGTGCACCTCTAGATGCCACGCACTGGTGCCTTGCCTCAATCACAACAACCACTCCCAGGGCACCTAACCCCTTCTCAATTGCATCTGCAATCTGGGATGTGAGGTTCTCCTGTAGCTGAAGCCTGGAGGCAAGTATCTCCACGACGTTGGCAAGCCTGCCTAGGCCCGCCACCTTTTCAGAGGGCAGATAGGCAATGTGGGCAACTCCCGTGAATGGCAAAAGGTGATGCTCGCAAATAGAAACCAGCTCGATGTCCTTGAGAAGTACGGCCTCTGGACTCTCTGCAATGAAAGTCTCGGTCAGGGCGCTCAGCGGGTCTTTGCCGATACCACTAAAGAATGACTCGTAGCCATCCGCAACCTTCTGCGGAGTCTGGGCTAGCTCAGGGCGAGCGGGGTCCTCTCCGATTGCCTCGAGGATTTCCAGGACAGCCTTACGAATCCGATCCGGCTGCATCTTTGGTCTTCTTGGTTCGTCGGGCGGGAGCCTTCTTTAGCTCCTTGACCTTGCGCTCTGGAACTGCAATCGGTCCTTTGGTGGAGACGGGACGCTTAGTTGATGATCTCCAAGTCGTCCGCTTGGGGAGCTTCTTTACAGGCTTGAAGATTGCTGCAATCTCGTCTTGGTTGAGGGTCTCTTTTTCCAGTAGCTCCTTGGCCAGCTTGTCTAGCACCGCTCGGTTTGTGGTCAGGGCCTTGTGGGCCTCGTCCATGGCGGTCTCAAGAATGACCTTAACCTCGGCATCAACCTGCTGAGCCATCTCATCAGAAAAGTCGCGATGGGTTGCAAGCTCGCGGCCCAAAAACGGCTCTGCATTTCCACTGCCTAGAGAAATTGCTCCGATCTTTGAGCTCATGCCGTATTTGGTGACCATGGTTCTTGCGATGTTGGTTGCCTTTTCAAAGTCGTTTGAGGCTCCGGTGGTTGGGTCCTTGAAAACGATCTCTTCAGCAATGCGGCCACCCATCGCATAGGCGATCTGGTCAAGCAGCTGATTACGACTGATGGAATACCTGTCCTCCATTGGCATGACCATGGTGTAGCCGAGGGCCCTACCTCTCGGGAGAATCGTGATCTTGGTAACAGGGTCTGAGTAGTTCGCAGCACCTGCAACAAGTGCGTGGCCGGCCTCGTGATAGGCGGTAACAAGGCGCTCGTGGTCTTTCATGACAGCACTCTTACGCTGCGGTCCGCCAATTACCCTGTCAATGGCCTCGTCCAGGATTTCGTCACCAATGTCCTTGCGATTCAGCCTCGCTGCCAACAGTGCCGCTTCATTTAGGACGTTGGCAAGATCTGCTCCGGTGAACCCGGGGGTCCTCCTGGCAACAAGCGCTAGGTCAACCTTCTTTGAGATTGGCTTGTTCTTTGAGTGAACCTTGAGAATCTGCTCGCGTCCCTTTAGGTCAGGAGCGCTCACGCCAACCTGGCGGTCGAACCTTCCTGGCCTCAAAAGTGCTGGGTCCAACACGTCCGGACGGTTGGTTGCCGCAATCAAGATCACGTTGGTTGAGGTGTCGAAACCGTCCATCTCGACAAGAAGCTGGTTTAGGGTCTGCTCACGCTCATCGTTTCCCCCACCAATACCGGTGCCGCGGTGGCGACCGACAGCATCGATCTCGTCCACAAAAATAATTGCCGGAGCGGCCTGCTTTGCCTGCTCAAAAAGGTCCCGGACTCTCGAGGCACCAACACCAACAAACATCTCTACAAAGTCAGAACCCGAGATTGAGAAGAAGGGAACCCCGGCCTCTCCAGCGACGGCCTTTGCGATGAGGGTCTTACCGGTTCCCGGAGGGCCATAGAGCAGGACGCCGTGAGGGATCTTTGCACCCATCTCCTCAAACTTCTTTGGGTTCTTCAAAAACTCTTTGAGCTCGTTTAGCTCTTCGTGAGCCTCTTCAATGCCAGCAACGTCGTCAAAGGTGACCTTGGACATCTCCTTACTCACGAGCTTGGCCTTGGACTTGCCGAACTGCATAACGCCCCTGCCGCCACCGGCCATCGAGCTCATCAGGAACCAGAACAGCGCCAGGATGATGATGAATGGCAGAAGCGAACCAAGTAGCGCAAGAATCCAAGGAGTCGAGGGGACCTCGTCTGACCAGCCCTCAGAGATCTGAGCGGAGGCAACCGTCTCAGCCACCACCTCTGCGCGACCTGAAACGAAGTAGAACTGAACCTTGTCGCCAAACTCGGCGTCTGGGTTTCTAAGCACCACATCGACCCGCTGGTCGCCGTCAAAGATAGTTACTTTCTCAGCGGAGCCGGAGCGAATCATCTCAAGCCCGACCTGGGTGTCAACCTTGGTGTACTGCTCGGTGTTCATGAGGCTCGTGCCGATGAAGACTACGCTCAGCGCAATGGCAATCCAGAGCCAAGGTCCCTTGAGGAACTTCTTCATCCTGCTCTGCTGATCTGCCTTCTTCTCTGCCATCAAAAACCTTTACTCATAAACCGAGGGCGAAAGAATGCCAACGCCGTCCAGTGACCGGTAGTCCTCGTTGAAGTCCAGCCCGTAACCAACAACAAAAGCATTTGGGATATCAAATCCCACCCATCGGACAGCTATTTTCACCTTGGCAGCTTCGGGCTTCCTGAGAAGGGTCACAATCTCAACAGAAGCCGCACCCCTGGCCTTGAGATTAGAGGTGAGCCAAGAGAGGGTGAGGCCGGAGTCAATGATGTCCTCCACGATCAATACGTGGCGATCCTTGATGTCGGCGTCGAGGTCCTTGAGGATACGCACGACTCCCGATGAAACGGTTCCGGAGCCATAGGAAGAAACCGCCATCCAGTCCTGCTGGACTGGGATAGAGAGGGCTCTTGAGATATCTGCCATAAATGGGACCGCACCCTTGAGAATGCCAAGCAGAAGGACGTCTTTTTCCCTATAGAAATCGGAGATTTCGGTTGCTAGCTCTTGGACTCTGGTCTGAATCTGGTCAGCGGTGACCAGCACCTCTTGAATATCTGGGTGATTTAGCTGCACTTGCAGGCTCCCGGGCTACTTGGCTTTTACTAGAAGGCGGTCGTTTACCCGCTCTACTGTAATGCCAGAAAGGTCCAGCTTTTTCTGTCCGTGCCAATTGGTAACTAGCTGCTCTGCCTCCAGCACCTGGCTCCTCGAGATTGAACCTCCAGAGATTTTCTGCATGTATAGCTGGAGGGCTTTTCTTCGCAGCGCTGGGTGGAGCTTTGCAACAGCCTCAACCTCAAGACCAGACCCAGAGTCGTTGCTATCTAGAAACCACCTTGCTTCCAGGGTCAGGTAGTCCTCCGCCTCGTAGGCAAGATCGGCAGTCCTTGCGAGCGCCGATTGGAAGCCAGTCCCCAGGGTTTCCTCCAACCTCTGGGCGAGCTTGCGAACTCTCACCCGCAGGAATGACTCATCCTGGTTATGGGGGTCGTCCCAAAACTCAACGCTTTGGTCCTCGCAGGACTTTCGAAGCGTCGCCCTAGAAAGGCCAAGAAACGGCCTGGCCAACCTGCGATCTTGGTCGATAGCTGGCATGCCGCTAATCGAGCGCAGGCCGGAACCTCTGGCAAGGCCCATCAAGACCGTCTCGGCCTGATCATCCTCGTTATGGCCGAGGAGTACGTAGTCTGACGACGTTTCCGCCCTTGCCGACTCTAAAGCGGCGTACCTTGCCTCCCTCGCGGCAGCCTCTAGGCCCTCACCGGAGACTTTTACCTCTACTCGGCTGACAATCACGGGCTCAAGACCGAGTTCACTGCAGTGGCTAGCAGCCTGGGCTGCTACCTCAGCTGAGTTCTCCTGGAGCCCATGATCCACAACCACTACCCCCGCCTTCAGTCCAGCCCTTGGTAGCTCAAAAGCACAGGCTGCTGAGAGGGCCATCGAGTCTGGCCCTCCGGAGCAGGCGACCAGAAGCAATGAACCCTGCTTTGGCTTTAGCTCCTCAACTAGCTCGCGAACGGCCCGCCGAGCATCTGCCATGGCGGGCGTGAGGCGAGGTCTAA
>JAYORB010000018.1:13831-17511 GCA_038123155.1 Aquiluna sp. | reverse complement strand
GGCTCAAGCTACGAGTTCTTTGCATCTGAGCTGGGCCTAGCTGGCAAGAAGATGCCGAGAAGAAGTGAGTTTGTGTCTGGGGAGTACTTCGGTTACCGAAACACCGAACTCGATTTGCCAACTGTGCATCGAAACGCTCTGTTCGTCGCTACAAGCCTGTTTGGACCATTCCTCGCTAAGAACCCAGGCTACCTAAATGACCTCTTGAGGGGGCTTGGAGTCAAGAGCGAACTCGACCCTGTAAAGCTCGAGTGGATCGAAAAGATTAGAGAAGTTAGCGCCGGTTAAGTTCTTCAGACTGGTCGTGCCAGTTGATCACAAGCGGCTCAAGTTTTTCCTTGTTGGCTTTGCCGTGGTGAGCGCAGAACAATAGCTGCCCCGACTCGAGCTCCACGCGAATGTAAGCCTGTGCTTCGCAGACGTCGCAGCGATCGGTTGCCAGAAGGTTTGGTAGTTCGCGTGTCTCTTCCATTTGATGAACTATAACCTTCGGCTTCGACAAATAATCCGCTTATTACCCTTGTTTCGCTAACTGCGAAGTGGCAGCTAAGTACAGAGAGATCGGCGCTCTATTCTTTCGACGTGGAAACCTACTCAGCCCATCACCTATCAGTCCTCGAGGGCCTCGAGGCGGTTCGTAAGCGACCGGGCATGTACATCGGGTCAACAGACAGCCGTGGACTGATGCACTGTCTCTGGGAAATCATCGACAACTCAGTCGACGAGGCACTTGCTGGGCATGGAAACTCTATTGAGGTTGAGCAATTTGAAGATGGCGCCATTGCCGTTGCCGACCACGGGAGAGGAATACCTGTTGATGTCGAGCCCAAGACGGGCCTTACCGGTGTAGAGGTCGTATTCACGAAACTTCACGCAGGTGGCAAGTTTGGCGGCGGCTCCTACACAGCATCTGGAGGGTTACATGGTGTCGGAGCATCGGTTGTAAATGCCCTTAGCGCCCGGTTGGATGTTGAGGTTGACCGAGGTGGCAAGACGCATCGAATGTCCTTTAGGAGAGGGGAGCCAGGCGTATTTTCGGGTGACGGGCCAGATGCACCGTTCAAGCCCTTCACTAAAAAGAGCGAACTTGCCGTGGTCGGCAAAGTAGCCAAGGGCATAACTGGTACCAGGGTCAAATACTGGCCGGACAGGCAAATCTTTGAACCGGCCGCAGAATTTTCAATCGAAGATCTTGAGGGCAGACTGCGGCAAACCGCATTTCTCGTGCCAGGGCTTACCCTGAGCGCAAAGGGTGCTGAAGGGGAGGGTTACTTTTTCAACTTTGCCGGCGGCATCACTGAATACGTGGCACACCTTGCGCCAGACGCTGAGCTGATACCGACGAAACAGATATCCAAGAACGCAATATTCTCAGAGACCGTTCCGGTACTCAATGAGAAAAGCGGAACCATGGAGTCGAAGCTGGTTGAGCGTGAATGCAAAGTGGACATTGCTCTTAGGTGGGGAATTGGATTTGATACCCAGGTCAGGTCGTTCGTAAACATCATCGCTACTCCGAAGGGTGGCACTCACCTGACCGGCTTCGAGCAGGGGCTGACAAAGAGTTTCAGAGCGGCAATCGAAGCTTCTGCGAGAAAGTTCAAGGCCACCGGCCTAAAGATAGAAAAGGATGACGTGCTCACGGGCCTCACGGCAGTTGTAACCGTGAGCTTCCCTGAGCCTCAATTTGAAGGGCAAACCAAAGAGACTCTGGGCACACCAGCCATCAAGAACATTGTCTCGAGTGCAATCACTGAGTACTTTGATGACTTCCTAGCCGGGAAAATCAGGGGCACCAGAGCGGAGTCTGAGAAACTCCTTGAGCGTGTTGTCGGTGAGGCCAAGACGAGGATCAACGCCAGAACACTGAAAGACACCCAGAGACGCAAGAACGCTTTGGAATCAAGTTCGCTGCCTTCAAAGCTCGTTGATTGTCGAGCGACTGCAACAGAAGGCTCCGAGCTCTTCATTGTTGAGGGTGACAGTGCCCTTGGCACTGCCAAGCTGGCCCGGGACAGTGCTTTTCAAGCCCTGTTACCAATCAGGGGCAAAATACTTAACGTCCAAAAGGCCTCAATGGCAGACATGCTGTCCAATGCCGAGTGTGCCGCAATCATCCAGGTTCTCGGAGCCGGCTCGGGCAGAACATTTGAACTTGAGAATGTTCGGTACGAAAAGATCATTCTGATGAGTGATGCTGACGTCGACGGGGCGCACATCCGAACGCTGCTCCTAACACTCTTTTTCCGCTACATGAGGCCCTTGGTTGAGGCGGGACGTGTTTACGCCGCTGTGCCGCCGCTGCACAGAGTCGTCGTCGGCACCGGCAAGAACAAGGAAACGATTTACACCTACTCCCAAGCCGAGCTAAATGATTTGCTGAGGGACCTCGATAAGCGCAATAAGTCCTACCAGCAGCCCATTCAGCGCTACAAAGGCCTCGGAGAAATGGACGCTGATCAACTGGCGGAGACGACCATGAACCCTTCCCACCGCCTGTTGAGACGAATTACAGCGCAGGATGCAGCCGCCTCAGATCAAATCTTTGAGCTCCTCATGGGCAACGAGGTTGCGCCGCGAAGAGAGTTCATCGTTGGCTCGGCTGATGAGTTTGATAGGGAGAGAATCGACGCCTAGATTGCGCCCTGGATGTATCCAGGCGAAGCTGAGCCGCTTGCATCTCGTTTTGCTAATTCGCTTGTCAGCTCTAGTTCTTGGCCTCCCGCATCAAACACCCTCGGCTGTGCGGAGACAACAGACGCAAAGTAAAGCTGGTTCTCGGCCTTGAGGAACTTATGGCAGCGAACCCCCATTGAACCTCGTCCCTTGGATGGAAACTCTGTGAGTGGAGTCAGTTTGTGACTACCAGGGTCTGTAGCCCCGAGGGCCTGAGAGTCGTTTGCTGCGGTGAGGACCAAGTCATCTTTCGAAGCGGCGCCAAAGAAGATTGCCCTGCTAGATCCAAGGTTAATCCCTGCCATTCCGGAGGCAGCAAGACCTTGTGGCCTCACGGCTTTGGCAGGAAAGGTCAGCAAATTGGCGGCGTCGGAAACGAAAACCAACTCTTTCTCGTCGCCGCACTCCGATACTCCGATAACCCTGTCACCCTCTTTCAGAGACATAACGCTTACTTCATGTTTGTCTGGGAGTTGGCTCACAAACCGCTTCACCACGCCTTGCTTAGTCCCAATGGCATAGGTCTTGTCAGCGTTCCAATCGATGAGGCCCACCACGCGCTGATTAGTGCCCAAAAAGGCCTCAGCGTCCACGCCCGTATCCAACCCAGAACCTTGGGGAAGGTCTGCCACGTGAACCTGGATTGCTGTCCCATCTTCGAGGACGAACCCGACATCACTTCGAAGGCTGGTCGTCAGTCCAGATGATTCAATCTGCCCGGCCGTTCTGAAAACCGTGCCAGTAGGGGAAAAGACAACAACAGTTTCACTGTCCTCCAGCTCTGTCACCTGAACTGGCTTGCGGCTAACTTCCATGCCACTTGCGTCAATGATCTGAGATCTTCTAGGCATACCGAAGAGCTTCACAACAGCACCTAGCTCGTTCGATACCGTCTCCCGAAGTAGCTCTTCGTTCGCCAATAGTTCGTGGAGTCTCTCAATCTCCCGGCGCAGTTCATCTGACTCTTGCTCGAGCTCGAGCAGGCTGAACTTTGTCAACCTTCT
>JAYORB010000018.1:2957-13731 GCA_038123155.1 Aquiluna sp. | reverse complement strand
AGGTAGACCTCAAGTAGCTCTTTGAAACCCATTTGCCTTGGCCTACCGCCAACGAGCGCGACGTTGTTGATACCGAAGGACTCCTCAAGAGGTGTCAGACGGTAAAGGGCTTCGATCACAGAATCGGGGTTGATCCCACTCTTTAGCTCGATTACGAGCTTTAGCCCATTGTCTCGATCAGTGAGGTCGACGACGTTGTGGATGCCTTCCAACTTCTTTGCGTTTACTGCGTCCCGAATCTTCTCAATTACCCTCTCTGGACCGACCAGGTAAGGCAATTCGGTCACCACTAGCCCAGTTCTTCGCGGGGCAACTTGCTCCACTGTCAGCTTGGCTCGAATCCTGAACGTGCCCTTGCCAGTCTCGTAAGCCTCATTCAAGGCTTCTCCCGCGAGGATTACTCCGCCAGTTGGAAGATCCGGTCCCGGTACCAGTCCCATCAAATCTTGAGTCTTGATTGCTGGATTCCTAATCAGCTTTTGAAGCGCTGCAACGACTTCCCCCAGGTTGTGGGGCGGCATGTTTGTGGCCATACCAACAGCGATACCACTGGCACCATTTACCAGGAGATTTGGAAAGGCCGCGGGTAGCACCTCCGGCTCTGTGAGCTGAGCGTCATAGTTTGGGAGAAAATCAACCACGTCTTCATCAAGTGATTCATTGAGAGCGGCTGCAGCTGCGGTCAGCCTTGCCTCGGTGTAGCGAGCGGCTGCGGGACCGTCATCGAGTGATCCGAAGTTTCCGTGACCGTCTATCAGCGGAAGCCTCAACGTAAATGGTTGAGACATCCGCACAAGGGCGTCATATATCGCTCCGTCCCCGTGAGGGTGGAGCTTTCCCATTACCTCTCCCGTGACACGGGCGGACTTTACGTGCCCGCGATCCGGCCTGAGCCCCATTTCACCCATCTGATAGATGATGCGTCTCTGCACCGGCTTGAGGCCATCACGGGCATCCGGAAGCGCTCTGGAATAGATGACCGAGTAGGAGTATTCGAGGAAGGACTCCCGCATTTCGCTTGCGACATCGATGTCTACGATGCGCTCTGTGCTTTTGTCCATTGGTCCTTGCTGTGCGAAACTTGGCGAGTGAATCCGACTCTACCCGCACCGCCTAAGGGTTTCGGTTCTATTTCACACGTGTTCTCCTCAGCATTGGAAGCAGTCTGTGGACGCCCCAACAAACTAGGCCTTCCGCCCAGACAGAACATCATTGTTGCGGTGGTGGATGGGCTCGGCGCTGAGCAGCTAAAGCATCGAGCAGGCCACGCTCCATTCCTTGCAAACTCCCTCGGTCCAGGCTCCATCACATATTGCGCCTATCCAGCGACTACGAGCGCGAATATTGGGAGCTTCGCAACCGGATTGATGCCTGGGGCTCACGGGCTCATCGGTCATCAGGTTTGGGACAGGCACCACAACGAGCGCATAAATCTTCTTGTTGGCTGGAATGAGCGCACCGATCCACTCATTTGGCAACCTCACCAAACAGTTGCGGAGAGGGGCGCAGATGAGGGAATTCGCGTCAACGTAATTGCGGCTGAAGAGTATCGCTCCACTCCCTACAGCCTCGCAACAATGCGAGGTGCAGAGTTTCTTGCGGGTGACACGATCTCAGAAAGAATCGATCGAGCCATTGAGGTTTTTGGGTCTAGAGCTAGTTCCTTGAGCTATCTCTACTTTCCAGAGCTTGACAAATATGGACACAAGTTCGGCTGGTCCTCGCCGGGATGGGCTGCGCTCCTAGAAGAGGTAGGGGCTGGACTCCAACGACTCTCCCAAGCAATGGGCCCAGGCAGCGGGCTAATCGTCACCTCGGACCACGGGATGATCGAGACAGAGAAGGAAAGACAGCTGGTCTTAGACGAGTACCTAGACTTCGGGCTCGAGTTTTTTGGTGGCGATACGCGAAGTAGCTACATTTACCTGTCTGATGATTCCGCGGCTGACGAGCTCATTCAGAACCTCCAGCCTCTTTCCTATGCACTTCATGCTCATCGCGCGACAGATCTGATTCAAGCCGGCTGGTTCGGTGACGTGGGAGAGGAGGCATCTAATCGCATGCCCGAGGTCATCTTGCAGGCGAGATCGAATTTCACGTTGTATCACACAGGATTTTCAAAACAGCGGGCTTTTGACATGGTCGCTCACCACGGCTCGATTTCAGCGGCCGAGATGAGAATCCCGCTACTGCGCTTCGGGCTCTGAGTTTGAAGTTCCCAGAACGATCTCGTCCCAGCTAGGAAGTGATGCACGCCCCTTCGCTGTGGCTGGCTTGATGGGCTCCTTGTTGCGCCTCGAACGAAGCTCCTCAACCAAATCGTGGACACTTGCCTCGGCCTCCGGCTCTGAGGGCTCTTCAATCACCTCGATCGTGGATGTGACGATGTCGCGGTTTGCGTGAACCCTTGCGACAGTTGAGGCGTTTGTGTCCATCGGCTCGAGGTGACGGTTCTTGTTATCAAAGTGCCACTGCATCTGCTTTGATCCAGAAACAGTAACTATCCACTTGTCATCTTCTCTTCGAATAGTGAAGGTGGCTCCGGGGCTTTCCTCGCCGATCAACTGCGAGAAAGGAACCACATTGCTGCCGTCGTTCACCTCAGTTGTCAGTGCAGCCTCAAGGATGTAATTGAGCTCGTCAATGATGGGTGCTGCGAATGGTTCGATGGTGGTCTCTGGAACCCCAAGATCTGCGGCAACCTGTTCCACGGATTCCCCTTGGCGGATGCGATTCTGAACATCCTTTGGTGAGATTCCAGAGCTGCCGAGCTGCTGGGTGTTCCTGACAGCCTCACGCAGCTGGTCGTCTATGAGGGCGCGCAGTTTCTCGCCGTCACTGGTCTCAAAGACTAGGAAGTCACTCTCTCGGTTTACAAATCTAAGTTCCATCGGAGTCTCCTTCTTTGGAAAGTCTGGCACCGCGAGATGGCAATCGGATTATTTGGCTTAGGCGAGTTCTTAACAGTTTCCGAAAGGCGCGTTTCAGATTTGCAAATTCTTTCTGGCTAGGGCATAGTTCACGCGCAAGAAGCACAGGAGGCTAAATGGCAACCGACTACGATGCGCAGAGAAAAACCGATGATGACACCGAGTCCATTGAGGCCATCAAGGAACGCATTCCGTCAAAGCCGTCAATTTCCGACGATGACGCTGATAACGCCGACAATTTCACTATTCCAGACGTCGTAAATGAGGAGCTCGAAGTTGTTGTGCTGCCCCAGCAGGAAAACGAATTCACCTGCATTAGTTGCTTCTTGGTAAAACCGAGGGCACAGCTTGGCAAAAAGAGCCGGTCAGGCCCTATTTGCCTCGAGTGCAACAGCTAGTTCTTTCGGTTTCCTAGAGCTCAACAGCAAGTAGGGGGTCGGGTCCTCCGAATCCACAACGGGAATTTGCACCCCTCCTCTTATGTAGCCGCGAATCATCAGTTGCGCTCTTGGATTCGCCTCTGGCCCCAATTTCCGATTGAACTGAGCTCCGTCTAAAGGCAAAACCTCGCCTAGCGCACTCACAGGAATTCGTATGCGGTCGGCTTCTAGGTGACCTCTTGACACTCGTATCACTGGTGAGAGCAGGAAGACCACGATGTTGAGCATCAGTGGAACAAGGAGACCCAGTGCAATTGCAAGTGGCAGTCCGAACGGAAGGGCCGCAAGCAAAACCATTGGCCCAGAAAGGGTTAGAGCCAAAACGAATGAAAAAGAAGGGTAAAGCCGCTCTCGGTAAATCGCCATCTGCACCCCAATAGATTACGCTCGTCGGGTGAGCGTTGAAGTACTGATAATCGCAGAACCCGGATTTGAGCCCGTCTATGCCAAACCTGGCGATGCAGGTGCTGACCTGAAGTCAACCGAGGACCACGTGATCCCAGCTGGGGGCAGGCAGTTAGTTAAGACAGGTATCAAGATCGCCATGCCTGATGGCTACGTAGGCCTGGTCCACCCAAGGTCAGGACTTGCGGCGAAACATGGCATCACGGTTTTGAACACTCCTGGGACCGTTGATGCGGGTTACAGAGGCGAGATTATGGTCACGCTCTTGAATACCTCTAACGAGCCATTCGAGGTGAAGAGGGGCGACCGCATAGCTCAGCTTCTATTTCAAAGGGTAGATTGGGCAGACTTCATTGCCGTCTCTGAGCTACCAGAGTCCGCTCGGGGCGATGGTGGTTTTGGCTCTTCGGGGAAAAACTAGTGTCAGAAAAGATTGCGCCAACCGATCGCGCTACCAAAGGACCTTTCGATGTGTCCGAGATTGGGCTCCTGACGCCCTATCTTGACTTTGGCTCCATCCGAATTTCCCCACATCCCGACATGAAGATACGTGCTGACATTGATGAAAAATCTAAGCGGGTAGTCGCGCTGACCCTCGAAGTTGAATCGCATCGAATCCAGCTACAAGCCTTCGCCTCCACTAAGAATGATGGGCTGTGGGCCACGACTATGCAGGCGCTAGCTAGCGGTATCTCGTCTCAAGGTGGCCAGGCAGAGGAGCTAAAGGGAGCAATTGGCCCTGAACTGCACGCCTCCGTGCCGGCAATCGCCGGAGACACCAAGGTGATGCGTCAGAGCGTTTTCATCGGCGTCGACGGGCCGCGGTGGTTTCTAAGAGGTGTGATGTCAGGACCTGAGCTCATGGGTTCAAACTACGAACGCTTGGTATCAATCTTCAGGTCGACCGCCGTCAACAGGGGCGATGTAGCGATGCCACCTGGCGACCTATTACCGCTGAAGCTACCCACCGGTGAAAATGAGTAATCCAGAAGATGTCGCTCGCAGGCTTGGCCTTCAGAAGTCCGACAGTGGTTACGAACTGAACTCCAAGTCCCTCCTCGCCGGGATTGGTGGGCCCCTCGGTATCGCTGAGGCGGTGCTTCCAGCAACCGCATTTTCAATCATCTACGCCATTACTTCGGAGGCAATCTATGCGGTCGGAGGCGCTGCAGGTCTGTCCCTAACCTTTATTTTGCTCAGACTTGTACGACGTCAGTCTCTCCAGCAGGCCGTAATTGGTGCCCTTGCTATTGCGCTTGCGGCCTTTTTGGCACTGAGAGACGGTGGCCAAGCTGCTGACTACTTTCTCCCCGGATTCTTCACCAACGCAGCCTACGGAGCAGCATTCTTGCTGTCCGTACTAATTCGAAGGCCGCTAATGGGCTATGTGGCGCAGCTGTTATTCGGGATTCAGGGGTGGCGCAACTCACCGCAATACAAGAGATTGAGGCTGGTCAGCGTCATCTGGGTGGGATTCTTCGCGGCAAGGCTTGCCGTTCAAGTTCCGCTGTACCTAGCAGGCGAGGTTGAGTTGCTGGCCGCATCTCGAGTAGTCATGGGAGCGCCCGCCTACGCAGGACTACTCGCTCTTACTTGGATCATGCTCAAGAGAATTGCTACCGACTCGCAGGGTAAATTAGAGGCAGAGAGTAACTAGGAGAAGACCCTTTCATGACACCAGATCTATCGAGTGCAACCAATTTGGAGGTTGGCGGTAAGACCTATAAGTACTTCGACATGCAGTCACTTGGGGTGTCAAAACTTCCCTACTCTTTGAAGATTCTTCTCGAGAACATGCTGCGGACCAAAGACGGTGCAAACGTCACCGATGCTCACGTCGAAGCCCTTGTGAACTGGGACCCAAAGGCTGAGCCAAACACGGAGATTCAGTTTTCCCCTGCCAGGGTAATCATGCAGGACTTTACTGGGGTGCCCTGTGTTGTCGATCTGGCAACCATGCGCGAGGCAGTCCAGGAGCTGGGCGGAGATCCTCAGAAAATTAACCCGTTGGCGCCAGCAGAAATGGTAATCGACCACTCGGTGGTAATCGACGTAGCGGGTAGCCCAGACGCTGCCGAGCGCAATGTGGAGTATGAGTACCAGCGCAACGGAGAGCGCTACCAGTTCCTTCGTTGGGGACAGACGGCGTTTGACAACTTCAAGGTTGTACCTCCCGGAACTGGAATTGTGCACCAGGTAAACATCGAGTACCTAGCCCGCACTGTTATGACCAAGCAGGTTGGTGACGACATTGTTGCGTATCCAGATTCTTGTGTTGGAACCGACAGCCACACAACCATGGTTAACGGTCTTGGAGTCCTCGGTTGGGGAGTCGGAGGCATTGAGGCGGAGGCCGCAATGCTGGGTCAGCCCGTTTCTATGCTTATCCCAAGGGTCGTTGGATTTAAGCTAACCGGCGACATCCCCGTCGGTGCCACCGCAACAGATGTCGTTCTGACAATTACCGAGATGCTTAGAAGGCACGGCGTTGTTGGCAAGTTTGTTGAGTTCTATGGTGAGGGAGTAACCCGAGTTCCTCTTGCAAACCGGGCAACTATTGGAAACATGTCTCCAGAGTTTGGCTCAACCGTTGCCATCTTCCCAATCGATGAAGTAACGCTGGACTACCTCCGCACCACTGGCCGCTCTGATGAGCAGGTAGCACTGGTCGAGGCCTACACCAAGGCCCAGGGGCTATGGCATGACCCCGAAATTGAGCCTGTCTACTCCGAATATCTCGAACTGGACCTCTCAACGGTCGTGCCTTCAATAGCGGGGCCGAAGAGGCCTCAGGACCGAATCGCCCTGACAGCCAGCAAGAGCTCCTTTGCGAAGGATCTTGAGAGCTATGCCGACGCATTCAGCGCTCCTGTGCCAGTCAAGGGCAAAGACTTCGCAATTGACCACGGTGCAGTGACGATTGCGTCAATTACCTCCTGTACCAACACCTCTAATCCATCAGTAATGCTTGCGGCTGGATTGCTGGCAAAGAAAGCGGTCGAGAAAGGCCTCACAGCCAAGCCCTGGGTAAAGACCTCACTTGCCCCCGGTTCCAAGGTAGTTACTGAGTACTACGAGAAATCAGGACTTACTAGCTATTTAGATCAGCTCGGATTCAACTTGGTTGGCTACGGTTGCACCACCTGCATTGGTAACTCCGGCCCCTTGGATGAGGAGATTTCAAGTGCCGTGAATGAGGGTGACCTCGCGGTAACCGCTGTACTTTCTGGTAACCGAAACTTTGAGGGTCGCATCAACCCAGACGTGAAAATGAATTACCTGGCTTCCCCTCCGCTGGTTATTGCCTATTCGCTTGCCGGGACCATGGACTTCGACTTTGAGAGCGATTCGCTTGGAACTGATAGTGATGGTAACGAAGTGTTCCTGTCTGACATTTGGCCAACGCCAGATGAGGTACAAGCGACTATTGACAGTTCTATAAGCAGCGAGATGTTCACCTCGCAGTATTCATCAGTGTTCGACGGTGATGACCGCTGGAGGTCATTGCCGACCCCTGAGGGCGCCCTCTTCGAATGGGATGAGAACTCGACCTACGTCAAGAAGCCTCCTTACTTCGAAGGCATGAAACTTGAGCCGCAGCCGGTAAGCGACGTCGAGGGAGCCAGGGTGCTGGTCAAGCTTGGTGACTCGGTAACGACAGACCACATCTCCCCAGCTGGATCTATAAAGGTGGACTCTCCAGCCGGTAAGTACCTCAGTGACAGGGGAGTATCTAGGGTCGATTTCAACTCCTACGGCTCGAGGCGGGGAAACCACGAGGTAATGATTCGTGGAACCTTCGCAAACATCAGACTGCGAAATCAACTGCTTGAAGACGTGGAGGGTACCTACACGAGAGACTTCACCACTCCGGACGGTTCCCAAAGCTTCATCTTCGACGCTTCCGAAAACTATGCGAAAGCAGGCATCCCACTAGTGGTGCTTGCGGGCAAGGAGTATGGATCCGGGTCGTCTAGGGATTGGGCAGCCAAGGGCACATCCTTGCTTGGAGTCAAAGTAGTTATAGCGGAGAGCTTTGAGCGTATTCACCGCAGCAACCTAATTGGCATGGGCGTCTTGCCCTTGCAGTTCCCTGCCGGTCAGACCGCGGCTTCTTTGGGTCTCGACGGAACAGAATCATTTACCGTTTCGGGCATTGAACAGCTCAACCAGGGTGAGACTCCAAAGACTGTAAGAGTTGTGGCTAGCCCTACTTCTCACTCACCAACGGGAAAGCAGGACATTGTGTTTGACGCTGTGGTGCGGATCGATACCCCTGGGGAAGCCGACTACTACCGCAACGGGGGCATTCTGCAGTATGTCTTGAGGTCATTGGTGGCATAAGGCATAACCGGGGGACGATTGGGGTTGAAACGAGCATGCTAGAGAAGATCGCCTCGCCCAAAGATCTTAGGAATCTTGATAAGAGCGAACTAAACAAGCTCACGCAGGAGATCCGCGAGTACCTCATCGACACTGTGTCGAAGACTGGTGGCCACCTGGGCCCGAACCTAGGCGTGGTTGAGATTACGATGGCAATCCACCGGGTCTTCGATTCGCCAAACGACGCCGTCGTGTTTGACACTGGACACCAGTCATACGTTCACAAGCTCCTGACCGGCAGGCAAGACTTCTCAGCTTTGCGGCAGGCAGGAGGTATCGCTGGCTACCCGCAACGGTCTGAATCGGAACATGATGTCGTTGAGAACTCCCACGCGTCGACGTCTCTGTCCTGGGCGGATGGGATCTCTAGGGCTTTCAAGGCAACTGGACAAACAGATCGACATGTCGTTGCTGTGATTGGCGACGGTGCTCTTACCGGTGGAATGGCGTGGGAAGCCTTGAACAACATCACAGACGACAACGACAGGAACCTGGTCATTATCGTCAATGACAATGGGCGATCCTATGCTCCAACCATTGGCGGTCTAGCCCGTGGTCTTTCCAACATTCGTACCGAGCCCTGGTATCGCGAGGGTTATCGAATCTCTAAAAGGGTTTTCTCGCTGCTGGGTCCGCTAGGTCGAGCACTTTTCAACGCGTCCCACGCTTTTCTTGACTCGATTCTTAGCTTTGGGGTGCCCAAGGGAATCTTTCCGAACCTGGACATCAAGCATCTTGGTCCGATTGACGGGCACAATCTAGAGGAGCTAGAGAGAGTCCTAAAGCAGGCAAAGGAGCTTGGACAGCCAGTGATAGTTCACGCGATCACGCAAAAGGGTCGTGGTTACACGCCAGCATTGGAAGATGAGGCGGATCAGTTTCACGCCGTGGGGAAAATTAACCCCGAGAGTGGACTGCCCATCAAGGCTTCAAGCGAGCCGAGCTGGACCTCAGTATTTGGTGACGAACTGGTCAAGCTTGCGGACAAGAACGAAAAGCTCGTAGGCATTACGGGGGCCATGCTGATTCCAGTCGGGATGGACGCACTCGCTGAAAAGTATCCCGACCGAGTGTTTGATGTCGGGATCGCGGAGCAGCATGCTGTCACAGCTGCTGCTGGAATGGCATTTGGTGGCCTCCACCCCGTTGTTGCCGTTTACTCCACTTTCCTCAATCGCGCCTTTGATCAGGTTTTGATGGATGTTGCCCTTCATAAGGCTGGTGTCACATTCGTCTTGGATAGAGCGGGTGTTACAGGTCCAGATGGAGCTTCCCACCACGGGATGTGGGACATGTCAATGCTTCAGGTTGTTCCTGGGATTCAGATTGCTACGCCTAGAGATGAATCAGCCCTTCGTGAAAACCTTGGTGAAGCAACGATGATCGAGTATGCACCCTCGGTCATCCGCTTCCCGAAGGGCAGTGTTGCAAGACCCCTGCCAGCGTTGAGAAGGCTTGAGCATGGTGCAGATTTGCTTCGCGATACTGACACACAGGACGTGCTATTGGTCGGTGTTGGACCCTTTGCCCACCTCGCAATGCGAGTCGCGCATCTCCTCGAGCAGCAGGGTATTGGTTCAACAGTTGTTGACCCACGCTGGATCTTGCCAATCAATAAGGACCTTGTGGAGCTAGCGGCCAAGCATCGACTGGTTGTCACCCTAGAGGATGGTGTCAGGGTCGGAGGCTTCGGCTCCAGATTGCGTCAGAGCCTAAGAGAGTCTCAGATCGACACTGGTCTTCACGAGGTCGGAATCCCAGCGGAGTTCCTAGAGCACGCCGAAAGAGACGAAATACTTGAACGTCTGGGTCTCACCGAAAAGCAAATTGCAATGGAGGTTGTTGAGCAGGTGGTTGGGACCAGGGTCCCTAAAGCTAAGCCTCTGTTGGCGCAGGAGCAGCAAGACCAGCCTCAATAAGCGGCAAGCAAGCTTCTATTTGCCAGGGACGAGCCCCTAGCCCTGCCAGTTGTTTTTGGATATCAGGACCGGGTTCAAAACAAACTCTTCGCAGAGTGTCGGGCGTCAGCAGGTTCTCAACAGGCATCCCGAGCTCCTCGGCCTTCGATGCGATCAGTGGGCGAATAGAAGCAAGTCGCTGATGCGCCTCTGGAAATCTCTTTTCCCAAGATCGATGATTCGGCATGAAATCTGCACTTCGCGGCTCTTCACCAATTTTTACCTCTTTATGTGAGGCAATAGCCTTCCACCACACATCCAGCATGCTCCTTGAGGCGCGACCTTGAAACTGCTTATTTGCTGCAAGTTCAGATTTACTTTTGGGTGGATCGGACACAACCGCAGCAATAGAGCGGTCTGGTACGAGCCTTCCTGGCGCCACGTCCTTCTCGAACGCGATTCGATTTCTCGCTTCCCACAACGACGCCGCAATCTGTTGCTTCTTGGGATCCTTGATCTTGCTCATGCCGGGTAGATGGCGCCATGGCTCAGCCGCAGGCTCCTTCGCCTTGAAATGCGTGAGGTGGTCAAACTCTTGATAAGCCCAATCGAGCTTGCCCTGTTCAGAAAGCAACGTCTCTAGGGCATTCCACAGCTCAAACAGAATGTCTACATCTAGCGCCGCATAGTTGAGCATGCTTTCCGGCAGCGGGCGCTG
>JAYORB010000018.1:0-2857 GCA_038123155.1 Aquiluna sp. | reverse complement strand
CCTCCGGATCCACAAGGTAGTTCTTGCCCGCACGAGTCGAGATTTGGACGAGGTAGGCCCGGTGGGAGTATCGAAAGCCGCTGGCTCGCTCTGCGTCTAGCCCGATGAGCTCCTGGTGCGCGAGGTCTGCCACGAGTTCATCTAGGGCCTCCTTCGTCGCAACATAAATAACCGGGAATCTTGGAGTCTCTAGTTTCAACCGAGCCTCACGACCTTGCCATCTGCTGGGGGAAGGCCGGAGATAAGCGCGACCAGCTCAATCCAGCCGCGCAAGTGATTCGAAAGGTCGAAATCCAGTGGTGCCCAGCTTGCCCGGATCTCGAGCTCTCCGTGCTGAGGCTGCGCTACCAGGGCTCCATGCCCCGTAGAGACAACCGTTGTTGTTGTGCCTGCCTCGTGGGCAAACTTCGCTCCTGCTGACTCTAGGCTGTCGCGAAGCCACTCCCATGGCATGGCAGATGTGTAGTCATCCTTTGCCATCTCTAGCTCAATGGGACTCTTGGCATAACCGATGATCCTAAATTCGGAGTGCCAGCCCTCTGGCATCTGAGGGTCGCGACAAAACACAAGCCTGCTTACTCCATGGTCTGAGGCTGTCTCGTGTGCGACTTCGGCACTTATTGCGATCGCTTCCGGAGCGATTCCCTTTGGCGATGGGATTTGAGTGAGAACAATCTCTTCTCTGGAACTTACTTCTTGGATTCCAGCGAGCATGCCCTTGAATGTCTCTGAGACTTCGGTCAATTCAAGGTTCACAACCGAAAAATTACCCCGACATCACCCATTTAGAGGACAGCCACGCTGCCCATCCGTGCAATCACAAGCTCTTCGTCCGCGGCAATCGTGTAGCCGAGACTGTGCCCTTCTGAAAATGCTCGAATTCCCGCGGTGGTTTCGCAGCTCAGGTAACACTCGACAAAGCCCGCTCTGGCAAGGGCAATAAAGCCTTTGGGTCCAAATTCGCAGTGAATTGAGCCATAACCCTCAGTAAGCAGATACTGCACTGCTCCTTCGTAGTCCCTTGCCTGATTGGGACCAATTGGTACTGCCCCATCTAAGAGGTCTGTGCTGCCGTGCTTAGCCGAAAAGACTGCGAGCCGAGCTTTTTTTGGGTGCTTATAGTTTTCGTCCCGGTAGGTCTTGCCCGAAGTGAGGATCACCTCCACACGATTTCTAAGACCAATAAACCACTCAAGATCAGCCTGACCACCAAGTGTTTTGCTAGTTCCATCGCTGCCGACGTGATCGCCAGATGGAGAGACCACTAAAGATGCTGTGACTAGTCCTAGGTCTATGTCGCTAACTCGCAACTAGCTCTTTGGTCTTTCTCTTGATTCGAAACAGCATGCCACGCATGCCTCTCACGCGAAGTGGGGAAATGAGTTTCTCAAGACCCAACTGCCCCGGAAAATCATCGTCGAGGTCAATAATCTCCTGGGCTGTCTTCGCATTTAGGGCAGCATGAAGCACGGCTGCAAAGCCTCGTGTTGTGGGAGCTTCCCTGGGTGCGGAGAAGAACAGCTCAACCGCTGATTCGTCGCCCTCAACTGCTATGAATACTGGAGCCTGGCACTCTTCCACGCGTTCCATGAGCTCTGGATTCTCACCATACTTTGCAGGAATCTCGGGCAGGCCCTCGCTGTACTCGAGGAGCAACTGAAGCTTCTCAGAGTCCGGCATCAGACTGAACTCCTCGACTATGTCGATTGCACTCAAGCAAATACCCCTGGTTCTTCACCCTGCGCGATTGGAACGCCGACTAGATTGCCCCATTCTGTCCAAGAACCGTCATAGTTCCTTACATCTTCGACACCAACCAGATACTTCAGGGCGAACCAGGTCAGCGACGAGCGCTCTCCAATGCGGCAGTAGGTGATGAACCTATCGGTTGGCTTCGCGCCAGTCTCTTGAAAAAGAATCTCCTGAAGTTCCCCAAGGGGCTTGAAGGTGCCGTCCTCTTGAACGAGCCTTCCCCAGGGTATGTTTTTTGCACTCGGAATGTGTCCCGCTCTAGCGGCTCCCTCATTTGGGTAATCCGGCATGTGAAGGCGCTCTCCCGTGTATTCCTGCGGTGAGCGGATGTCGATTATGGGGGAGGGCTGGTGCTTTGCAATGTCATCTCTGAAGGCGCGGATTTGGCTGTCGTCCCTCACGACCGTCTGGTAATCGCCAGCCTCTCTATGAGGCTTATCGGTGGTGAGCTCACGTCCTTCGGCGATCCATTTCATTCTGCCTCCATCAAGAAGACGAACGTCCTCATGGCCGAATAGCTTGAAGACCCAGAATGCGTAAGCGGCCCACCAGTTTGATTTATCGCCGTAGAGCACAACGGTGTCGTCTCTAGAGATTCCTTTATCGCGCATCAGCTTCGCAAAGTTCTCACCATCGAGGTAGTCGCGCCTAACCTGGTCATTGAGCTCCGTGTGCCAATCAAGCTTCACGGCACCTGGAATGTGGCCAGTGTCATAGAGCAGAATGTCCTCATTTGACTCCACAACAGTCACATCACTGAGGTTCTCGGATAGCCATTCTGTGGTGACCAACGCTTCGGGGTGTGAGTACTGGGAAATCTTCTCTTGTTCGCTCATTGACTGCACTTATCTCCATAAACTAGCGGTCTGGTGGTGATGACATTTGGGTGAACAGCGTCCTTCGGGACCCAATTCCCTCTGCGGCTATTCTCCAGACATCTCTGCAGAAGAGCTTATGCGACAGTTGGTGCCACCTCCCGAATTCGACAGCGCAACTTTCGATTCCTATCGCCCTGACCCCGAATTTCCGAGTCAACAGGCGGCTCTAAAGGCGGCTAAACAATTCGCAACCGGGAGCACGGGGAAGCTCTTTGGACGAGGTGAGC
>JAYORB010000017.1:3731-18128 GCA_038123155.1 Aquiluna sp. | reverse complement strand
ACATCGACTGGGGCCACGAAGAGATCGTCAACGTGCCACCCAGAACCGTCGCCCATGACGGACCCGTCTACGAGCGCCCAGTCGAATACCCCAAGTATCAAGATGCTCTAAACGCAGACAGCTCAGCAAAGCTCAAGCGAGCAGAGAATCCGACAGAGGTTGCCGCCCAGCTCATGGAGCTGATCTCCACACCTAACCACGCAGACAAGTCCTGGGTTACCAATCAATATGACAAATACGTCATGGGCAACACAGCACTTGCGATGCCAGATGATGGCGGCATGGTCAGGATCAGCGAGGAGACAGGTCTCGGTGTTGCCCTGGCAACAGATGCCAATGGCAAGTACTGCTACCTCGACCCCTATGAGGGAGCAAGGCAAGCACTAGCCGAGGCCTATAGAAACGTTGCCGTCACAGGCGCAGCTCCAAGAGCAGTCACCAACTGCCTCAACTTTGGTTCTCCTGAGAACCCAGAGGTGATGTGGCAGTTCAAGCAAGCAACTGCAGGCCTCGCAGATGCCTGCCAAGAACTAGGTATTCCGGTAACAGGCGGCAACGTCAGCTTCTATAACCAAACCGGCGACACAGCTATCTACCCAACCCCAGTAGTTGGTGTTCTAGGTGTCATAGATGATGTTGCTAGGAGAGTGCCATCAGGTTGGCAAGACGATGGCAACAACATCTATCTCCTTGGAACTACCTATGACGAACTAGATGGTTCGGCATGGGCCAAAGACCTATACGATCACCTTGGTGGCAAGCCACCAAAGGTTGATCTTCAAAAGGAGAAAGAGCTTGCAGACCTGCTGCATGGAGCAGCAATGCAGGGCCTCATCGAGGCAGCACACGACATCTCTGAGGGTGGGCTAGGCATTGCAATCCTGGAGGCAAGCCTCAGGTTCAATGTTGGTGCAAGAATCTGGCTAGGAGAGCTCATGGAGCGAGACAACCTAGACCTCACAGCAGCACTGTTCTCTGAGTCCCAGGCAAGGGTCATTGTCTCTGTTGGTAGAGAAGACGACGTTAAGTTCCAGGCTCTTTGCGAAGCAAGAGGGGTTCCTGTTCTAAGGATCGGTGTCACCGACAAGGAAAGCCATGCCGTAGAGATCCAAGATGTTGCCAAGCTAGAGCTTGCTGAGATTTGGGGTGCTTGGGCTGGGGTTTTACCGGGGCTTTACTGAGCGTCTTGACCTGGACTAATAGGGTCACCGGAAATGCTCAGCCAAATTAGTGCATGGTGGGTATGACTTCTGCCTGGACATAGCTCGACCTGCAAGGCTCCTAGAGAGCTAGCTCTTGCCGCTCATTCGCATTCGGAGTAGATTCAAATGTAACTTTTTTACTCTAAATGTTAAGCGTGGCAATGAAGGCGGCTCAGATGATGCAAGAGGCTCTAGAGGACCTCTGTTGGCCAAATGAGGGCGCGCGATTCTCAGGATTTCAATTCGCCTTGGGAGTGGAAGGGGAGGTAGTCTCGCGGGGCCACGGAGGGGCCAAATCCTCAGAAGAAGACGCTAGCCACATGGCTCCCGGAACTCTCTTTGATCTGGCCTCAGTAACCAAACTGTTCACGGCATCTTTGGCTAGCGTCCTGCACGCAGCTGGAGAGATTGACCTGGACTCGTCTCTGGGTTCGTGGTGCGACTTGCAGGAACCAATGGCGGGGCTCACAACTCGGCAACTTCTCACCCACACCAGCGGACTTCCGCCATGGTGGGAGGAGCAGAGCACTCGGAATTCAACAATCCAAGTTTTGAAGGGGCTAATGCCCGATGATGAGCAAAAGGGCGAGATTGTCTATTCCTGCACTGGATATTCGCTCTTCGCAGTATGCCTGGAAGAGAAGTTTGGTCAAGGCTTCAATGAGCTTGTCGGGGAGCGGCTTCTGAAGCCCCTTGGTCTCGATGCAATCACGTTTAATCCTGAAGAGGCTTCGGCCATCGCGATTGCAAAGGAGCCTGCCGAGGAAATTGCAAGGGGCAAAGTGCATGATCCTCGTGCGAGGGCAATGGATGGTGTGTCAGGCAACGCTGGTTTGTTCGGAAACGCAGAGGATGTTGCGCTCTTCTTTATGGAGGTAATCAACCCAAGCTTAAAGATTTTCAACAACGTCGCAAGGAGAGAGCTCTTCACACCGACAGTAAGTGGTGAGTGGGATCAAGCAATCGGTTTTCGACACAAAGACAATGCCCGATTGGGTGCGGCATCCAAGTTTTTCTCACATTCCGGCTTTACGGGGACCCTCGCAATGGTTGACCCCGAAAGCCAGACAGTTGGCGTATTACTCACAAACCGTCTGCAATGTGAAACATCGCGCGAGGAGATGGGAGAGGTTTATCGCATGTTTGCCGAATGGGTAGGTGAGAAAAATGGCTGATCTATTCACTCGAATTTCTCAAGCTCGCCCAAGTATGCGTCCTGCGCAATCCAAAATTGCAAGCTTTGTGCTCGCTAAACCTCAAGAGGCCGCAAACTCAACCATTGCCGAGCTAGCAAAACATGTTGGAATCTCGACCGCATCGGTCGTTCGGTTCTGCGATGAGATTGGGTTCGAATCATTTACAGACTTCCGTCTGGCTGTCTCGGTTGCCTCTGAGCAGCGCCGCGCTGCTAGGGAGAATTTCTCAATCGACAAAGATGAAATTGACCCCAATGACTCACTCCAAGAGGTTGTGGCAAAGACTGTTTTTCACGAGGTTGAAGCTATTCAACAAACCGGTGAAAGTATCGACCTTGGAGTTCTTGACTCGGTTGTGAGCGAACTTCTGGGGGCTCGGAGGATTGAACTGTTTGGTTTGGGGTCAAGCTCTCTTGCAACACAGGATCTTCGGCAGAAGCTGCACCGAATCGGCTTTCTCGCTTTTGACTCACCGGATAACCATCAAGCGATTACTTCCTCGGCACTTATGAACGAGGAGGATGTTGGCATTGTGTTTTCCCACTCTGGAGTAACACCGGAGTCACTCGAGGTAATTCAGATCATGAATCGAAGTGGTGCGAAGACGATTGCAGTGACGAATTTTCCTGATTCTCCGATTGCGAAGGCAGCTGACTATTCGCTCACCACTGCAGCGAAGGAGACTAGGTACCGATCAGGAGCAATGTCAAGCCGAATTGCGCAGCTTGCGCTGGTTGATTTCTTGTTTGTAAGGATTATGCAGCTCAAGTTTGAGTCCGCAGAGGTCCTATTGGAGCGGACCTACCTCGCTGTGCGCGGAGACCGCATCCAAAACTAGGCGCGCCTGTTCGGGTTTGGTATGGCCGATAGAAGCTGTTTAGTGTAATCAGTCTTTGGGTTCTCAAAGAGCTCCGCGGGAGAGCCGCTCTCTACAATCTCACCTGATTTCATGACGTGAACGTAGTGGGAGATCATTCGAACCACTGCTAGATCGTGGCTGATAAATAGATAGGTGAGACCCAACTCCTGTTGCAACTCCAGGAGCAGGTCCAAAATCTGCTTTTGGACAATCACGTCGAGCGCCGAGACAGCCTCATCCAAGACGATGACGCTGGGGAACAAAGCCAAAGCCCTCGCGATGGCGACTCGCTGGCGCTGACCTCCGGAGAGCTCATGGGGCAACCTGGACAACAGGCTCTGCGGCAAGGCCACTTGGTCCATCAGTTCTTTGGCTCGCTCTGCTTGCTCGTTGCCGCTTCCAATTCGGTGGACCTTCAGGGGCTCAACAATTGAGGCCTCGACGCTGTAACGAGGGTCTAGAGACGCGAAAGGGTTCTGGAACACCGGCTGGACTTTCCGCCTGAAGTCCAAAGAGCGTGCCCTGGACTTTAGATTAAGCGGCTTGCCCTCGAAGCTGATAACACCAGTGTCCGCAGTTTCTAGCCCTAGAAGGATGTTGGCGGCTGTCGACTTGCCACTTCCCGACTCGCCAACAAGTGAGACAGTTGTCCCCTTTGGGAGGTCAAAGCTCACGCCCTTGAGAGCCTGCACCTCCTTTGTTGCTCCTTTTGCGGCTCTAAGTTTGTAGGTCTTTGTGAGGTCCTGGACGGACACAACCAGTTTGGGTCCAGATTCGGGCTGGGTAACTTTTGATGAGTCGTTCAGCGAGGGGGCTGCTGCAAGAAGGCGTTTTGTGTATTCGTGGCCAGGGTTGTCAAGCACTTCGCTGGACTTCCCCTGCTCGACAATCTCTCCCTTGTACATAACTGCTATTTGGTCAGCTCTCTCGGCAGCCAGCGCGATGTCATGGGTAATGAGTAGAACTGCAGTCCCCATCTCTTCAGCCATTTTCTCTAGCTGATCTAGAACCCTGCGCTGCACCGTGACATCGAGCGCCGAGGTTGGCTCGTCTGCAATCAAGAGCTTTGGCTTGCAAGCCATGCCCATTGCTATTAGGACTCTTTGCCGCATTCCGCCAGAGAACTCGTGAGGATATTGGTTGTAGCGACTTTCAGGATCTGCTATGCCCACTGCCTCCAGCAAATAGGTGGCCCTCTCCCTTGCATCCTGGTTGGTGTAACCATGTGCGGTAAGTGCTTCGGCTATCTGGTTACCGACAGTCATCATTGGATTGAGGTTTGACATCGGGTCTTGGGGAACAAGACCGATTTGGCCTCCCCGGATCTCACGCATCTTTCCCTCGGTGAGTTGATGGATTGCCGACCCCTCGAGAGCAATTTCACCAGTTGTTGCAGATCCGTTTGAAGGAAGCAGCAGGTTTACTGCGGCTGCAAGTGTGGACTTCCCGCTCCCAGACTCTCCAACCAAAGCAAGAGTAGAGCCCGCGGAGATTGAGATAGAAGCTCCCTTTACTGCGATGAAGACTTCGCCTTTGGGAAGCGCATAACTAATCGTCAGATCCTTGACGTTCAATACCTGGTCCATCAGGCAATCACCTCCAATTGCTTGCTATCTCGAGCTAAAGCGGCGGCCCCGGAAACTAGAGCCATTCCCAGAGCGGCTGCCAATAGGGCTGCATCAATTGAAGGAGCGAGTTGCACAATCCCAGGTATTGCAAACCCACCTGCTGCTCCCAAAAGAATTAGGTTTCTGGTGGCCTTACTGACTTTCTCACCCGGCACTCGTCGTAATGCCTGTCCAATCAGAATCCCGTATATCGGGCCGGCAGCCAATGACGCAACCGCGTACCCAAGGACGGCATAGCCAGATGGGAGTAAAGACGCCGCGACCAAACTGGCGGAAGCAACAGCAGGCCAAAGCACGAGAGCTAATTTTGTTGAGAGGTAATTAGGGGTGACCCTAAGAGACACCAGCCGGCCAATAGCTAGCAGACCCCAGAAGAGTGTCGAGCCCAGAGGTGCGCCATCAACTGACACCCCCTCAGCGGTATTCAAAAAGGTTGGGCCCCAGCCGGCTAGAAGCGACTCTGCTCCTACGTAAAGAAATGCGGCCCCTAGCAGCAGAGGAGAGAGTCTATTTCTCGCTCTCCCAGGTCCAGAGACCTGACTCAGTTCAAGGCTGCCTAGCCCCCAGGAACTAAGCAAAACCATTGACCCAACCAGCCCTGCGATCAAAATCGTGCCGCTTATTGCGAGTTCTGCGGCCAAGAGCAAAGGAGCAGTGACCGCAGCTATGGCAAAAGCTGCGTTCAACCTGGTTAGCTCTCGAGCTGAGTCATGATGCTTATGCCTTGTGGCCGCCGTGATTATGACCTCGAGTAATCCAAAGCCAAGCCCGAAGACAGCCGCACCAAGTAAGAAAGAATTAGAGCTAACCCCAAAACCCGCGAATGCGAGGCCACAGGCTGCCAGCAGGCCCGCGGCTTTGGTGACTAGGTTTGTGCCCAATCTGGCAGCTGCCGTGGGCGCAAACAAGACCCCTATGAATAGTCCCCAAAACATCACCGGAACAGCAACTAGAAGCTCGAATCCAGGGATAGTTAGATCCGAAGATGTCTTCGGGATCAGCGATGGAATCAATGCGGCACCTCCGCCAAGTGCGGCGAATACTCCAACAGCACGAGAATTTGAGTTAGCCAATGGTTTCAATCACCAACTTCTTTGGCATTACCCCAGAACTGAGAACTTCTGGGAATCCAGTCTCCCCGGGCGCAATGGCTCCTAAAACTGCTGGAGCGCTGGCACCGGTTGTACTTGGCAGCGTGGCTGGAAGGTTGTTGAGACTCAACCAGCCAATCAAGGCCATAGCGAAGGCCTCTTTGAGATCTCCAGGAACTCCATAATCACCAAAGGGTCTCGGATCGATAGCTGTCTTACGAGTGATTGCATGCATCAAGGTTTTGTTGTTTGCACCTCCGCCACCAACTACGAGGGTTTTGACCTCGTGTTGTTGAAGAGCATCGGAGACTGTCTGGGCGGTGAGTTCCGTCAAGGTTGCCAGGACATCCTCTGGAGAGAGGTCGGCTGCTGCGACATCAAGAGCGTGGTTCAAGTAGCCCAGGTGAAATAGCTCTTTTCCGGTGCTCTTTGGAGGTTTGAGCTGGTAGTAGTCCTCAGCCAACAGCACTGCGAGTAGCTCCGGGCTTATTTTCCCTCGAGCAGCAATCTCACCGCCAACGTCGTAACCTTTGGGATGCAGCGAGTACTTAAGAACTGCTGCATCTATCAGTGCACTCGCTGGGCCAGTATCAAAAGCTGCAACGATGTCGCCGTTACGAATCACAGTGATGTTTGCTATCCCGCCAAGGTTCAGAGACCCCACGCACGATTCAGACTCGTTCAGAACAAGGAAATCTAGAATCGGCACGATTGGAGCGCCCTGGCCGCCAAGCGCGATATCAGAACTCCTGAGGTCAAACAAAACTGGGGCGCTGGTAGCACGTGAAATCCAGGCTGGCTGACCGAGCTGGAGAGTGCCGTGTGCCTTGTCCCCCTCGACCCAGTGATAGACGGTCTGGCCATGGGAAACAACTAGGTCAGGGCTTGCCGATTGCGAAAGCTCGCTGGCTAGCTCGGCAAACTCTTTGCCTATTTGGGTGTCGAGCTTGCAAACTTCCTCCAGGGCAACCTGATTTGGCGGCAGTGCAGCAAGGATTCGTTCCCGAGTTTTGTGGTCATACTGTTTCTCAGCGCTCTTGATTATCTTTGCTCGAAGGACGTCGTCCATCGAATCAAATTCGGCGAGCACACCATCGATACCGTCGTGACTAGTTCCGGAGATGAGCCCAATAATCCTCATTGGACTTCCCCCAATGCTGACGCTAAATACCCCTGGTGCTTGGCTAGTAACGCTTTCGCAGCCTGAGCGCCTAAAGAGAACCTGTGGGCAACAACCGCCTGCTTAACATTCCAATCATTCTGCTCCAGAGCATCATGAGCCTCTGATTGAGAGCAGCTCTCAATTGTGCAGACAATCTTGGTGGCGCGTTTGCGGAGCTTCTGGTTGCTAGCCACCACATCAACCATCAGATTGCCAAAGGTTTTTCCAGCCTTCATCATGGTGATGGTACTGATCATATTGAGCACCATCTTCTGGGCGGAGCCCGCTTTTAGCCTGGTTGATCCAGTCAAGAATTCTGGACCGACGATCACTTCAATGGATATGTCCGCCTTGCTGGCCATTGGCGAGTCTTCGTTACAGCTCAGCGATACGACTAAAGCATCGGCCCCTTTAGCCGCATCCATGGCTCCCAGAACATAAGGGGTGCTTCCACTTGAGGCAACGCCGACCATCGAATCATTAGGGCCAAGTCCAAGCTCTTTGGCCGCCTCGTATCCAGCCTCATAGTCATCCTCGGCTCCTTCGGCCGGATTGACGAGCGCATCCTGGCCACCGGCCATCAAGGCGACTACTCGGTTTGAAACGCCAAAAGTTGGGTAGATTTCGGAGGCGTCCAGCGTTGCAATCCTTCCAGAGGTCCCGGCACCTGCGTATACCAGCCTGCCTCCTGAATTGAACCTGAGTGATATTGCTTCGATAGCCGCAGATATTTGGGCTTCGGCCTTGGCCACGGCTACAGGGACGTCCTGATCGCCTCGATTCATTAGGTCGACAAGCTGGGAAACGTTCATCTCGCCAATCTGGCTGTGTCGTTCATCCCTAGCTTCGGTGGTGAGTTCGGTTTCTCCGGGATTCAGGTGCTGCTTCAATTTGACACCTCCCTCGAGCGCGGGTCGAGGATGTCTCTAACTGAGTCCCCGAGAAGGTTTAGAGCGACAACAAACGTAACTATTACTGCACCTGGTGCGTAGAGGGTCCAGGGTGCGATAAGAACCAAGGTCCGAGCCTCATAGATCATTGAACCCAGCGACGGTGCCGGTGGTGGGGAGCCGAGCCCAAGAAAGCTGAGCGCTGCCTCGGTGAGGACTGCCCAGGAGAGAGAAAGCGCAATTTGAATGATTGCAACCGATGAGATGTTTGGAAGAACATGGCGGAACATTATTCCTAGCGAGCCCATACCGGTGCTTCTGGCTGCCTTCACGAACTCAATCTCTCTCAGGCTTAGAACGGGGCCCCTTGTCACCCTGGCAAAGATCGGCACGTAAACAATTCCGATTGCAACGGCAACGGTAAACCAGTTTCTGTCTAGGACGGATGCAAGAGTCAGAGCAAGTAGCAGCGGAGGGAAAGCAAACAGGATGTTTGTCACTCCAGTTCCCACAAGGTCGACAGCACCCCTGTAGAAGCCTCCGAACAGGCCAATTAGGGTTCCGAATACCGCCGCGATAGTCACAGCAACTACCGAGATGAGAGATGAGGAGCCGACCCCGCTCATAACCCTGGAAAAGATGTCCCGACCAAACTGATCAGTACCAAACCAATAGGTTGAGTTAGGGGCTAGAAGCCTGTCTGCCGGAGTCTGGGCAGTGGGATCGAATCCAACCACTCCGAGATTCACCAAGAACGCAAGGCCAATGAGGCCAACAAGAATTGCTATCGAAAAAAGACCTCTTCCTGAGCTGACTAGTTTTAGGAAAGCCCCCTTGTTGCCCTTGGTTTTCGTAGTTTTGGCCATCACTCAGCCCTAACCCTTGGGTCAATCGCTCGATAGAGAAGGTCTGTTAGAAGGTTGATGATTACAAAGGACGCTGCGATGACCAGGACTGTGGACTGAACCAGCGCGTACTCCTTCTGTTGAATACCCATGAGCACCTGACGACCAATACCTGGAAGTGAGAAGATTTGCTCAACTACTACAGCCCCTCCCAGAAGGTAGCCAAACTGAAGTCCAGTCATGGTGACAATCGGTATAAGGGCATTACGCAGGATGTGACGAAATTGAATTCTTTGGACAGTAATGCCCTTGGCGCGTGCGGTGCGAATGAAGTCTTGGCCCCGAATCTCAAGCACAGCTGCCCGAGTCGTCCTGATGATAGGAGCGGAGATTCCAAATCCGAGCACCAAAGATGGCAGGAACATCTGCTGAAGGTTGACCGCAGGGTCTTCAAACAATGTCTTATAGCCGAGTCCGTTTGGATTAAAACCTAGGTTGACCGCAAAAAACGTAAGCAGGGTTGTCGCGAGTAGAAATGCGGGTATCGAAAGCCCCAAAAGCGAAACGGTTTGCCCGAGAAAGTCGCGAGCCTTCTTTGGGGCAGACGCAGAGAGCATTCCAATCGGAACGCCGATTACCAAGGCCAGCAGAATCGCGAAAACTGCTAGCTGAAAAGTCACGGGAAGCGCCGCAACGGTCAGGTCCAAAACGGGTTGCTGTGCTCTTACTGAGAAGCCGAGATCGCCTGCAAAAAGGTTTGCGAGCCAGGAGAGAAACTGAGTGGTTAGAGGCTGGTCGATGCCGTAGTACTCCACTAGGGCCTGGCGCTGTGCCTCTGTTAGTCCTGCTGCCTCAGTGCCAAGAGAGGCTGAAATTTGGTCGCCTGGGATTGCCCGGAGCATGAAAAAGACGAAGACTGCGACCCCAAATAGGGTTGCGAGCGCGCCTGCCATTTTTCGCAGAACGCTACTTCTCAGAATCGCTGCCACAGTTCCCTCCCCCTCACCAAAAGGGGTGCTCAATAGGAGCACCCCTTTCAGCTTGAGGTGTTACTACTTCAGGCCAGTGGTCCTAAGGTACTGCCAAGACCCAGTGGTCATTGGAGTAAACCCGGTGATTGAATCACTGGTTGCGGTGTAGGTGTAGCCGCTAAACAGCCATACCCAAACCGCGTTGTTCTCGAGCTCAGCTGACACATCTGCATAAATCTGCTTGCGAGCTGCTGGGTCGCCTTCGGACTTACCAGCCGCGAACAATGCATCCATTGTGTCGCTCGAGTATCCAGATACCTGGTTCAGGTTTCCGGCGGAAGGGAAATAGCGGCCATACATGCCATCTGGGTCTGGACGACCTCCGTTGAGAGCAATGGCACTCTCGAAGTCTCCAGCGATCCAGCGGTCAATGTAGGTGCCGCTCTCTAGAACCTCGAGGTTCAGAGTGATGTTGGCCTCAGCAAGCTGGGCTGCTACGGCCTGAGCAATCTCGACAGCTCCTGCGTAAAGGTTCTGAGCAACGATTGCGTCAATCTCCAAGCCACCTGCATTTCCAGAGGCTGCGAGGTACTCGGCCGCAGCCGCTAGGTCACGCTCTGGGCATGGACGTGCATTTGGATCTGAGCGGAACGCAGGCGAAGTGATTGGGCCAGTTACCGCACCCTCTCCGAGGAGAGCGGTGTCCAAAACTGCCTGCCTGTCAATTGCACACTGAATAGCCAGACGCACGTTCTTGTCTGTCATTGATCCGTTGCGGGCATTCAGCATCAGTGCGTGGTAGCTCAGCTGAGGGGTGGTATTGACGGTTACGCCACCAGTGACTGTCCTTGCAGTGATTGGATCACTGAAGACTGCCATCTGAACGTTTCCGGCACTCATTGCGGCAGCAATTGCGGCCTCGTCTGGGAGAACTCGGAACTCAACAGTGTCAAGTGGGGTTGCGTCACCCCAGTAGTTCGGGTTCCGGGCCAGAACGACATTCTGACCTGCTGTACGGGACTCGAGCACAAATGGACCGGTTCCGTTGGTCGCTGTGCTCAGGCTCTCCTCATCATCGTCTGATGAGACGATGGCAAGGTTGACGCTGGTCAGGTTTGCAAGAATTCCGACGTCTGCAGAGGCTAGGTTCAGAACCACCGTGTCGGCGTCTGGAGTCTCAATAGAGGTAACGCCGCCGAGGGTTGAACGTGCTACGGCAGCGTTTGCCTCGTCTTGGATTGCCTCATAGCTGTACTTAACGTCGGCTGAATCAAAGTCACTACCATCAGCAAATTTGACGCCATCACGAAGATCAAAAGTGATGGCCAAACCGTCGGCTGAAACCTCCCACGACTCAGCAAGTCCTGGGACGACATTCAAATCAGCGTCAAACGCGGTCAAAGTGTCATAGACGTTTTCAAGCATCCTGAAGGCCTGGAACTGGGTGGCCTTCCAGGGGAAGATTGTGTCTGGGTCAACCGTGATGCCGACGACCATAGAGCCGCCTGAGGTGGCCTCTGGCTCCGCAGTCGCTGAGGTTGTCTCGGTTGGCTCAGTGGTTGGCTCTTCGGTAGCGCTGGCACATCCCGCCAAGACCAATCCTGCTGATGAAGCCAGCGCGATTGCCTTGAGCGGGGCGTTGAGTCGCTCTCTAAGCTGAGTCATTTTGCCCTCTCTGTTGTTTGGTTACCTGCCGCATTCCGGCAAGTCGTATTTGGTTATGTAATGAAAATACATGAATTAGGTATTTCATGACATAGTTTTATCTTTTTGTGATGAAACGTTACTTTGGGAGTGTGGAAATGAAGGTGGCAGCACAGTCCGTTGAGTTCGGTCTTGCAAGGCCTTTTCGCATTTCTAGAGGACTAAAGACCACAGCACAGGTCATTGAGGTAGAGATTTCCGACGGCACTCATCTTGGTCTTGGTGAAGGGGTGCCCTACCGGAGATATGGAGACAGCGTACAGACTGCACTTGCTCAGGCCGCTGGCCTAGCCGAAAACTTTTCTCGTCTTGACCTGCTCATCACATTGCCTCCTGGCAGCGCAAGGAACGCTGTTGACCTTGCCCTGTGGGAGCTGGAGTGCGCCCAAAAGGGTCTAACCATCTGGGAGGCCACTGGAATCACTTCGCCTAAGCCACTGAGTCTTGGCTATACGGTTTCACTCTCAAACGCGAAAGAGATGATTCAAGATGCGAAGAGGCACAGCAGTAATTCGTTATTAGACGTGAAGCTTGGAGGTGATGACGATAGAGCAGCTCTGCTGGGTATTAGGGAGGCGGCCCCGTCGGCTTCCTTGATAGTCGACGTGAATGAGGGTTGGTCCCCGCAAGAACTTGAGCTTATGCCTCCTGTGTTGATTGAGTGCGACATCGAGCTCCTCGAGCAGCCAATACCAGCGGAGCTAGACCACCTGCTGGAGAAACTTGATCTGCCAATAAGTATTTGTGCAGATGAGAGTTTTGCTCCTGGCAAGAGAGTCTCGGAACTTTCCTCCGGGTTTAACTGTGTGAACGTCAAGCTCGATAAATCTGGTGGCCTAACTGCTGCGATGCGTGACGTGGAAGATGCTAGAGCTGCCGGTCTAAAGGTAATGATTGGCTGTATGGTGAGCAGTTCTCTAGCAATAGCACCTGCTTTTGTGGCTGCTCAGACAGCTGACTACTGGGATTTGAACGGTTTCCTGAGTCTGACACAGGATCGCACTCCACAGATGCGGGTAGATAGCGGCAACATGACCTTACCGCCAGGGCTTTGGTGCTAGATGACTTGATCCGTTATCAGGGTTAGGTCCTCGTGCTCCAAGAGCGCGGCCAAGGGCGTTAGTGCCGAGGGTGACGCCAAGGCCTGCTTGAGAGCGGGCAGCTTCTTTTCGCCCAAAACCACGAGGACGAGGCTAGAGGAGCGGCTTATCGTCGCCAAACCCTGGGTAACAGCGTGAGTCGGAACTTCAACCGGGCTTGCAAAAAACCTTGCGTTGTCGCTTCTTGTTGCCGGATGCAGTTTAACAATCCGCGTTAGCGAATCAGGCTCCGAGCCTGGCTCATTAAAGGCGATGTGGCCGTTGCTTCCAAGACCCAACAACTGGACACTCAACGGGCCAAGGGTTCTAATGGCCTCTTCGAACCGATCTGACCCAAGCTCGCCCTGGTAATCACCCGAACCGGGTACGTGCAGAGTTCCGGTCCAATCCAGCCTCTGCGCGAATTTTTGGTTGAGCTCTGCAGCGTAGGAGTTTGGGCTTCCCGACTCCAAGCCCAAGTAGTCATCTAGGGCAAAGGCGTGCTTTGTTTCAGGGTGGTAGTCCATTTCCTTGAGCTTGAGGTAAACGCCGTCCATGGTTCCACCGGTTGCAAGACCAACTGGTGCATCTGGATTGCCGCTTACCTTCTCAATGAAAAGCCTCGCTGCGAGCTCAACTGCACTGTCGGCACTGGTTGCTGGGATTATCTTCATGAGACCGCCTCAATCCAAGCGCTAAGGATTGAGCGGTAGCTATTGTTTGTGGCACCACTCATTCCTATTTGACACGGCTGGTTGTTAGAAACAAACACGGCATCCAATCGGGCAACCTCGACTGCCTCAAGCTGGGTGGCGTTGGCAGTTAGCTCGGGTATGAGCATTCCTCGATCACCTGCAAAACCACAGCAGCGCCAATCCGAGGGCAAAGTGACTTCCTCTGCAATTGCCTCTGCAATCAAAGACATTGCCTTGTTGCTCCCTGTCTTTTCTCCACTGCACGTGGGGTGCAGGACAATTCGCTCAAACTTTCGCTTCACAGGTGTGCCGAGCAGGTTTGTTGCAACGAACTGGCCCAGTTCAATCACGCGCCCCGGCTCCTGGTCCAAAAGGGTTTGATGGCAGGAGGATCCATCTATTACGACCGTTTTGTGCGGAAGCCGGTCGAGCACCGAACGATTGAGCTGATGTCTTTTATCTGCGGCAGAGCTGAGGCCTTTTGAGCTAAACGGTGTCCCGCAACAGAAACCTTTCACTGAAGCTGGTATCTCGAGCGGGTGCCCAAGTTGTGAGGAAAGCTCCAGGAACCTCTCCAACTCGGTCTCACCGAATATTTCATTCATGCATGAGGGCAGGAGGGCAATCTCTGAGGCACTGCCCTTTAGTGCGGTACGACTGAAGCCTTTGGAAACAATGTTCTTTGACCAAGTGGGGACCAGCCCCTTAGGAAGGGCGGACGCGAGAGCCCTTGAAATTGGGCCAGCAACACCGGGTATTTGCTGGACAGTTTTGAGCCCGGCTCTTGCGACAGTAGTAACCGTCCCCCAGTTTGACTCAACGACTGCCGCAAGGGACGTGCTCGCACTGCCATGGGATTTGGATCTAAGTTCCTTGACGAAACTGCCGGTGTTGATTCCCACTGGGCAATTCACTGCGCACATGCCGTCAACAGCGCAGGTTTGATCGACTTGATAGTGGAGCTCAGCTTGGAGCTGCCTTTTGTCGCTAGGGCTTAGTCCTTCCAGCTCTCGGTGGGCGACAATACGCTCTCTGGGTGTCAGGGTCAGTCCCGCTGATTGGCATGAGGATTCGC
>JAYORB010000017.1:0-3721 GCA_038123155.1 Aquiluna sp. | reverse complement strand
AGGATTCGCAGTAGCCACACTCAACACATGAGTCCACGACTTCTGAAACTTCGTTGACAGACTTTAGGTTTTCCAGGTAATCCGTTGGGCTTGAAGGAAATATGACGCCAGGGTTGAGGATGTTTTTGGGATCAAAGACCTGCTTTATCTCGAGAAGAACTCTGTAGAGCTCTGGGCCAAACTGCCTTTCAACAAAAGGCGCCATCGCTCGGCCGGTGCCGTGTTCAGCTTTGAGATTCCCACCGAGGCCAAGAACTATTTCAACCATGCGATCTGTGAAGCCCTTGAAGGTGTCGATTCGCTCTTTGCTTGCAAAGTCATCAGAGATCATGAAGTGGATGTTGCCGTCACGCACGTGGCCGAAGATGACTGGTTTGCCGTAGCCGAAGGACTCACATGCTTCACTAAGAAGCCTGCAGGCCTCGGCAAGCTTCTCGGGTGGCACTGCAACATCCTCGAGGAGAGCGGTAGTTCCGGTTGGTCTCGCCTTAGCCACCACGGCGTAAAGACCCTTTCGCATTGCCCAGAGGTCATTGCGAAGTTGGCCGGCAGCGCCTGCGAATACGAGATTCTTTTTGAATTTTTTGGAGAAGTTCCTCGAGGCTTTTTGGATGTCGTCATCGCTGTGGCCCTCGAATTCGACGAGCACTGCTGCTGAGGAATCGGCGACCTTGCTGTCGAGAGGGCTTGGGAGCATGCCTTCCGACTTCAAGGCATGAAGACTGGTGGCGTCAATAAGCTCGATGGCCGCGGGACCTTGTTTGATGAGCTCGGGTATTTGTTTACTTGCTGAGTCCAAGTTCTCAAACAGCAATAGGTTGGCAGACCGATGAGCGTAAGTCTCAACTGTTGCAAGCTCAACTTGACCAAGGAAGGCGAGTGTGCCCTCTGCCCCAACCAGAAGCCGAAGCAGAATGTCAACAGGGGCATCGAAATCTAGAAAGGCATTCAGCGAGTAGCCCATGGTGTTTTTCAAACTGAATAGCTGCTCTATGCGCTTTTTGAGATCTGGATTCCCCCTGATGTGGTCGCGGGTGCTCTCCAAAAGGCCGTAGATATCTGGCCTGATTCGCTTGAGCTCCAAATCCGAATCAGGTCTTGAGGTGTCCAAGATTTGGCCATCGGCAAATGCGAGCTTCGCTGAGCGAATGGTGCGGTAGCTGTTGAGCTGTGTGCCGCAGGTCATGCCACTTGAATTGTTGCTCACGGCACCGCCCACGGTGCTGGCAACCATGGAGGCGGGATCTGGCCCGACCTTCCTGCCCCTTCGAGCAAGGTGACCATTGAGTCTTGCCAGGGTCACGCCCGGCTGCGCAGTAATCGAGTCTTCTGAAATCTCCACCAAGGATTGAAAACCAGAGCGGGTGTCTACAACCACTCCGTGGCCCACGGTCTGGCCACTTAGGGACGATCCTCCCGATCTAAAGGTGACTGGATAGCCGTTCTCATTTGCCACGCGCAGAAGCTTTGCCAATGATTCAAGGTCGGTTGCCCTATGGGTTGCCCCTGGGATGATACGAAAGTGTGAGGCGTCTCTAGACCAAACCAGCCGCCTAGTCAACGAATTTGTTTCCTTGCTGGACGCAAGGCCCTCCGACTGGAGCAGGCTGCCTATTTGCTTGTAGCTTCCCACGGTTAGACCGTAAGTGAGCAGTTTAGAGGCCATAAGGAACAGGATAGCCAGCAGGTGGCTGACTAGAATCCGAAGACTCTAACAATCCGCCCCTGATCGTCCAGCAGAATCAAACCCGCACTCTGGCCCTCCGCTAGCTCAGGAACTTGCAGTCCATAGGCTGCGGCAGGGTTGTCAATGGCACAGCGAGCTGCTTGCTCAACGGCATTACCCCATGACACAAAATTCTCAACCGCCTTGTTCAGTGTGAGGGTTGATCCCGCCAGAGATCCGCTCGGCGCCTTCGCTACGCCATCTTGCACCTGAACCTCTAGTGACCCCAATTTGTAACTGCCGTCTCCTTGGCCTGCTGCGGCCATAGCGTCAGAGATCAGAATCAGTTTGTCTTTGGGAATGAGATTGCCAGCGGATTTGTGAACGTGATGACCGTCGGCTATGAGCTCCAGATACACTCCCGCTGCTTCGATCGCAGCCGGAATAGGGCCGGGTTGGCGATGCCCGATGGGCTGCATTGCATTGAAAGTGTGCGTAAGAATCTTCCCGCCCGCGGCAAACAGCTCGTTTGCATCCTCATAGCTTGACTCTGTGTGACCCAGGCAAAGAACAATTCCCGCTGCTATCAACCTCCCAAGTTGTTCCGAAGTGAACAGCTCTGCAGCAATTGTCATTGAAGCGACTACATTGCACCCTGACCTCAGTTCCCCAGCGGAGATTATTTCTTGAAGCTCGGAATCGGTGGGTTCTCTAAGTGCAGCTTTGTCATGAGCACCGCATCTTGCCTCAGCAATATACGGACCTTCCAAATGAAGCCCAAGGAAGCCAGGGTCTTCTTCGGCCAATACCTTCGCGTCCTCAATCAATTCGAGAATCCGCTCATGCGGCAAAGAAACGAGACTCAGGATAGATTTCGAGACACCGTATTGACGCTGGCTTTCGCGGATGGCACGCATGGCCTCAAGTCCCTCTTCCACTGAATGGCCATGAAGTCCGTGCGTGTGGGTTTCGATGAATGGCCTTGTTAGTAAATGCCCCGATGCATCAATTGCTTCATCGAATATGAAGTCTTGCCAAGTGGATCCAGAGCCCGTCTTGCGAATCTGATCGTCAAATAGAAACCAATTGTCAGAGCCCTCAATACCTGCTGCTCTTGCAGAGTGGACAAGGTACAAGGTTGTCTCCTATCGATATGCCCAACAATACAGCGAGCAAAAACTTGAGTGTCTTGGCGGGGGTCTCAGTGTTACTCTCTTCCAGTGAAAAAATCAGCGTGGATTGGCATTACTGCTGGAGCTCTTGTAGCTGTCTTGGGTGGTGGTGCCCTAGCTGTTGGTGACTATGTCTACACCTCGGGAACTGTAGTTCCCTGCGCAATCAATGACGATGACCTTGCAAACAAACCCGACGAGTTCTACACCCCCGGTAGCGGCAATGGTCCTTTCCCTGGTCCCGGTTGGGAGAAGTGGGTGGGACACGATATCTCCGACTGGTGGATGGTCGGTGTTCCCTATGACGCCGTGACCATTCCGATTGCGGAGGAAGTTGATCTCTCCGCCTGGTGGATTACCCCTAGCGAGGGAAACGGCAAGACCGTGATTGTTACCCACGGAATAGGAACCTCTCGCCGGGATTACAACACTCTTTTGCCTGTGGGGATGCTCGTAAATAACGGTTTCAACGTTTTGCTTGTTGACTCCCGCGACACCGGTGAGTCCACCTGCACCGATGGTCGCCATTCAGCCGGCCAAGAAGAGTCCTCTGACTTTGCAGCGGTAGCCGAGTGGCTAGTGATGAAACAGGGAATCGTGCCTTCAGAGCTCGGGATGTTTGGTGTTTCAGGTGGGGCTATTGCAACTAGCATGCTGCCTGCAAAGACAGACCTGGTTGCAGCCTTTGCAATGGAGGGAACAATCTTCGACTTCAACGCAGCTGCAACCAGAGAGGTTGAATACCAGGGGTTTCCTGGTTTCTTGTGGCAGTTGGCTCTGATCGCAGCTCAGCTCTTCCATGGCGTAAACCTGACTGAGACCTCTGCAATGGATGGAATTGAGGCAGCAGGCGCAAGGCCAATGCTTATCCTCCACGGTGACA
>JAYORB010000016.1:0-18653 GCA_038123155.1 Aquiluna sp. | reverse complement strand
CTTATGGTCGTGGATTCCATTAACAGTCAGTTTAATATTGACCTAAGCACTACATTTCGAATGATTCTGAGACAGACCGTCACACCGTCGACGCAATAGTTGATGAAAAGACCTTGCACGAGCTGTACTTGCGTCCTTTCCAGATCACCATCGAGAAGTCGAACCCCTGGATGATCATGAGTTCCTACAACAAAGTAAACGGTCACTTCATGCATGCCAGCCCCCTGCTAGATGACCCACTTCGGAGAAAGTGGAGCTTCGAAGGCGTTGTCGTCTCGGATTGGACCGCAGTGCGCTCGGTAGAGTCTGCCGCTTCAGAGCAGGACCTTGCAATGCCTGGCCCATTCACGCCGTGGAACGAATCTCTGGCTGCTGAAATTCGGGCCGGTCGCATTGCCGAGGAAATCTTGGACCGTAAAGTCCTCCGAACACTGAAGCTTGCGGATCGGGTGGGCAAGCTGGGAACTGAGACCGTGAAGTCTCCAGTGCCAGTTTCAACTCGTGAATCACTTGCGCTGGAGGTCGCTACCGAAGGTGCGGTCCTGCTGAAGAACAACGGGGTGCTGCCTCTTTCTGGGGGCACCAGTGTTGCTATTTCTGGAGACAGCGCAAAGCGGACGCGCTACCAGGGGGGCGGTTCAGCACAGGTGCTGACTAAGCCAGTTGCGTCTCCGCTGGACGCTATATCTGAGCGAGCAGACGTTAGCTATGCGATCGGTGCGGAAGTCGTAAATGGGTGTGTTACCTACTCAGAGAAGCAAATGACTAACCCTAGAACCGGGGGACCTGGTGTGGCCATCACATTCAAAGATGCAAGCGGCAAAGTCGTTCGTTCGGATGAACGCTTTGGCACATTCCTTATCTTTGACTCCGAACCTGGTTTTGAGCCGGCAAAACTAGAGGTCGAATTCGATTTGGATGTCTCGGACGCCGACAAGCCCGATTACGCAATGGGAGTGGGAACAGCTAACAGATTTGAGCTTTGGGTTGACGATGAGAAGATTCTGGAAAGGGATGAGTATGTCGTCTACCACGATCTTGCCGAGGCAATCTTGCAGCCGCGTGAAGAGGGCATCAAGTTTGAACTTAATGGCCGAAAGCAACTCAGGGTGAAGGCAATTATTTTTGACCCCGGTATCAAAGAGGCATACAACACAATGAGCGTCATGGTGGGCGAGGTCGCAAGAAATGATGACCCTGAGGATCTCATTGCAAGGGCAGTTGCGGAAGCCAAGGAGTCTGAGGTTGCGGTTGTTGTAGTTGGAACCAACTCAGCCGTTGAGTCTGAAGGTTTTGACCGAGAGACCATAACGCTGCCCGGCCACCAGGACGAATTAGTTCGTGCGGTTGCGGCGGTCAATCAGAACACGGTCGTAGTCGTCAATGCTGGGTCACCGGTGGATATGCCATGGCGCGACGATGTTGCTGCAATTCTGGTGACCTGGTTCGGAGGTCAGTATGCAGCCGAAGCACTGGGCGCGGTTCTATTTGGTGATGCCGAACCAGCTGGTCGCCTTCCAACCTCTTGGGTAATGAGTGATGAAGGAAGCCCGTTGTCTACAACGCCTATTGCTGGCAAGCTGCACTACACCGAGGGGCTAGACATTGGCTATCGTGCGCTAGCTGTGAGCGGTAAGGAAGTCGACTTCCCAATTGGCGCTGGAATTGGCTATGGAAAGTGGAGCATTGGCTTTGCTGAGATGAGCTCAGATCAGACCCGAGTTGTTGCCACGCTAAACAACTCAAGCGAGATTTCTTCGAAGGGACTTGCTATGGTCTTTGCTTCGAAGTCCGACTCAAAGTTTGTAAGGCCAAAGGAATGGCTAGTTGGCTTTGCCCGAACAGAGTCAGTCGTTGGGGAAACCGAGGTTTTGGTTGATATGGACACGGACTACCTCAAGGTTTTTGAGGGCGGAGAGTGGGTCCTGGAGCCCGGTGACTATCAGCTCAGAGTGACTCTGAACTTCGCGGAGTCCGGAAAATTGCTGACGATCAGCGTTTAGTCGGTTGCCGGGTAACCGGTTGACTCTCGGGTGACTAGCTCCGGTTGGAACGTAATCTGTCGGTGTTGGTGGGTTGCCGGGTTTTCGATTTCATCCACCAGCATTTCCAGCGCCGTAGAGCCAAGCAGAGATGCCGGTTGCTTGATAGATGTAAGCGGCACCACAGCGGACTGCGCGAAGTCAATGTCGTCATAGCCAACGATGGCAATCTCGTCCGGAACCGCCACACTGTTCTTAAGGGCAAAGGCCTGCAAGAGGCCAACTGCCAAGAGGTCGTTGGCCGCAAAGATTGCATCGGGGCGATTCTCTTTGTTTTCGCGCAAGATCGACATTCCTACCTCACGGCCGCTGATAACATCCTGAGCTTTGGCCCGGTACACCTTAATCGATACTTTGCCCTTTGTAGCGCGGACGCTCTCTTTCGCCCCTTGAAGACGATCAGCAATTTGATGAATATCCAACGGCCCACCCACAAACGCCAATTTCTGTCTTCCAAGGTCAATTAAGTGCTGGGCAGCTAGCCTTCCACCCGCTATGTCATCTACCGAAACGGAACAGCAGAGCGAAGCGTCCTCCTTTCGGTCCACCAATACAACCTGGGTCCCCATTTGCCTCGAAGTGGCGATGAGATCCCCGGCTCCACCTATTGGCGAAAGCAAGACACCACTGAGTCGATGCTCCCGGAACATCCTTAGGTAGTTAGCCTCTCTGGCTAACTCTGAGCCCGAGTTTCCAAGGAAAACCTGATAGCCATCCTCGGCCGCAGCATCCTCTGCCCCTTTGGCCATGTTTCCAAAGAAGGGGTTTGAGGAATCCAGCACGATCATGCCGAGGGCTTTGGATTTACCGGCCTTCAGTTGCCTAGCAGCATCATTGCGGACAAACCCCAGCTGATCGATGGCTTTTGTTACTTTGCGGACGGTTTGCTCTCGGACTCGATCGGGATAGTTCAGGACATTTGAGACGGTGCCCAAAGATACCCCGGCTAGCTTTGCAACATCATTGATGCTCGGCTGATTTTTTTTGGACATGATGCCTCCCAAAAGACCACACTACTTCAGGAGCGAGTTGCGAATATGTAACGCTTCAAAAATGGCAACGTTTCCATAAAGAAAACCCAATGGTTGCATGGATGCACGCAAATCCAGTAGATTATTGAAACGATTCAAATTGTAAGGGGTCTCCAATGGCGAACCTGACGTCAACACAGCTTGACCAGCTGTCACTTCTCGAGATTGAGGTGCCTAGCTGGGCCTACGGCAACACGGGAACTCGATTCCGTGTTTTCCCGCAGCCAGGAGTGCCGAGAAACCCCTTTGAGAAGATCGCCGATGCGGCGCAGGTAAACACGGTCACCGGCCTTGCCAATCGTGTTGCGCTGCACATCCCGTGGGACAGAGTTGATGACTATGACGCCCTTCGTTCCCATGCGCAGGACCTAGGTGTCGGCCTTGGAACCATCAACTCGAACACATTCCAAGACGAGGATTACAAGTTTGGTGGACTGACTCACAGTGACAAGCGCATCAGGCAGAAGGCAATCGATCACCACTTTGATTGCATCGACATCATGGGCCACACCGGCAGCCAGGACCTCAAGATCTGGCTTGCCGACGGCACCAACTATCCCGGTCAGGATGACATGCGGCGCAGGCAGGACCTGCTTACCGACAGCCTGCAGAAGATCTATGCGCGCCTTTCCGGAGAGCAGCGCCTAGTTCTTGAGTACAAGATCTTTGAGCCGGCCTTTTACCACACCGATGTTCCGGACTGGGGCACGAGCTATGCGCAGTGCCTAGCACTTGGGGATCGTGCGGTTGTTTGTCTAGACACCGGACACCACGCACCCAGCACCAACATAGAGTTCATTGTCATGCAGCTGCTGCGCCTCGGGAAGCTCGGATCCTTCGATTTCAACTCTCGGTTCTACGCTGATGACGATCTGATTGTGGGCGCTGCCGACCCCTACCAGCTCTTCCGCATCATGTATGAAGTAATTCGCGGCGGCGGTCTAGATGAGGACAGCGACCTTGCCTTCATGTTGGATCAGGGACACAACGTTGAGGCCAAGATTCCGGCACAGATTCGCTCGGTGCTGACCGTTCAAGAGATGACCGCGCGGGCACTACTGGTGGACCGCGAGGCACTCGATAAGGCCCAGCTTGCCGGCGACGTTATGGCAGCGAATGACATCTTCATGGACGCCTATCAGACAGACGTGCGCGCTGAGCTCGCTCAGTGGCGTCAGAGCCGAGGCCTACCATTGGATGCAATGGGAACCTATCGGTCAAGTGGCTACGCCGAGCAGATCGCAAGGGACCGCGTTGGGGGCGAACAGGCCGGCTGGGGAGCGTAGTGTCCAATAAGGCAGCTGCAGACCTGATAGCAAGATCGAACCGACTCGGTTCGAACCCGAAGAACACAAACTTTGCGGGCGGAAACACATCCAGCAAGGGCGTTGACGTTGATCCAGCAACTGGTGAGAAGGTGGATCTCGTCTGGGTGAAGGGATCCGGCGGCGATCTCGGCACTATGACCGAGTCCGGCCTCGCCGTTCTGAGACTCGATCGAGCCCGCGCGTTGGTTGATGTGTACCCGGGGTTGAAGCGCGAAGACGAGATGGTGGCGCTGTTTGACTACTGCCTGCACGGCCGTGGCGGTGCGGCGCCCTCGATTGACACCGCCATGCACGTCCTCGTGGAGGCTAATCACGTTGACCACCTGCACCCAGACTCTGGCATCGCGGTTGCCACTTCGGTAGACGGCGAGGAGCTGACAAAAAAGATTTATGGCGACAAGGTCGTTTGGGTTCCTTGGCGCCGCCCGGGCTTTCAGCTCGGTCTGGACATCGCAGAGATTAAGCGTCGTAACCCGCAGGCGATCGGCTGCATCCTGGGTGGCCACGGAATCACAGCCTGGGGCGACACCAGCGCGCAGAGTGAGAAGAACTCGCTCTGGATCATCCGCACCGCCGAGGCCTACATCAAGGCCAAGGGCAAGAAGAATCCGTTTGCCTCCAAGGTCAAGAAGTTTGCTCCACTTTCCAAGGCCAAACGTCAGGCCCGTGCGGCTGAGTTAGCGCCGCTACTTCGTGGTATTGCCTCGACCGACAAGCCGATGTTTGGACACTTCAACGATGACCCTCGGGTGTTGGAGTTCCTGGAGTCTTCAAAGCTCCAGCCGCTGTCTGAGCTAGGAACCAGCTGCCCAGACCACTTCTTGCGCACCAAGGTCAAGCCAATGGTCTTGGACACAGCACCCGATGCACCGATCGAGCAGGTGAAGAAGCGTATTGCCCAGCTCCACGAGCAGTACCGAAAGGATTACGCTTCCTACTACCGCAAGCATGCGAAGAAGGATTCGCCAGCAATGCGCGGCGCTGACCCGGCGATTGTCTTGGTGCCGGGAGTCGGAATGTTTTCCTTCGGTGCAAACAAGCAGACCGCGCGGGTGGCAGGTGAGTTCTACCTAAACGCCATCAACGTGATGCGTGGCGCCGAGGCCATCAGTAGGTATCAGGCGATCAGCGATCGAGATAAGTTCAACATCGAGTACTGGTCACTGGAAGAGGCGAAGCTGCAGCGCATGCCAAAGCCAAAGCCGCTTGCATCCCGAGTCGCCTTTGTCACCGGTGGAGCCAGTGGAATTGGTAGGGCAATAGTCGAGCGACTGGCGGGCGAGGGCGCATGCGTTGTAATCGCAGATCTCAACATTGCCGCTGCCGAAGAGCTGGCCGCAGAACTTGGCGGACCAGATAAGGCACTTGCCGTTCAGGTCGATGTGACAAAGTCTGAGGACATCGAGAAAGCCCTAGCGTCAACGGCGATTGCATTTGGTGGGGTTGACCTGGTTGTAAACAACGCGGGACTTTCGCTTTCCAAGCCACTGCTGGAGACCACCGAAAAGGACTGGGATCTGCAGCACAACGTAATGGCAAAGGGATCGTTCCTGGTTTCCAGAGAGGCCGCGAGGCTCATGATGGACCAGGGCATGGGCGGAGATATCATCTATATCTCGTCCAAGAACTCCGTATTCGCCGGGCCCAACAACATCGCATACTCCGCCACCAAGGCCGACCAGGCCCACCAGGTCAGATTGCTGGCCGCAGAGCTAGGTGAGTTCGGCATTCGAGTCAACGGAATTAACCCTGATGGGGTGGTTCGTGGCTCTGGAATTTTTGCCGGCGGCTGGGGTGCATCGAGGGCCAAGGTCTACGGCGTCAAGGAAGAGGATCTTGGCAAGTTCTATGCCCAGCGCACAATTCTGAAGCGCGAGGTCGTTCCAGAAAATGTTGCAAATGCTGTCTACGCACTAACTGCGGGAGACCTCTCACACACCACCGGTCTCCACATTCCGGTTGACGCAGGGGTCGCAGCGGCGTTCTTGAGGTAGAAATGAAGAAGCTATTTGGGGCAATCGATATCGGAGCGAGCTCCGGCAGAGTGATTGCCGGGCTTTTTGAGCAGGGGAAACTCTCGCTGACTGAGGTGCATCGTTTCCCCAATGGCGCAAAGCAACTCGGAGATGATCTGGTCTGGGACTTTGATCAACTTCTGGCCGGGGTGCTTACCGGTTTGCGCGAGCTTGGCGCTCGGGCTGAGCGCCTTGGTCTCGATGTGGTCAGCATCGGCATCGACACCTGGGCCGTCGACTACGGGCTTGTTGCTCGCGGCGAGTTGATTGCCAGCCCGAACTGCTACCGCGATCCCAAGAACAACCTTGGCGTCGAATTAGTGCACTCGAGCGTTGATTTCGCTCAGCTCTATGCAACAAGTGGCTTGCAGTTTCTTCCCTTTAATTCCATTTACCAGCTCAGGCGACAGGCCGAGCAGCAGAGTGAGGCTCTCGAGCGCGCAGAGCACATTTTGATGGTTCCGGATTTGCTCGGTTTCTTCCTAACCGGCAACTTGGCCACCGAGCGAACCAATGCGTCATCAACCGGCCTGCTGAATGCACAGACAAAGCAGTGGGATAGCGACCTTGCCGAGCGCCTCGGAATTCCAATCAACAAGTTTGCGCCGCTGCGAGATGCCGGCGAGGAGCTGGGTTCGATAACCCGCAGTCTTGGACAGAGGCTAGCTAGCACGAAGGTGGTACTCGTCGGATCGCACGACACCGCAAGCGCGGTTGTCGGTGTGCCATCGGTGGAAGAAGACGTCTTCTATCTATCTAGTGGGACCTGGAGCCTGCTCGGCACGGAACTGCCCAATCCAGTCCTGACTAAAGCTTCGATGGAAGCCAACTTCACTAACGAGCTTGGTGTCGATGGCAGGACAAGATATCTCAAGAATCTCAGTGGCCTGTGGCTTCTCAGTGAATCTCAGCGCACCTGGAGCGAAGCAGGCGAAACAATCTCGCTCACTGACCTCCTGGAGGAGGCGGCTCGGGTTGCCAACCCAGCAATCTTTGACGTTTCTGATCCGTCTCTGGTAGCCCCTGGCGACATGCCTAGCCGCATCGAAAAGCTCATTACTGCAGCCGGTAGTCCTGTTCCTGCCAATAGGGGTGAACTTGTGGCATCGATTATGCATTCTCTCGCTTCTTCCTACGCAAGCAACCTGAAGTTACTCCAGAAACTAACAGGTGAGAACTGCAGCAAACTCCATGTAATCGGCGGTGGCTCACAGAACAGATTATTGAATCAACTGACAGCCGATTACTGCCAAGTTGAGGTAATTGCCGGACCAGCAGAGGCAACCGCCATCGGAAACCTAATGGTTCAGGCGCGTGCAGCTGGGTTGGTAGGAGACTCGCTCGAAGCAATTCGTGCGTCCATACTTGCGTCAGATTTTGGACTGGACAGCTACCTTCCACAAAGCTGATGATTCAGTTAGCCCTTTAGCCCTTGACTGCTCCTGAGGTCATTCCCGCCACAATCCGCTTGTTGAAGACCAGGAAGAGAATCAGCATCGGCACTGTGATCAGCAAGATGTCCATGAACAAGAGGTTGTATTGGCTTAGGAATTGGCTTTGGAAATTGAACAGGGTCAGCTGCACAGTTACGTTTTCATCTCCCGGCAGGAAGTAAAGCGGGTTCTGGAAGTCATTGAACACGAAAATTGACTGCAGTATTACCGCGGTCACAATCACGGACTTTAGCAGCGGGAAGACAACCTGGAAGAAGAGGCGAAGCGGCCCAGCACCGTCGATAATTGCCGCCTCGTCTAGCTCTCTCGGAATTGTGGCGATAAAGGCTCTAAACAGGAGGATCGTGAAGCTAAGTCCAAAGGCAACTTCAATGAAGATTAGCCCGTGCAGAGTCTTGAAGATGCCCAAAGATTGCATTAGAAAAATGGTCGGCACAACAGCCGGAGGAATAATTAGGCCAGCCAACACGAAGCCGTTTATGAGTTTGGAAATTTTGCTAGGGCGCCGCTGAATTACGTACGCGATCATCGCGCCAAAGACAATCATCAGGGCTACCGAAGCAACGGTGAGAACGGTCGAGTTTATAAAGGCTCGAATCACCGTATTGTCGCGAAACTCAAGCACGGCAATCAGGTTCTCTAAGAAAGCCATGTCTTCAGGCCAGCTGAATTTAAGCAGATTGGCCTCTTGTCGCGTCTTCATGGCAACGGTAAGGATGAAAATGAAGGGAACAATGAAGAGCACAGAGGTGACAAGAATTCCAATCACACCGGAAATTAGCCCTCGGATTTTTTGAGCACGCATGGGCTAAGCCTCCACCGTCTTCTTGTTTAGCCAGGCCGATAATGGGTACACAATCACTGCCACGAGCACGAATAGCACCACGTTTCCAGCGGTTGATAGGCCGTAGAACCCGGCTTGATACTGCTTGAAAATAACCGACGCGAGGACATCAGAGGCGAATCCAGGCCCTCCCTTCGTAGTTGCCCAGATGAGGTCAAATGACCGCAGCCCACCAATCAATGAAAGAACTATGACTGTGCTTGTGGCCGGCATCAGAAGAGGCAGAGTGATATTTCTAAATCGTTGCCAGGCCCCTGCGCCATCGACAAGTGCCGCCTCCCGATATTCCTGAGGTATTGCGGCAAGCCCTGCAAGATAAATTACCGTTGCAATTCCGACGCCTTTCCATACGTCGATGGCGATGACGGAGTAGAGGGCTATCGCTGGCTCAGCGAGCCAGTTAGGCCCTTCAATACCGAAGACTGTCAAAGTTTGGTTGATAAATCCCTTTTCAGGGTGCATTAGAACTTTGAAGGTTATTCCAACCCCGACGGTTGAGACTAAGACAGGGAAAAAGATCACAGCTCTTAGGTAGCCTTTGGCAAAAACTTGGCCTGATAACCAAATGCCTAATGCCATTCCCAAGACAACCTTTGTTCCCGAGGTTAGGAACGCATAAATGAAGGTGTTTGTTACACCTTGAATCAAAAATGGTTCCGAGAAGAAGAGCTCGTAGTTGTCAAGGCCTATGAATTCAATGTCGAAGAAGGTCCAGCGTGTAAGGCTGAAGAAAAGCGATGAGAATGTTGGAACAGCAAACAGGACTATGTATACGAGCAAGCCTGGGATAAGAAACCAAAGCGGATAGTTTCGAGCGACGTTCTTTGCGCTTAACCCAATTTTTTTTACTTCATTGCTAACGATCGTCAACTTATCCCCTTTGGGAAGCAAGGCCTGGGCGATAGCACCCAGGCCTTGCTTATTCTCTTAGCGATTTCTAGTTTTTACCAGCCTGGGATACCCAGCTGCTGTGCCTGCTTCTTTACATCCTCGTCGTAAAGTGCGGCAGCCTCAGCGGCCGAGTACTGTCCCGTTCCGGTAGCAACAGTGATCTGCTCCAAAGCCGGACCCTTGATTGGGCTCACGAACTCAAGGGCAGGGCTTGTGCCGCCCTCACGCTCGAAGTAAGGGAACATGTCTGCGTAGGCAGGGTACAAGTCATCAGCACTAGGGGCGTCCTTTGTGAGGAATGGACCTGTCTGACCATTGGTGTCAATGTAAACCTGGATACCCTCATCGCTTGCAACGAATGCAGCAAATGCCTTGGCGGCTTCAAGTTCCGCACCAGATGTTGACTTCGGGATGTAGCCGGCAGCAGGCATCCACACGGTCAACCCATTGGTGCTTGCGCTTGCACCTGGCTGAGCGAAGAAACCAATGTTGTTTACGAGCGTCTCATCGATTGTCAGCAGTGTTGATACTACGAATGTGAGCTGTGGGTAGTGGGCGCACTCTCCAGTCGCAACCTTGACTAGCGCATCCGGGAACAGTGCCGACGCATAGTCTGAGTTGTAGTAACCAGCGTTGTGAAGCTCCTCGAGGTACTCGAATCCTCGGACAGCTGCGGCGCTGGTTGCATACTTGGCCTGGTTGTTGGTGTAACGCTCGGTGAAGTCTGGCTCCTCTGCTAGCACGTTGTGGTAGTCGGCCAAAACGAACAGCTGAGAGGTCCATGTGTCTCCATAGGACTGGCAGACAGGTGCAATTCCAGCGTCATAGATGGCTTTGTTGTTTGCCATGAACTCGTCCCATGTGAGAGGTACGTCTAGGCCGAGGTCTTCGTAAACCTGGTAGTTGTAGACGATTCCTCCACCCATCGCAGTTCCGTAGGGAACTCCGTACTTACCATTCGCAGTGGAAACTGTGGGCCAGAACGACTCGACTACGTCGCCTGCCCAGGGCTCACCCGAAAGATCTGTGAGCGTTTCGTCAGGATTTAGAGCCTGTAGCAAGGAGCCAGAGTTGTAGAAGAAGAAATCATTCATCTCTCCGGTGGCCAACCTCGTCTTCACAAGGTTGTCTCCATCAGCGCCACCAGGGCGAAGTTCGGTCTCGACGGTGATGTTGGGGTTAGCAGCTTCGAAAGCGGCAACGAGGGCATCGGTGTAAGCAATCATGTTCTCGGCGTTGTCAGCCAAGACAGAAATTGTTACTGGCTCTGCAGTCGTCCCACTGTCTCCACCGCTGTTTGAAGATGGTGATGAATCACCGGAGTCAGAGCTAGATGCACATCCGCTCATAACCAAGACCGCTGCGGCCATTGCAGCGGTGCCGGCAACAACACCACGCTTTCTCTTGAAAGAAAACATTTGGCTCCTTATGTGTTGTAGTTGTTGGATTGGCCAACAATCATTGAATCGTTTCAATGAATTGTTTCAATTTATAGGTACTCCGTCGGGGTCGTCAAACAATTTGGATAACAATCACGTAACGTGGGAAAAAGAACACCTTTTGCATGCACACCCTGAACTAGAGCGCCTAAAGCAGCAAATCGCGATGACCGAGGCTGTACCACCCAACAGCTAAGGTGAAGATCACGTCGGCAGCCATTGATTACTTGAAACGATTCAATGTATAGTGACGATGTCAACCAACATGAATAAGGAAGTCGGCGATGACTCAGAACCCTGTAACCGTCACACAGCTTCGATCCCAGCATCCAGCTGCTCTAATTGGTCTACCTGGCGACGCCCCGCTCATGCGATGGAGCATCGAGAGCAAAACCACCGGCCTCAGCCAACTCGGTTATGAGATCGAGGCGAGCGCGACCCAGAGCTTCGAAAGCACAATCGAAGTGGCTGTCGGCAGCGGACCAGAGCAGTTCGGAATTGAAGCACCTGGTGGTTCGCTGGCATCGCGAGAGCAGCGCTTCTATCGCGTTCGCGTCGAGACCGAAGCGGGTTGGTCAGATTGGTCTGAATCTTTCTGCTTCGAGGCAGGTCTGCTGAGCGCACAAGACTTCATTGCGCAGGCAATCACCGATGGCTCAAAGCACTCTGAGCCAGCTGCTCTGTTGCGCAGAGAATTTGTGACAAGCGCAAAGCCGGTGAGCGCGAGACTGTATGTAAGTGCACACGGAGTCTATGACGTGATGATTAACGGTCTAGCCGTCGCCGATGAGTTCCTAAACCCTGGCTGGACGGCTTATCAGGATCGGTTGAATGTGGCGACCTTTGACGTCACGAAGCATGTCCGTTCTGGAGCGAACGCAATCGGCGTAGAGCTAGCGGACGGGTGGTTCCGCGGCAAGCTCGGCTTCATGAACAAGTACGACAACTATGGATCGCAAACCGCTGTGCTTGCTCAGCTGGAGATGACCTTCGAAGATGGTTCAGTTCAAACCCTTTGTACCGACGAGAGTTTCAAATGCTCTACCGGAGAGACTCGTTTCGCAAGCATCTACGACGGCACGACTACCGATTACAACTTTGAGCAGTGCGGTTGGGCGGCGCCTGGCTTTGATGACAGCTCGTGGAAGGCAGCTCAATTGGCCGAAATTGACAAGGCAAGCTTGCACCCGCGCATTGCGGACCCAATCCAGGAAATCGAGCGCTTCCCAATGCGATTGGAGCAGCACGCCGATCGGGTCCAGCTGGATGCCGGACAGAATGTCGCCGGCTGGGTAGAGCTAATCGTTGAGGGCAAGAAAGGCCAGCAGGTTACGGTCCGCCACGCAGAGGTGCTGAACCCGGATGGAACGCTGCACACCCAGGCGCTGAGAAGCGCCAAGGCCACCGATGTCTATACCTTGGGCCGCGATGGCAGACAGACCCTTGTTCCCAAGTTCACCTTCCACGGATTCCAGCACGCAGACGTGGTAACGGATGCCGAGGTGGTATCGGGCGTCGCGATTGCAATCAGCAGTAATACCGCTAAGCGAAGCCACTTCGCTTCTTCGGACATCAGGCTGAACAGACTGCATGAGAACGTGGTTTGGTCACAGCGCGATAACTTCGTTGGTCTTCCTACGGACTGCCCACAGCGTGATGAGCGTCTTGGTTGGACGGGCGATGCTCAGGCATTTGCCTACGCGGCAAACACTTTGGTTGATGCTGAGGCCTTCTGGCGCAGTTGGCTAATCGATCTCGAACTAGACCAGGATGAGGCTGGAAACGTTGCTGCAGTGGTTCCAGATCTGATTTCGCTCCAGCCAATGCCTTCAAATGAGTGGGAGGTAATGGGTCGCGCCGGCTGGGCGGACGCCGCCACAATCGTGCCGGTTGCCACCTACGAGACATACGGCTCAGTTGACATTTTGAAGCAGCAGCTTGGGTCAATGCGTCGCTGGACAGATGCCCTCCACAATCGCCGCAAGGGCGAGAAGTTCCTGCCGACCGAATTCCAGTTTGGAGACTGGTGTGATCCAGACGCTCCGAGCGACCGACCTTGGGAGGCCAAAGTAAGCGCGGACTATGTGGCCAACAGCTTCTTTGCCCACACTGCTGTTCTAACCGCTCGAGCCGAGCGCTTGGTTGGATCCGATGAGGGTGCATCTAAGTACCAAGCGATGGCGGATGAACTGAAGCAAAACATCTGGGCCGAGTTTGGTGAACACGCCAGATCAACCACAGCCGGCTGCTCAATTGCCCTCGAGTTCGAGATTTGCCCGGAGAGTGAGCGCGAGTCAGTGGCCAAAATATTGGCTGGCATGGTACGCAAAGACGATGGAATGATCACCACCGGGTTTCTCGGGACACCTCTTATCCTTCACGCTCTGAGCAAGGCAGGTTATTTCGAAGAGGCCTACCTCATGCTCATGCGGCGAGAGGTTCGCTCCTGGCTTTACCAGGTTGAGCGCGGTGCAACCACCATCTGGGAACGTTGGGACGCCATCAAGGAAGACGGCTCAATTCATGCTGGCGAGATGGACACCGCAAATGAGCACCAGGAAGACGAGTCGATGATTTCGTTCAACCACTACGCCTATGGCGCAGTTGTTGACTGGGTTTACCGGAATGTGGCCGGTCTGGCACCCACCGCCGCCAACCCTGGTTACCGGACCACGATCGTTGCGCCCAGACCTGCGAGCGGGTTTTCAAGCGCTGAGGCCTGCATTAGGACTTCCTATGGAAATGTCTCCATTGAGTGGGAGGTTGTTAGTTGTGGTGATCTAAGTGCAGTCCTTAGAGTGCCATTCGGTGTCACAGCTGAGCTTGATCTGCCGGTTTCTGCAGATTCTCAGCTGTTTGTCAACGGAGAATCCATGAACAACGGTTCTTCCCTGGGTTATGGCGAATACGTCATCTCGGTCTCCAAGCCGAGTATCGTCCGCTTCAAGTAGGAGACATGGCAAGAAGTAGGGTAAAGAGAAGGTTCCCAAACCCGAAGGATCTCGCACAATTGATGCGCTTCCGCCCAATAGTGCTGGACGGTCGAAAGCGAAGGCTCTCCAGAGCCTTCACCATTTATGACCTAAGAGAGATCGCAAGGCGCCGAACCCCCCAAGCCCCGTTCGACTACACAGACGGTTCTGCCGACCAAGAAATATCTATAAGAAGAGCTCGACAAGCTTTCGAAGACATTGAGTTCCAGCCGAACATTCTTCGCGATGTTTCGGAGGTTTCTACCTCGTGGGATGTGCTTGGAAAGCAAGTAAGCATGCCATTCGGTATTGCCCCGACGGGGTTCACTCGGATGATGCACACCGAGGGAGAGATTGCAGGAGCAACAGCGGCACAGGCCGCCGATATCCCTTTCACGCTCTCGACTATGGGCACCAGATCCATCGAGGAAGTTGCAGCTGCTGCCCCTGATGGCAGGAACTGGTTCCAGCTTTACATGTGGAAAGACCGCGAGCGCTCGATGGAGCTTATCGACCGGGCAAAGCAAGCTGGCTTCGACGCCCTAATGCTCACCGTCGATGTGCCGGTGGCCGGAGATCGCTTGCGCGACAAGTACAACGGCATGACCATACCCCCGACGCTGAGTATCAAGACAATAACAAACGCCATTCCCCGTCCGGAGTGGTGGTGGAACTTCCTCACTACCGATCCGTTGAAGTTCGCCTCGCTGGATACATGGGACGGAACCGTTGCAGAGTTGCTTGACTTCATGTTCGATCCGACGATTGATTTTGACGATCTCAAGTGGATCAAGGAGCAGTGGGGAGGCAAGGTAATTGTCAAGGGCATCCAAAACGTTGAGGATGCAAAGAGAGTTGCCAAATTGGGGGTCGACGCGATCGTTCTTTCCAACCACGGCGGCAGGCAGCTCGATCGGGCTCCGGTTCCGTTCCACTTACTACCAGAGGTGAAGAAGCAGTTGAAGAATGATGTTGAGGTCATGGTCGACACCGGGATTATGCATGGCGCAGACATAGTCGCCTCCATTGCTCACGGCGCTCGCTTCACCCTGATTGGCCGCGCCTACCTATACGGCCTGATGGCCGGCGGCCGAGAGGGTGTAGATCGGGCACTTGAGATTTTGCGTGGTCAGATGCTGCGCACAATGAAACTGCTTGGCGTTAGCTCCCTCGAGGAGCTGACCCCTGAGCACGTAAAGATTCTGCAGCGGCTGCGCTAGCCGACAACATAGGAGATGGAAATGACAACCACTAAGGCACTAATCACAAATTCACCTGGAGCACCATTTGAGAAGGGCGAGGTACCGCTTCCAAAATTGGGGCCCGACATGGTCGCCATAAACATCCGTTACTCCGGTCTTTGCCACAGCGATATCCACCAGGCACGCGACGAATGGTTTGAGGGTATTTTTCCAATGGTTCCAGGCCACGAAATCGTAGGCGATGTAACCGCGGTGGGTTCGGACGTGACCAAGTTCAAGGTAGGCGACCGCGTGGGCGTTGGAACTTTCGTAGATTCCTGCGGCACATGCGGACCATGCATTGCCGGCCAGGAGAATTTCTGCCGCACTGGAAACGTGCAGACCTACAACGGTCGCCAGTATGACGGCAGCCCAACCTATGGCGGCTACGCCAAGGATGTTGTGGTCAGAGAAGACTTCGTTCTTTCAGTTCCGGAGAACATCGATTACGCAGCCAGCGCTCCGCTGCTGTGTGCCGGCATCACCGTCTACACCCCGCTAAAGCATTGGGGCGTAAAGCCCGGAATGAAGGTCGGCGTCATGGGTCTCGGTGGCCTAGGGCACATGGCCGTGAAGTTTGCGGTGGCAATGGGAGCCGAGGTTTACGTGCTGGGTCGCTCTCAGTCCAAGGCCGAAGATGCCAAGCAGATGGGTGCCAAAGATTACCTGATCACAGCTGATATCTACGAGAGTCATCAGAACTTCTTTGATCTACTACTCAACACCACCAGTGCTGATCTGGATCTGGATAACCTGCTCGGCACTCTCAACGTTGGCGGGACGCTTGTATACCTGGGCATGTCGGGTAATCAACAGGGTTTCAATCCCATGAATGTGGTCACAAGCCTTAGGTCAATTGCGGGCATAAATACGGGAAACATCAAAGACACCCAAGAGATGCTTGATTTCTGCGGAAAACACAACATTGTTAGCGACATTGAGCTGCTGGATTGCACCGAGGCCTCGGCTATGGATCGCGCTTACACTCGGGTGATTGACTCAGATGTCAGGTACCGATTCGTCATTGACTCGGCAACGATTTAGTCGTCAATAACTGCTGCAGTCTTCCTTCTGAGCCCAATCAGCACCGTAGCCGATGCGCTGAGAAGAAAGATTGCCATTAGGGCGAGAACGCCAGAGAGAGAAGCTCCAAACAAGGCTCCGGAGATCGGGGCCGACAAAGCCGCGAAGCCAAAGGCAAAGAAGCCAAACATGCCCGCTGCCAGCCCGGCCCGTTCCTTGTGGCTTCTAAGCGCGAGACTCGTTGCGTTAGCGCCCGTGAATCCCATTGTCGAGACAGACAACCCAAAGGCAGCAAGTACAAGGTAAAAAGGTGGACTGCCCTGAAGCGAAAGCAAACCAAGCAGCAGCGCGGCTACTGCTGCCTGACTCATACCGTAGCGCAACATCGTCAGTGGAGCTTTCGTTTTCAAGAGGTGCCGGTTAATAAAGTTGGCAAACAGCAGTAGCAGGTTCGAGAAGGCAAACATGTAGGTGTATTCGGTTTCCGTAAGTCCGAATTGTCGTTGAATCGCGAATGGGGAGCCAGAGATGTACGTGGCCGCTGCCGCAAAGACGAGCCCCCAGGTAACCCCCATCATCACAAACGCCCTATCTGCGAAGACAAGGCGCAAGTTGTCAAACATGTACGAGATCTGGAGACGCCCCCTTCTTTCTCTTGGAAGAGATTCGGGAAGTTTTAGAGCGATACTCGTGAGACTAATGCTCCCCAGGATTGCCAAGAAGATAAAAACGATTTTCCAGTCGCCAAATCGCAACAGTTGTCCACCCACGAGTGGAGCTAAGAGCGGCCCAACCCCGTTGATTGTGAGAAGAGTGGCAAATCTCCTCGGCGCTTCGGCATTCGTGGAAACATCCCTGATGTAGGCGTTGACGATCACAAAGCCACTCGAGGCGCTGAAACCAAGAATGAACCTCAAGGCTGTCATTACTTCGATTGAAGGTGCGTAGAGGCAGGCCGCTGCGGATGTTACGTAGAGCAGCAACATAGCAATCATTGGACGGCGCCTCCCGAGCGCATCGCTCAAGGAGCCAATTATTAGCTGTGCAGTTGCCATTCCGATAAGAGTCGCGGTCAGCGTAAGTTGCACTTCTGCCTCCGTGGCAGAGAAATAAACGGCTAACTGGGGAAAGGCAGGAACATAAACGTCAAATTGGAATGGAACCAGAATCGTAACCAAGACGAGGAGGCCGTAAACAAGTTTTGTCAAGAGGTTCCTATTTGAATCGTTTCAATGCTTTATCAGTAAACTTTAGTACAAGAACTTGGGAGGCCTCATGAGAACGAAGCAGCTTGGCTACAGAGAAGTATCTGCAATCGGCATCGGCTGCATGAACGTATCTTGGATTTGGTCCAACGGTGCTGCACTAGACCCAGTGCGTAGGGCTGAGGAGGCCATACCGGCAATTCACGCAGGCCTAGATGCCGGGATTACATTTTTAGATACGGCAGATATTTATGCCCCCACCTGGGATGCGAAGGGTCACAACGAGGAGTTTGTGGCTGAGGCACTGAGGACCTGGAGTGGCTCCAAGGAGCAAAAAGACAAGGTCGTAATCGCCACCAAGGGCGGCATCACACGCAGCGAAGGTGAGAGCTGGGGCAGGAACGGAAGCCTTGATTATTTGCTCGCTGCCACCGAGAGGTCAATGAAAGCTCTTGGCGTCGACAAGATCGACCTTTGGCAGCACCACCGGCTGGACCCGAGTATTGACTTTGAAACTCAGTTCGAAAACGTTTTAGAGCTGAAGATCCGGGGACTGGTTGACCAAATTGGTGTCTCAAACTACGACGCAGAGCAGCTGAGGGTTGCGCTCGACATAGCAGGCACCCCGGCCGAGGGCGGAGTGGTCTCGATACAAAACGAGTTCTCTCCCCGCTACCGTCACGATCTTGATGTGCTGGAGGTGTGCGAAGAGCACGAGATAACCTTCCTGCCCTGGTCACCGCTCGGGGGAGTGAGGACCAAGAGTGAGATTTCCTCCAGCTCTGCCTTTGAAGAGGTCGCCGCAAAGCTTGGCGTTAGCCCTTTTGCCCTGGCACTGGCTTGGGAGATGAAGTATTCGCCTGCAGTGCTTCCAATTCCAGGTGCGACTAGAGCAGAAAGCGTTCTCGATTGCGTGAGCGCTTTAGACATCAAGCTCAGCGATGAGGACTTTGCATACCTAAGCGGAAATCTTCCTGAACAGGCCGAGTACTCGTCAGAGCTGACCCCGAAGCCCGAGTACCGGTCCTAGCCCACCTCTTGAAGACGTTTACCCCGGGTGTGGTGGGGTTTGCAATCAAGGCTTGCAGGGTCTGAGTGGCAGCCATCGCAGACCAAAACCAAGTCTCTACACGCAAGGTTTGAGCAGTTTCTGAAGGAAGAGGTGGCC
>JAYORB010000015.1:15957-20037 GCA_038123155.1 Aquiluna sp. | reverse complement strand
GAGTATGACGAGTCGAAGGTATTTGCCAACCCGATTCTTACCAAGGAAGAGGCTCTTCGCGAGGTCTACCGCAAGGTTCGTGGTGAGGCTGCAGGTAGTGAGGTAGCAGACGCATGGCTGCGCTCCACCTACTTTGAGTCCAAGCGTTACAACCTCGCTCGCGTTGGTCGCCACAAGATCAACCGCAAGCTCCAGATCGAGCAGGATGCCAACATCACCACGCTCACCCGCGAGGACATCGTCAGCACCCTGAAGTATCTGTTGCTGTTCGATCTAGTACTAGCCAACAACGTCTCTTCAAGCTCTCAGAACGCTGAGTTCGGCATCAAGATGAACAACAAGAAGGTGAACCTATCTGTTCGTTCCGATGACATCGACGACTTCTCCAACCGTCGCATCCGCAGCGTTGGTGAGCTAATTCAGAACCAGGTTCGCATCGGCCTCAGCCGTATGGAGCGTGTGGTTCGCGAGCGTATGTCTACTCAGGACATCGAGGCGATTACCCCGCAGACCCTGATCAACCTGCGTCCAGTTGTTTCTGCACTGAAGGAGTTCTTCGGTGCCAGCCAGCTGTCACAGTTCATGGACCAGAACAACCCACTTGCCGGCCTCGCTCACAAGCGTCGTCTTTCTGCTCTGGGTCCTGGTGGTATCGCTCGTGAGCGTGCCCAGATGGAGGTTCGTGACGTTCACCCTTCCCACTACGGAAGGATGTGTCCGGTTGAGACCCCAGAAGGTCCAAACATTGGTCTGATCGGATCGCTTACCGCGTTTAGCCGCATCAACAGCTTTGGCTTCATCGAGACCCCTTACCGCGCAGTGAAGAACGGCAAGGTCTCAAAGACCGTTGAGTTCCTAGATGCCGCTGCCGAGGATGGCAAGGTAATCGCAGGTGCTGACACACCTTTGAACACCGATGGCTCACTCAAGGGTCCAAAGGCCTTCGCTCGCTTCCGTGGCGACATCGTTGAGGTTGACGCAGCAGATGTTGACTACATCGACGTCTCCCCACGTCAGCTAGCTTCGGTCTCGACCTCGCTGATTCCATTCCTCGAGCACGATGACTCTTCACGTGCTCTGATGGGTGCGAACATGCAGCGTCAGGCTGTGCCACTACTTCGTGCTGACAGCCCATACGTGGGAACCGGCATGGAGCGCATCGCCGCTATTGACTCGGGTGCCGTAGTGGTCGCCGAGCAGGCCGGTGTTGTCGAGGAGATTGACGCTGACGAGATCACCGTCCACAACGACAACAAGAAGCGCTCCACCTACCCGCTGCGCAAGTTTGACCGCTCGAACCAGGGAACCGCTATCAACCAGCGAGTAATCGTTGAGGTTGGTCAGCGCGTTGAGGCTGGCGACGTCCTCGCTGATGGCCCATCCACTGAGGATGGCGAGTTGGCCCTTGGAAAGAACCTGCTCGTGGCATTTATGCCATGGGAGGGTTACAACTTCGAGGACGCGATCATCCTGAGCCAGGAGCTTGTGAAGCAGGACACCCTCTCTTCGATTCACATCGAGGAGTATGAGGTGGATGCTCGCGACACCAAGCTTGGTGCAGAGGAGATCACTGCCGACCTACCAAACATCTCGGTTGAGGCGCTTGCCCAGCTAGATGAGATGGGTATCGTTCGCATCGGTGCTGAGGTTCGACCTGGAGACATCCTGGTTGGAAAGGTAACCCCTAAGGGTGAGACCGAGCTCTCGGCCGAGGAGCGACTATTGCGTGCGATCTTCAACGAGAAGAGCCGCGAGGTTCGCGACACCTCTTTGAAGGTCCCACACGGCGAGGGCGGAACCGTAATTGGCGTCAAGGTATTTGATGCTGAGGACGGCGACGAGCTAGGTGCCGGCGTGAACCGCAGGGTTGTTGTTCACATCGCCCAGAAGCGAAAGATCACCGAGGGTGACAAGCTTGCTGGCCGCCACGGCAACAAGGGTGTTATCGCCAAGATTTTGCCTGTCGAGGACATGCCGTTTATGGAGGACGGAACTCCTGTTGACATCGTGCTGAACCCGCTGGGAATTCCAGGCCGTATGAACTTCGGTCAGGTTCTGGAGACCCACCTAGGTTGGGCATGTAAGCAGGGTTGGGACGTCAAGGGCGTTGCCAAGTGGGCTGACGACATGGCAAAGAGCTTGATCAAGAGCGATCCTGGCACCAAGGTTGCAACTCCTGTGTTTGACGGTGCAACCAAGGACCAGGTAGCTGGCATCTTGGACCACACGCTGCCAAACTCCGATGGCCAGAGGCTTATTGACGGCAGCGGTAAGGCAAGGCTCTTTGATGGTCGCAGTGGCGAGCCATACCCAGAGCCAATTGCCGTTGGTGTCAAGTACATGCTGAAGCTCCACCACCTAGTCGACGACAAGATTCACGCTCGTTCGACCGGTCCTTACTCGATGATTACCCAGCAGCCACTGGGTGGTAAGGCTCAGTTTGGTGGCCAGAGGTTTGGTGAGATGGAGGTATGGGCCCTTCAGGCCTATGGTGCAGCTCACACCCTCCAGGAGCTACTAACCATCAAGTCCGATGACATCGCAGGTCGCGTCCGCACCTACGAAGCGATTGTCAAGGGTGACAACATCCAGCCGCCAGGAATCCCAGAGTCATTCAGGGTTCTGGCAAAGGAGATGCAGTCACTGGGTCTCAACGTCGAGGTAATCGACGACGAGGGCAGGGTTGTAGTGCTGAAGGACGAGGAGTTCGAGTCCGACCGCGCAGCCGAGGAGCTCGGCATCAACCTAAGCCGCAACGAGAACCTGTCCGCCGAAACCGATTTCAACACCTACCAGTAAGACCTAAGAGGAACTAGAGAAAATGTCAGTAAGAGTAGAAAACTTCAGTGCCCTTCGCGTTGGTCTTGCAACCAGCGAGGACATCCGTTCGTGGTCATCTGGTGAGGTAAAGAAGCCAGAGACCATCAACTACCGAACCCTCAAGCCAGAAAAGGACGGCCTTTTCTGCGAGAAGATCTTTGGTCCCACAAAGGACTGGGAGTGCTCGTGTGGAAAGTACAAGCGTGTCCGCTTCAAGGGCATCGTCTGTGAGCGCTGTGGTGTCGAGGTAACCAAGAGCTCGGTTCGTCGTGAGCGCATGGGCCACATCGAGCTAGCGGCTCCGGTAACCCACATCTGGTACTTCAAGGGTGTTCCATCACGCCTTGGCTACCTGTTGAACATGGCACCAAAGGATCTAGAGAAGATCATTTACTTTGCCGCCTACCGCGTCATGGACATCGATCGCGAGCTTCGCGACGGTGAGTATGACCTGGTTCGCGAGGAGTACGTGGACCGTATTCGTGCTCTGGTTGCAGCTCGTAACGAGGAGTTCGAGGCAGCGGCCTCGGAGGAGATGGCCGAGCTTCGCGAGCTGGGCCTTGAGCTTCAGGTTTCCAACAAGTTCTGGGAGCTACCTCGCTGGGTTGAGAAGCAGTTTGCCAAGAGCGTTGAGCAGCTAATCGACGCCGAGGAGAAGGACCCAGAGGGCTTCTGGTCCGCTAAGTCGCTTGCTATCGAGACCGACGAGGAGCAGGAGGACGCAGTCGTCCGCACCTCGGATGAGACCAAGAGGATCAAGAAGCTCACGATGGACTTCAAGAAGAAGACCGACAAGATCGTGCGCGAGTACGCCCGTCTGGAGCGCCCTGCAAACCTTCACAAGGAGCAGATCGCCTGGAGGATGTTCCTAACCGCTGAGGTTGGCCAGCTTCTTCCAAACGACGTGATCTTCGACCACTTCGACTACTACTTCTCCGACTACATCATCACCGAGATTGGTGCCGAGGCAGTTATGCAGGTGCTAGCCGGTTTTGACCTAGAGGGAGCTGCGGCTGAGCTTCGTGCTGAGATCGCAACCACCAAGGGCTCAAAGCAGACCCAGGCCATCAAGCGCCTGAAGGTTGTTAGCAGCTTCGAACAGTCAGGGACCCCTCCCACCTCGATGGTGCTATCGGTACTACCAGTGCTGCCACCTGAGATTCGTCCAATGGTTCAGCTTGATGGTGGCCGCTTTGCTACCTCAGACCTCAACGACCTCTACCGCAGGGTTATCAACCGTAATAACCGTCTGAAGAGGTT
>JAYORB010000015.1:14244-15857 GCA_038123155.1 Aquiluna sp. | reverse complement strand
GCATCAAACAACATCCTGAAGCCATCTGATGGTCGCCCGGTTGCAACCCCAACCCAGGACATGATCATTGGTCTGTTCCACCTAACCGAAGAGGTTGAGGGCGCTAAGGGAGAGGGCCTAGCTTTCAGCTCGATGGCCGAGGCTCAGATGGCATATGACATCCACGAGCTGGCTATCAGTGCAAAGGTTCGAATCCGCATCGATGGAGAGCTACGCGAGACCACCTTTGGTCGCGCACTGTTCAACGAGGCGCTGCCCGAGAACTACCCGTTCGTAAACGAGCAGGTCGGCAAGAAGCAGCTCGGACAGATTGTTTCTGACCTGGTTGAGATGTACTCGAGGACAGAGGTTGCTGCTTCGCTTGACAAGCTCAAGGATGCCGGTTTCCACTGGGCTACCCGCTCGGGTGTCTCGATGGCTATCTCGGACGCAAACTTCGACCCGAAGGGAACCTTCGACAAGAAGCGCGCCGAGATGATTACAAAGGCCGAGAAGCAGCACACCAAGATTCAGGAAGCATTCGACAACGGTCTCAAGTCAGACCTCGAGCGTCGTGATGAGCTGGGTGAGCTTTGGTCTAAGGAGACCAAGGAAATCCAGACCATGCTTCAGGAGTCCATCCCGCACGACAACGCGATCTACAAGATGGTGACCTCTGGAGCTAGGGGTAACTGGCTGCAGATCCGTTCGATCATGGGTATGCGTGGTCCGGTTGCGACCTCATCCGGTGACTTCGCACCGATGCCTGTGAAGGGTAACTACCTGCTCGGTCTAACCGCGCACGAGTACTTCACCAACGCAACCGGTGCTCGAAAGGGTAACGCTGACACCGCCATGAAGACTGCGGCCGCCGGTTACCTAACCCGTCGTCTGGTTGACGTGGCGCAGGATGTAATCATTCAGATTGAGGACTGTGGCACATCGAAGGGTCTTGAGAAGGACCTGCTAGATGACGAGCAGGTCGAGCTGTCGATTGTTGGCCGTTCCAACCTTGCAGATGTAAAGGTCGGCAAGGACGTGCTGGTCAAGGCTGGCGAGAACATCGATCACGCCACCGTTCGCAGGCTCAAGGAAGCCGGAGTTGAGACCATCGTGGTCCGCTCGGTCCTGACCTGTGAGGCTGAGGCCGGTATCTGTGCCGCATGTTACGGAGTATCGCTTGCCACCAACCAGGAGGTGAACGTCGGTGAGGCCATCGGTATCATCGCCGCTCAGTCCATTGGTGAGCCAGGTACCCAGCTGACAATGCGTACCTTCCACACCGGAGGTGCTGCTGAGAACACCAAGAAGCAGACCATTCTGAAGTCAATTGGTGGTCAGAAGGTTCGTGTTGAGCGTCTGATCTCCTACGACATCACTCAGGGTCTAAACGGTGTTACCGACCTCCTAGAGGCTCGTGTTGGTTGGCGTCAGGCCGGCAAGGTTGCTGTTATGGCCTTCTGGGACGGAAAGGTTGACCTCGTTGAGAAGGTCTCCGCAACCGGTACCAAGAGCTATGAGGTATTTGTTCGCCCACAGGGTGAGAAGGCGGAGAAGGAGGCTGAGGCGCTAGCCATGCAGTACAGCTTCTCCAGAACCGCTTCGAAGACCTTCAAGAAGCTAAGCCCATACCT
>JAYORB010000015.1:3601-14144 GCA_038123155.1 Aquiluna sp. | reverse complement strand
GTCGCTGAGGGTGGGTCAAAGAAAATAACTTCGGTTTTCAGTTTTGTGCTGTGCCGAGGAACGAATAAGGAGTACTAGTGCCAACAATTCAGCAGTTGGTTCGCAAGGGTCGTAGCCCAAAGGTCTCAAAGACCAAGAGCCCGGCCCTGAAGGCTAACCCGCAGCAGCGTGGCGTATGCACCCGTGTGTACACCACCACACCAAAGAAGCCGAACTCGGCTCTTCGTAAGGTTGCGCGTGTGAAGCTATCGAACGGCGTTGAGGTAACTGCCTACATCCCAGGCGAGGGCCACAACCTCCAGGAGCACTCGATGGTGCTCGTGCGTGGAGGACGTGTGAAGGACCTGCCAGGTGTGCGTTACAAGATTGTTCGTGGTGCGCTAGACACCCAGGCCGTGAAAGACCGTCAGCAGGCTCGTAGCCGCTACGGTGCAAAGAAGGGTAAGTAATGCCACGTAAGGGCCCAGTAGCCAAGCGTCCAGTAGCTGTAGACCCTGTTTACGGCTCCCCAGTTGTATCGCAGCTGGTCAACAAGATTTTGCTAGATGGCAAGAAGTCACTTGCCGAGAAGACCGTCTACGGCGCTCTCGAGGGAACCAACCGCAAGACCGGTGACGACCCAGTAGTTCTTCTGAAGAAGGCTCTGGACAACGTCCGCCCAACCGTAGAGGTAAAGTCCCGCCGCGTTGGTGGTTCCACTTACCAGGTTCCAGTAGAGGTCAAGGCACACCGTGCCAACACCCTTGCTATGCGCTGGTTGGTCCAGTACGCACGCCTGCGTCGCGAGAAGACCATGACCGAGCGCCTAATGAACGAGATCTTGGATGCCTCCAACGGTCTTGGTGCAGCTGTGAAGCGTCGTGAGGACACTCACAAGATGGCCGAGTCCAACAAGGCATTCGCCCACTACCGCTGGTAATCCAGCAACATCCGCAAAGTTTTGCAAGCAAGACTCTGCGGATGACTTATTTCAACGACTAGTCACTTTCGGAGGACACCGTGGCACAAGACGTGCTCACCGACCTGAATAAGGTTCGCAACATCGGCATCATGGCTCACATTGACGCCGGTAAGACAACCACTACCGAGCGAATCCTTTTCTACACCGGTATTACCCACAAGATCGGTGAGGTGCACGATGGTGCGGCCACCATGGACTGGATGGAGCAGGAGCAGGAGCGCGGTATCACCATTACCTCCGCTGCCACCACCTGTTTCTGGAAAAACAACCAGATCAACATCATTGACACCCCTGGACACGTGGACTTCACCGTTGAGGTTGAGCGTTCACTTCGCGTTCTAGATGGTGCCGTTGCAGTATTTGACGGTAAAGAGGGTGTGGAGCCTCAGTCTGAGACCGTTTGGCGCCAGGCTGACAAGTACAACGTTCCAAGAATTTGCTTTGTCAACAAGATGGACAAGCTCGGTGCAGACTTCTACTTCACCGTTAAGACCATCAAGGAGCGCCTGGGCGCCAAGCCACTGGTAATCCAGCTGCCAATTGGTGCTGAGAACGACTTTCAGGGCGTCATCGACCTGGTCGAGATGCGCGCTCTCACCTGGCGCGGAGACGTCGAGATGGGCGCAAAGTACGAGGTTGAGGAGATTCCTGCGGACCTCAAGGCCAAGGCCGACGAGTACCGCGCTCAGCTGATTGAGGCAGTAGCCGAGACCAGCGACGAGCTCATGGAGAAGTACTTTGGTGGCGAGGAGCTGACGGTCGAGGAGATCAAGACCGCGATCCGCAAGATCACCATCAACTCCGAGATGTACCCAGTTTTGTGCGGTAGCGCATTCAAGAACAAGGGTGTCCAGCCAATGCTGGATGCCGTAATTGACTACCTGCCTAACCCACTTGATGTTCCTCCGGTTGAGGGTGGTAACCCTCGCGATGAGGAAGAGAGACTGACTCGTAAGCCTGACCCAGCTGAGCCTTTCTCGGCCCTGGCCTTCAAGGTTGTCTCGCACCCATTCTTTGGCCGCCTCACCTACATCCGTGTTTACTCGGGCAAGGTCGACGGTGGCTCGGGAGTTATCAACTCCACCAAGGGCAAGAAGGAGCGCATTGGAAAGCTCTTCCAGATGCACTCCAACAAGGAGAACCCGGTTGACTCGGTAACCGCGGGCCACATCTACGCGGCCATCGGTCTGAAGGACACCACAACCGGCGACACCCTCTGCGACCCGGACAACCCAATTGTTCTTGAGTCAATGACCTTCCCAGAGCCAGTTATCTCGGTTGCCATTGAGCCAAAGACCAAGGGTGACCAGGAGAAGCTATCTCTTGCTATCCAGAAGCTTGCCGAAGAGGACCCAACCTTCAGGGTGAACAACGATGAGGAGACCGGCCAGACCGTCATCTCCGGTATGGGTGAGCTTCACCTCGACATTCTTGTTGACCGCATGAAGCGCGAGTTCAAGGTTGAGGCCAATGTTGGTAAGCCACAGGTTGCCTACCGCGAGACCATTCGCCGTCCGGTTGAGCGTCACGACTACACCCACAAGAAGCAGACCGGTGGTTCTGGACAGTTTGCGAAGATCCAGATCAAGCTTGAGCCACTTGAGGTTGAGGGTGACAAGACTTACGAGTTCATTGACTCCATCACCGGTGGAAGGGTGCCAAGAGAGTACATTCCTTCGGTCGACGCAGGTATTCGCGATGCGATGACCTCTGGAGTTCTTGCTGGATACCCAGTCGTGGGCGTAAAGGCAACCCTTGCCGATGGCGCCTACCACGACGTTGACTCCAGTGAAATGGCGTTCAAGATTGCAGGTTCGATGGCCTTCAAGGAGGCTGCGAAGCTAGCTAACCCAGTTCTGCTCGAGCCGATTATGGCGGTCGAGGTGCGTACCCCTGAGGAATACATGGGTGATGTCATCGGTGACCTGAATTCTCGTCGTGGGCAGATTCAATCGATGGAGGATGCCTCCGGTGTGAAAGTTGTTTCCGCCCTGGTGCCACTGTCGGAAATGTTCGGTTACGTAGGTGACCTCCGCTCCAAGACCTCAGGTCGAGCCGTCTACTCAATGACGTTCGAGACCTACAACGAGGTTCCAAAGGCGGTAGCCGACGAGATCGTACAAAAGGCAAAGGGCGAGTAGGAATTCCTGCTTCAACTAGCTAAGATAGAAAGACTGTAAACCCCAAATCAGAGTCGGCCTCCGAGGTCGATGATTTACTACGGATCCATCAGGAGGACCCACAATGGCTAAGGCGAAATTCGAGCGCACAAAGCCGCACGTCAACATCGGAACCATTGGTCACGTCGACCACGGTAAGACCACTCTGACTGCGGCAATTACCAAGGTGCTGCACGACAAGTTCCCAACACTTAACGACAGCTACGCATTCGATGCAATCGACAACTCCCCAGAGGAGAAGCAGCGTGGTATCACCATCAACATCTCCCACGTGGAGTACCAGACCGACAAGCGCCACTACGCACACGTAGACGCTCCAGGTCACGCTGACTACATCAAGAACATGATCACTGGTGCCGCACAGATGGACGGCGCAATCCTCGTGGTTGCTGCTACCGACGGCCCAATGCCTCAGACCAAGGAGCACGTGCTTCTTGCTCGCCAGGTTGGTGTTCCTTACATCGTTGTTGCCCTGAACAAGGCTGACATGGTCGATGACGAGGAAATCCTTGAGCTGGTTGAGGTTGAGGTTCGTGACCTGCTGAACCAGTACGAGTTCCCAGGTGACGACGCTCCTGTAGTCCGCGTTTCAGGTTTGAAGGCCCTCGAGGGTGACGCAACTTGGGGCGAGGCAGTTGCCAAGCTCATGGAGGCTTGCGACGAGAACATCCCAGAGCCACAGCGCGACACCGACAAGCCATTCCTTATGCCAGTTGAGGACGTCTTCACGATCACCGGTCGTGGAACCGTTATCACTGGAAAGGTTGAGCGTGGTCAGATCAACGTAAACGACGAGGTCGAGATCGTTGGTATCCGCGACAAGCAGAAGACCACCGTTACCGGAATCGAGATGTTCCGCAAGCTGCTCGACTACGCAGAGGCCGGCGAGAACGTAGGTCTACTTCTTCGTGGTACCAAGCGCGAGGACGTCGAGCGTGGTCAGGTTGTCTGCAAGCCAGGCTCGATCACCCCACACACCAACTTTGACGCCAACGTCTACATCCTTTCCAAGGATGAGGGTGGCCGTCACAACCCGTTCTACACGAACTACCGCCCACAGTTCTATTTCCGTACCACTGACGTAACAGGCGTTATCAGCCTGCCATCGGGTACCGAGATGGTTATGCCTGGCGACACCACCGAGATGAGCGTTGAGCTGATTCAGCCAATCGCCATGGAGGAAGGTCTACGCTTCGCGATCCGTGAGGGTGGCCGCACCGTAGGTGCCGGTACCGTTACCAAGATCAACAAGTAAGTTCGTAAAACGACTAGCTAAAACCCCCTGGGAAACCAGGGGGTTTTGCTTTGCCTTGTTGCCTGCATTTTTCTAAGAAAAAACTTGCATTGCAACCTTTGGCTATGGCAGTATTGTCAGGTTCCAAAGCGCGAGGTAACTCGCCCACTGCAGGAGACGTGCACAGATTCTGGGCCGGCCGCAGATAGAGCAAAAACTAAAGCCGAAATCTTATTTGGGTTTTTCGCGTGGTCTTTCCATGCGACACGCCCGAGTCAAGGTGTCGGCGAGAGCCCTAGAAATAGGGCGTTGACAGCAAAACAGTGCATCAGCATCACGGTGGTCAATAAGGTTTGCGTTTTTCGCAAAGCGAGTTGGCCCCTAAAACACGTGACCGAGAGGTCACAAGACGGAAGCGAGTCAAAATGGCGGCTAACAAGATCCGCATTCGACTGAAGTCGTATGACCACGAGGTCATCGACGTTTCGGCGAGCAAAATCGTCGACACAGTCACACGCGCCGGTGCGAAGGTTGTAGGCCCTGTGCCACTTCCCACCGAGAAGAACGTGGTAACGGTCATCCGTTCCCCGCACAAGTACAAGGACAGCCGTGAGCACTTTGAGATGCGTACCCACAAGCGTCTCATTGACATCGTCGACCCAACTCCAAAGGCCGTCGATTCGCTGATGCGCTTGGACCTTCCAGCAGACGTCAACATCGAGATCAAGCTTTAGGGATAGACAGATGGCTGTAGAGACAAGAACAGTTACCGGACTGCTGGGCACCAAGCTGGGAATGACCCAGGCATGGGACGAGAACAACAAGCTCGTGCCGATTACAGTGGTCGAAGCTGGTGAAAACGTAATTACCCAAATTAAGACTTCAGAGACCGATGGCTACAACGCCATTCAGGTCGCTTATGGCGCAATCGATCCTCGCAAGACCGACAAGCCATCCGCCGGACACTTTGAGAAGGCCGGCTCAACCCCTCGCCGTTTCCGTGCAGAGATCCGCACCGCTAATGCATCTGACTTTTCCGTCGGTCAGGCAATTGGTGTTGATGTCTTCACCCCAGGCAGCAAGGTTGACGTCGTTGGCACCTCGAAGGGTAAAGGCTTTGCAGGTGTTATGAAGCGCCACGGCTTTGCAGGTGTATCCGCATCGCACGGTGCTCACAAGAACCACCGCAAGCCAGGCTCCATCGGTGCCGGCACCACTCCAGGACGCGTCTTCAAGGGCCTTAAGATGGCCGGCCGCATGGGCGGCGAGCGCGTCACCACACTAAACCTCACCCTCCACTCGGTTGACCTTGAAAAGGGTCTGCTGCTTATCAAGGGTGCCGTGCCAGGGCCTAAGGGTCAGCTGGTGTTCGTTCGCAATGCGGTGAAGGAGAGCTAATGCCTACCGTTGACCTAATTGACGTAAAGGGCAAGAAGTCCGGCAGCGTAGACCTGCCTGAGGCCCTATTTGACGCAACCACAAACGTTCCACTTATCCACCAGGTGGTAGTTGCACAGCTTGCGGCTGCTCGCCAGGGAACCCAGTCCACGCTTCGTCGTGGCGAGGTCTCCGGTACCGGTAAGAAGCCGTTCAAGCAGAAGGGAACCGGTCGCGCTCGTCAGGGCTCGATCCGTATGCCTCAGCACCGCGGTGGTGGAATTGTCCACGGTCCAAAGCCTCGTAGCTACGACCAGAGAACTCCTAAGAAGATGATTGTTGCCGCTCTCCGCGGAGCGCTTTCAGACCGCGCTCGTAACGGCAAGATTCACGTCATCGACCAGTTCGGTATCAAGGACACCCCATCAACCAAGGCAGCCGGTGCTTTCCTCAGCTCAATCTCCAGTGCCAACAACGTGCTTGTTGTTCTGCACCGTGATGACGAGGTCAGCTACCTGAGCCTGCGTAACCTCCCAGAGGTTCACGTGATCCCGGTTGACCAGCTAAATGCTTACGACGTTCTCCACGCGGAGGACATCGTGTTCACCTCAGCTGCTCTCGCAAGCTATGTCGAGTCAGCAGTTGCAAGCGAGGAGGTAAGCGCATGAGCAACCTAAACAAGGACCCACGCGACGTGATTGTGAAGCCAATCATCTCTGAGAAGAGCTACGCATTAATCGACGAGGGTAAGTACACCTTCGAGGTTGACCCTCGCAGCAACAAGACTGAGATCAAGCAGGCTGTTGAGCAGATCTTCAACGTGAAGGTCGACACCATCAACACCCTCAACCGCCAAGGCAAGACCCGCCGCACCAGATTTGGCATGGGTAAGCGCAAGGACACCAAGCGTGCGATTGTGACCCTCAAGTCCGGTTCCATCGACATCTTCACCTACATCGGCTAAGGGGAAAAGACAATGGCAATTCGCAAATACAAGCCAACGACTCCAGGTCGTCGCGGTTCTTCGGTTTCGGACTTCTCCGAGATCACCCGCTCGACTCCTGAGAAGTCGCTACTGAAGCCACTGCCTAAGACCGGTGGCCGCAACTCCTCTGGCCGCATCACCACCCGCCACATCGGTGGTGGCCACAAGAGGCAGTACCGCGTCATTGACTTCCGTCGCCACGACAAGGACGGCGTGCCAGCAAAGGTCGCTCACATCGAGTACGACCCGAACCGCACCGCACGCATCGCTTTGCTTCACTACATCGACGGCACCAAGCGCTACATCATCGCCCCGAACAAGCTCAAGCAGGGTGACGCAATTGAGCAGGGCCCAAAGGCTGACATCAAGCCAGGCAACAACCTGCCACTGCGCAACATCCCTGTCGGTACCGTTATCCACGCCATCGAGCTAAAGCCAGGCGGCGGCGCAAAGCTAGGCCGCAGTGCCGGCGCTGCCATTCGTTTGGTAGCTAAGGAGGGCAGCTGGGCTCAGCTTCGTCTCCCATCGGGCGAGATCCGCAACGTTGATGCAAATTGCCGCGCCACCATTGGTGAGGTTGGCAATGCAGAGCAGTCCAACATCAACTGGGGTAAGGCTGGCCGCAAGCGCTGGAAGGGTGTTCGCCCAACCGTGCGTGGTGTCGCCATGAACCCGGTTGACCACCCACACGGTGGTGGTGAGGGTAAGACCTCCGGTGGTCGTAACCCTGTTACCCCATGGGGTCAGAAGGAAGGCCGCACACGTAAGCCAAACCTTCCATCAGACAAGCAAATCGTTCGTCGTCGTTACGTCGGCAAGAAGTAGGAGAGCTAGATGCCAAGAAGCCTAAAGAAGGGCCCCTTCGTCGACGAGCACCTGATGAAGAAGGTGCGCGTGCAGAACGAGGCCAACACCAAGAATGTGATCAAGACCTGGTCGCGCCGCTCGATGATCGTCCCAGCGATGCTCGGACACACCATCGCGGTTCACGACGGTCGCAAGCACATCCCAGTTTTCGTCACTGAGACCATGGTTGGTCACAAGCTCGGCGAATTCGCACCAACCAAGACCTTCCGTGGACACGTGAAGGACGACAAGAAGGGTCGTCGCGGCTAAGGCCGGGGCGCATAGGAGAGGAAAAAGATGGAAGCCATCGCTAAGGTGCGTAACATTCGCATCACCCCTCAGAAGGCTCGTCGCGTCGTCAACCTGATCCGCGGTAAGCAGGCCAACGAGGCTCTGGGTCTATTGAAGTTCCAGCCCCAGGCTGCTTCAGAGCCCATCTACAAGGTTGTTGCTTCGGCGGTTGCCAACGCAAAGGTAAAGGGCGAGAGCTCGGGAGCCATTGTGGACGAGGACGACCTAGTCATTTCACAGGCATACGTTGACGAGGGTGTAACTCTGAAGCGCTTTAGACCACGCGCTCAGGGACGTGCATTCCGCATCAACAAGCGCACCAGCCACATCACCGTTGTGGTTGCAACCCCAGACGAGCTTAGAAAGGCAGGCAAGTAATGGGTCAGAAAGTAAACCCCTACGGCTTCCGCCTAGGCATCACCACCGACCACCGTTCGCGCTGGTTCGCAGACTCCACTAAGAAGGGTCAGCGCTACAGCGACTACGTGGTTGAGGACGTCAAGGTTCGCAACTACCTGCAGGAGAAGCTGGACCGCGCAGGCATCGCAAAGATTGAGCTTGAGAGAACCCGCGACCGCATTCGCGTTGACATCTTCGCCGCTCGCCCAGGACTGGTCATCGGCCGTCGTGGTGCCGAGGCAGAGACTCTTCGCACCGAGCTCGAGAAGCTCACCGGTAAGCAGGTTCTTCTAAACATCCTCGAGGTGAAGAACCCAGAGGCCGACGCTCAGCTTGTTGCTCAGGGCATTGCAGAGCAGCTATCTGCTCGTGTTGCCTTCCGTCGCGCAATGCGCAAGGGCATCCAGGGTGCACTTCGCTCAGGCGCTAAGGGCATCAGGGTTCAGTGTGCTGGACGTCTCGGCGGTGCCGAAATGTCCAGAAGCGAGTTCTACCGCGAGGGTCGTGTGCCACTGCACACCCTTCGCTCAAACATCGACTACGGCTTCTACGAGGCCAAGACCACCTTTGGTCGCATCGGTGTGAAGGTATGGATCTACAAGGGCGACCTAACCGCTAAGGAGCTTGCAGCTCAGCAAGCTAACCAGCGCGGACCTCGTCAGGGCGGTGGCCGCAGAGGCCCACGTCAGGAAGCTGCTGTAGCAGCAGGAAGTGAGAGCTAAGAATGCTTATTCCTCGTAAGGTCAAGCACCGTAAGCAGCACAGCCCAAAGCGCGGCGGTCACGCTACCGGTGGTACCAAGGTTCACTTCGGTGAGTACGGCATCCAGGCACTAACCAGCGCCTACCTGACCAACCGTCAGATTGAGGCTGCTCGTATTGCCATGACCCGTCACATCAAGCGTGGTGGAAAGGTGTGGATCAACGTCTTCCCAGACCGCTCACTGACCAAGAAGCCAGCCGAAACTCGTATGGGTAGCGGTAAGGGTTCACCTGAGTGGTGGGTAGTAAACGTCAAGCCAGGTCGCGTGCTCTTTGAGCTATCTGGTGTTTCCGAGACCGTGGCCAGAGAGGCCATGACCCGTGCGATCCACAAGCTGCCGCTCAAGGCTCGCATCATCAAGCGTGAAGAAGGTGACGCATAATGATCGGTTCAAAGAACCTGAGCCCACAGGATCTCGACAAGATCGAGGACTCCCTGCTGGCTGAAGAACTACGCAAGGCAAAGGAAGAGCTGTTTAACCTGCGCTTCCAGTCCGCTACCGGTCAGCTTGACAACCACGGTCGTCTGAAGGCCGTCAAGCGCGACATTGCCCGCATCTACACAGTCCTGCGCGAGCGCGAGCTCGGTATTCGTGCCGTCCCAACTCCGCAGCCTGCCAAGACCACCACGAAGAAGAAGGCTGCTGAGAAGCCAGCCGAGGAGGCATAGACGTGGCCGAAGAGAAGAAGACCGCAGCCAAGAAGCCAGCAGCTAAGCCTGCTGCAAAGGCCGCCGCAAAGCCTGCTGCCAAGCCAGCCAGCAAGCCAAAGACCCCGAAGGCTCCTAAGGAGATCAAAGAGGTCAACCGCGGGTACCGCAAGGCACGTCGTGGCTATGTAGTTTCGGACAAGATGGATAAGACCATCGTTGTCCTCGTCGAGGAGCGCAAGAAGCACCCTCTTTACGGCAAGGTCATGCGCCTTTCCAAGAAGATCAAGGCTCACGACGAGCAGAACACTGCCGGCATCGGTGACCTCGTTCTAATCAACGAGACCCGTCCGCTGTCAGCAACCAAGAACTGGCGTCTAGTCGAGATTCTCGAAAAGGCGAAGTAACCCCCCGCGAATAACGGTCGGTAATCGTTATTCACTAAGCAAGGAGAACACAAGTGATTCAGCAAGAATCAAGGGTGAAGGTAGCCGATAACTCCGGCGCCAAGGAGCTTCTCGCGATTCGCGTGCTCGGCGGTTCAACCCGTCGCTACGCAGGATTGGGAGATGTCATCGTGGCATCGGTAAAGGACGCCATCCCAGGCGGAAACGTCAAGAAGGGCGAGGTCGTAAAGGCCGTAATCGTCCGCACCGTAAAGGAGACCCGTCGGGCCGACGGCTCCTACATCAAGTTTGACGAGAACGCAGCCGTCATCATCAAGGCAGATGGCGAGCCTCGCGGCACTCGTATCTTCGGCCCCATCGGTAGAGAGCTTCGTGACAAGAGGTTCATGAAGATCATTTCGCTAGCTCCGGAGGTGCTGTAATGAAGATCAAGAAGGGCGATCTAGTTCAGGT
>JAYORB010000015.1:0-3501 GCA_038123155.1 Aquiluna sp. | reverse complement strand
TCGCTAGCTCCGGAGGTGCTGTAATGAAGATCAAGAAGGGCGATCTAGTTCAGGTAATCTCGGGCGGCAGCGAGGCTCGAGGTGGGGACAAGGGCAAGCAGGGCCACGTGCTCGCTGTCCACAAGGAGACCAACCGCGTAATCGTGGAAGGTGTAAACCTAGTCACCAAGCACACCCGTGAGGGCCAGAGTGACCGTGGAGCCAAGACCGGTGGCATCATCACCCAAGAGGCTCCCATCCACGTCTCAAACGTTGCTTTGGTTGACCCAAAGAGCAAGAAGCCAACCAAGGCCGGTTTCAAGATTGAGACCACCAAGGACGGCACCAAGAAGACCCGTATTTCACGCAAGAGTGGGGAGGCAATCTAATGGCTACCGCTACTAAGAAGGCAGACGCCAAGGCACTTCCTCGCCTAAAGGCTGAATACCGCAAGGAGATTGCTCCTGCTTTGCAGAAGGAATTTGGCCTTGCAAACCCAATGCAGGTTCCTGGTCTAACCAAGATTGTCGTGAACATGGGTGTTGGCCAGGCCGCGAAGGAGAGCAAGCTCATCGAGGGTGCTATCCGCGACCTAACCGCCATCACCGGTCAGAAGCCTCAGGTAAACCTGGCTAGAAAGTCCATCGCTCAGTTCAAGCTGCGTGAGGGACAGGCAATTGGTGCTCACGTGACAATTCGTGGCGACAGGATGTGGGAGTTCCTAGACAGACTTCTGAACCTGGCACTGCCTCGTATCCGCGACTTCCGTGGTCTATCGGCTAAGCAGTTCGATGGTCACGGCAACTACACCTTCGGTCTTTCGGAGCAGTCAATGTTCCACGAGATCGATCAGGACTCTATTGATAGCGTCCGCGGCATGGACATCACCGTGGTGACCACTGCTAAGAACGACGACGAGGGTAGGGCGCTGCTTAAAGCGCTCGGCTTCCCGTTCAAATAAACCGATTGAAGTAGGTCCGAGGGGCTTGTAAAGCGCCTTAGAAACCGCCTCGAGAAAGAAGACACAAATGACAATGACAGATCCGGTGGCAGACTTTCTGACCCGGCTGCGCAACGCCAGCAAGGCTCACCACGAGTCGCTGAGCGTCCCCTACTCAAAGCTGAAGGGCACCATCGCCGACATTCTCAAGGCCGAGGGCTACATCGACTCCTACAAGGTCGAAGATGCCAAGGTTGGAAAGAGTCTGGTAGTGAACCTGAAGTATGGCGCAAACCGTGAGGCCAGCATTGCTGGTATCAAGCGCGTTTCGAAGCCTGGACTGCGTGTTTACGCCAAGAGCACCGAGCTCCCCAGAGTTCTCGGCGGCTTGGGCATCGCAATCCTCTCCACATCCAGCGGTCTGCTAACCGACCGCCAGGCAGCTAAGAAGGGAGTAGGTGGGGAAGTCCTCGCCTACGTCTGGTAAGCGCACATGTCAAGAATTGGAAAGCTTCCTATCCCACTACCCCAGGGCGTAACCGCCGAGGTTGCAGGCCAGGATGTCAAGGTAAAGGGCCCAAAGGGCGAGCTGAACCTGACAATCTCGGAGCCAATCAAGGTGACCCTGGAGGACAACTCAATTTTGGTTTCCAGGCCAGACGATGAGGCAACTAGCAAGTCGCTTCACGGTCTGTCCAGGACCCTAATTGCCAACAACGTTCAAGGCGTTTCCGAGGGCTTCTCGAAGTCACTCGAGATCGTCGGCACCGGTTACCGCGCTGCTTCCAAGGGCTCCAACGTCGAGTTGGCCCTAGGTCTTAGCCACCCGGTCGTTGTCACCCCACCAGATGGCGTGACCCTGACGGTTGAGGGCAACAACAAGATCATCGTCTCCGGTATCTCAAAGCAGGCCGTGGGCGAGGTCGCAGCAAACATTCGTAAGCTCCGTAAGCCTGAGCCATACAAGGGCAAGGGAATTCGCTACGAGGGCGAGAGAGTCCGTCGCAAGGCTGGAAAGGCTGGTAAGTAGAAATGGCAACTAAGTCAAACTCAGCAGCGCGGACCCGTCGTCACGCCCGCCTGCGCAAGAAGATCGAGGGCACAGCCGCACGTCCGCGTCTGGTTGTTACCCGTTCCGCTCGCCACGTATTCGTTCAGGTGGTTGATGACGCCAAGGGCCACACCCTTGCAAGCGCCTCAACCATGGAAGACGACATGCGCAAGGCGACTGGAAACAAGACCGACAAGGCCACCCAGGTTGGCAAGTTGATCGCCGAGAGGGCCAAGAAGGCCGGCGTCTCGGAGGTTGTCTTTGACCGTGGTGGTAACCGTTACGCAGGTCGTGTTGCAGCAATTGCTGAGGCAGCCCGCGAGGGAGGACTGAAACTGTGAGCGAAGAGAAGAAGGAAGAGCAAGTGGTAGAAGCTACCGAAGCTACAGCCGAGACTCAGGCTCCTGGTCAGCCTCCGGTTGACCCGAACGAGCGCGAGCAGCGTCGTGGTTCCCGCGAGCGTGGCCCACGCACCGAACAGCGCCGTGAGCGCGAGGACAAGTCCAGCCCATTCTTGGAGCGTGTTGTAACAATCAACCGCGTTTCCAAGGTGGTCAAGGGTGGACGCCGCTTCGCCTTCACCGCACTTGTAGTTGTCGGAGACGGCGACGGCATGGTCGGCGTCGGCTACGGCAAGGCTAAAGAAGTTCCAGCAGCTATCGCAAAGGGTGTAGAAGAGGCAAAGAAGAGCTTCTTCCGCGTCCCACGCATCGGCTCGACCATCCCACACCCAGTTCAGGGTGAGGCTGCTGCAGGAGTTGTACTACTTCGCCCAGCTGCCGAGGGAACCGGTGTAATCGCCGGAGGTCCTGTCCGCGCTGTATTGGAGTGTGCTGGAGTTCACGACGTACTTTCCAAGTCACTCGGGTCTTCAAACACCATCAACATCGTTCACGCCACAGTCGAGGCACTCCGCCTTCTGGAGGAGCCAAGCGCAGTTGCAACCCGTCGCGGCAAGACCGTTGCCGAGGTAGCACCTGCACGTCTCCGTGGTGAGAAGAAAGAGACTGAGAAGGCAGGTGCTAAGTAAATGGCGGCTCGTCTGAAAGTAACCCAAGTAAAGAGTTCCAACGGTGGCAAGCAGAACCAGCGCGATTCACTTCGCACGCTAGGTCTCAAGCGCATCGGTGACATCGTCGTGCGCGAGGACAACAAGAGCGTGCGCGGCCTAGTCCAGACCGTTGCCCACCTCGTAAAAGTTGAGGAGATCGACTAATGGCTGAAGAAAAGAAGCCAGCCGCTAAGAAGCCAGCTGCCAAGCCGGCTGCGAAAGCTGCACCTAAGGCTGCAGCTAAGCCTGCCGCCAAGGCCGCACCAAAGGCAGCTGCCAAGCCAGCAGCTAAACCTGCTGCCAAGGCCGCTCCAAAGGCTGCCGCTAAGCCAGCTGCGAAGCCAGCCGCCAAGGCTGCACCAAAGGCTGCGGCAAAGCCAGCGGCTGAGAAGGCTGCGCCTGCAAAGCCAGCTGCCAAGCCAGCCGCTAAGCCTGCTGCCAAGAAGGCAAGCGAGCCCAAGGAGAAGTCGCAGATTCTGC
>JAYORB010000014.1:0-20141 GCA_038123155.1 Aquiluna sp. | reverse complement strand
GCGGCTGAGGTGGTTCGCACTGACAGGTTGGGGCACATTGCGTTCGGTTTCGACGAGAAACTTCGATATCGCCACAGCGGTAAACTGACCGCGTGAGCGGGACAGTGCACTGGTTTGAAGCGAAGCCTGCTCCGCTTGTCCTGGTTGTGGGGCCCGAGAGTTACCTTGCATCGAAGTCGATAAGGACCATCCGTGAACAGCTTCGTCAGGCAAACCCAGAACTTGAAGTAAGTGAAATTCAAGAGGGAACATACACAGCAGGAAAGCTCTTCGACTTTGCTTCTCCTTCTTTGTTTGCCGAGCCCAGGCTGGTAATCATTCATGGCGCAGGGGAGGGGCTACTCGAGGATCTGAAGCAGCTGCTTGCAGAGCCAGTTGATGGCTGCACGGTGGTCGTGAGGCTACCGAACATGGTTGGTCACAGCGGCAAGATCAGGAAGGAACTTGCGAAGCAGGCGCTGAGTGTCAGCTGTGAGGAGCTAAAAAAGGATTCTGAACGCATTGACTTTGTGAAGCGTGAATTCACCCGAGCAGGCGTGCCGATTGATCAACAGGCAACACGCGCACTAATTGGCGCTTTCAGCTCCGATCTTGGCGAGCTTGGCGCCGCTTGCTCCCAACTGAGCTCCACACATTCCAAGGTCGCGCTTGAAGACGTTGAGGCTGCTTTTGGAGGAAGGGTGGAGACAAACGCATTCAAAATCGCGGATGCGGCGCTCTCTGGAAACGCAGCGGAGGCCATACGACTTTTCCGCCATGGATTCGCAACCGGTATTGATTCGGTTGCTCTAGTTGCTGCGCTCAGCATGAGAATTCGCCAGCTTGCCAGGCTCTTTAATGATCGAAACGCTTCCCCTGCGACTCTTGGCATGCAACCTTGGCAAATAGACAAGGCTAGGAAAGAGCTCAGCGGTTGGCAGGAACAGGAGTTAGCGGGTCTCGTTCAGCTTGCCGCCCAAACAGATGCGGACGTCAAGGGAGCTTCTCGAGACCCCGAATACTCGGTTGAGCGTCTCCTGCTGGCCATGGCCCGGGCAAACTAAAAGGGCCAAGATTTCTCCTGGCCCTAGTCATCGTCAAAAACTTAGAGGCTTGCGACCTTCTTCGCGATTGCACTTTTGCGATTGGCAGCCTGGTTCTTGTGAACTACGCCCTTGCTAACAGCCTTATCCAGCTTGCGAGTTGCATTCTGCAAAGCGGCTTCGGCGGCCTTCTTGTCGCCTGATGCTGCGGCCTCGCGAGCGGCGCGGACTGCGCTTTTCAGCTCGGTGCGGACAGCCTTGTTGCGCTCTTCCGCCTTGCGGTTGGTTCCAATCCGCTTGATTTTGGACTTAATGTTGGCCATGTTTCACTTTCTAAAATGAAAAATCTTTTTTCTTGGGAGAAACCCCAGAACAAGCTAAAACTCTAGCAGGGGGATTATTTCTGGGCAAGCATCTGAGAGAATTGGAGCCTCCGTTGCTTTTCCCTAAATGAGGTTAGTTTGTCGCCCAGCGCACCCAAGGCTCTAGAGCCGAGTCAGACGCCAGCTGAGCTCATCAGGAATTTTTGCATCATTGCCCACATCGACCACGGCAAGTCCACCCTTGCCGATCGCATGCTGCAGCTCACTGGGATCGTGTCCGAGCGTGAGATGCGCGCACAGTACTTAGACCGGATGGACATTGAGCGTGAGCGGGGTATCACTATCAAGAGTCAGGCTGTGAGGCTCCCTTGGGAGGCGGATGGCCAGGCCTACGCGCTTAACATGATTGATACACCCGGACACGTTGATTTCACCTACGAAGTGTCAAGGTCCCTGGCAGCTTGTGAGGGGGCTGTTCTGCTCGTCGACGCTGCACAAGGCATCGAGGCTCAGACGCTAGCCAATCTCTACCTAGCCTTGGAAAATGACCTAGAGATCATTCCGGTTTTGAACAAGATTGATTTGCCAGCTGCGCAACCCGAGAAGTTTGCCGAAGAGCTTGCGAACTTGATCGGGGGAGACCCTGATGACTGCTTGCGGGTTTCAGGGAAAACGGGAGCCGGAGTTTCCGAGCTGATGGACCTAATCGTCAAGCGGGTTCCCCCGCCAAAGGGTGACGCTGATGCTCCCGCGAGAGCCATGATTTTTGACTCGGTGTACGACTCGTATCGCGGCGTGGTTACCTATGTGAGGATGATCGACGGTTCGCTCAAGCCGAGAGAAAGCATCCAAATGATGTCTACCAAGGCTGTTCATGAGCTTTTGGAGATTGGCGTTATTTCTCCTGAACCCAAGGCGACCAAGGGTCTAGGTGTGGGGGAGGTTGGCTACCTGATCACCGGCGTAAAAGACGTTCGTCAATCAAAGGTGGGTGACACTGTAACCACCAAGACGAAGCCTGCGGCCTCACCTCTGAAGGGCTATGCAGAGCCGAAGCCCATGGTCTTCTCGGGCATCTATCCAATTGACGGCAGCGACTACCCAGATCTAAGAGAGGCGCTGGACAAGCTGAGACTGAGCGATGCTTCGCTGGTCTACGAACCAGAGACCTCTGCAGCTCTTGGATTCGGCTTTAGGTGCGGTTTCTTAGGCCTTCTACATCTCGAGATCATCACCGAGAGACTCGAGAGAGAGTTTGGTCTTGCCCTCATCGCCACAAGCCCGTCTGTGGTTTATCACGTTCGCAAGGACGATGGCACAGAGCTCGTCGTAACCAATCCATCCGAGTATCCCGACGGCAAGATCGCGGAGGTGGAGGAGCCAATGGTGAAGGCAACCATTTTGGCTCCAAAGGACTACGTGGGAACAATCATGGAGCTCTGCCAGACCAAGCGCGGAACCATGATGGACATGCAATACCTGGGCGAGGATCGAGTGCAGATTCGTTACCGCTTGCCTTTGGCAGAAATAGTCTTTGATTTCTTTGATCAGCTAAAGAGCAAGACTCAGGGATATGCCTCCCTTGATTACGAGGACGACGGGTTCAATGTCGGAGATCTTGTGAGGGTAGACCTGCTCCTTCAAGGAGAGAAGGTTGACGCCTTTTCGGCAATAGTTCACAAGGACAAGGCGTACGCCCACGGTGTCAGGATTGCCGGCAAGTTGCGGGAGCTGATCCCTAGGCAGCAGTTTGAGGTTCCGATTCAGGCGGCAGTTGGTGCGAGGGTCATCGCGAGAGAGACCATCAGGGCAATCCGGAAAGACGTATTGGCCAAATGCTACGGCGGTGACATAACGCGAAAGCGCAAGCTATTGGAGAAACAAAAAGAGGGCAAGAAGCGCATGAAGATGGTCGGCAGAGTCGAAGTGCCGCAGGAGGCTTTCATTGCGGCTCTCAGCTCTGACGATTCCAAGGCGGCGAAGAAGTAGGTGCCAAGCGCTCTGCCTGTGGGAGCCCCGTGGCCCAAAGACAACAGTTTGGAAAGAGATTCTTCAGAGCGCAGCTTTCATGCCTACGTGCATATTCCGTTCTGCGAGGTTCGTTGCGGCTATTGCGACTTCAATACCTACACGGCCAAGGAGTTAGGTGGTGTTAGTCAGTCCTCTTTTCATGAGCAACTAATTAGGGAAATCGCCTTTTCCCATGCCGTTCTTGGTGAGATGCCGAAACTCTCGTCCGTATTTATCGGTGGTGGAACGCCGTCGCTCTTCTCAGCGGAACAGATCCAGCAAATCGTGGGTGAATTGAGTGACACCTTCGGGCTAGCAGAGAACTGCGAATTGACACTGGAGGCGAATCCCGAATCCACTTCGGAGCAGTATTTAGAGGAAATTTCGCAGGCCGGCATAAATCGTCTGTCTATGGGGGTCCAAAGCTTTGACAAGGCCGTACTCGCAACTCTCGACAGGCAGCACAAGCCAGATCGAGTAGCGCCTCTTGTTCAAGCGGCCAAGGCCGTAGGCCTGTCCGTCAGCGTCGATTTGATCTACGGGGCACCTGGTGAAACCGTCGAGTCTTGGACCGAGACACTCAGTGAGGCACTTGCGCTTGAGACTGACCACATCTCGGCGTATTCGTTGATTGTTGAGCCGGGAACGAAGCTTGCTCGCCAGATAGCTGCTGGGGAGCTAAGTGAAGCCGACGAGGATCTAAATGCCCAGCTGTACGAGATTGCAACGCAGCTCATAGGTGGGGCGGGTCTTGAGTGGTACGAGGTCTCGAACTGGGGTGAGCCCTCGCGTCACAACAGCGCCTATTGGCAGTCGCAGAATTGGTGGGGGTACGGACCGGGCGCGCATTCTCACATTGATGGCAATCGCTTTTGGAACCACAAACACCCAACGACCTATCAAAAGCACATTGCTGAGGGTTCCCCGGCTGCTGGCTTGGAGCGTTTGTCGAGGAGGCAAGTACTAGAGGAGACCCTGCTCCTAATGCTGCGGACAAAGTGGGGTGTTGCGAGAACAACGTTTACCGAACTACAGGTGCCCGCGGAACTGGTGGCGGATGAACTGGCAAGAGGAAACCTGGAGCTAATTGAAGGCGATCGATTGCGGGCATCGGCCAAGGGGCGGCTCATAGTTGATGGGCTGGTGCTGAAATTTCTCAGTCATTGACTGATGAATGTTTAGAATTGGCACTCAGGTTAGGTGAGTGCCAATGATTCCAGAGAGATCTCTTGATGTCCTCAGGGCGATTGTCCAGGACTTCATTTCGTCTAACCAGCCCGTTGGCTCTAAGTCGCTTCTAGATCGTCATCCACTTGGCGTCTCGGCGGCAACCGTTAGAAACGACATGGCCTTCTTAGAAGAGGAAGAGCTCATCACCGGGCTTCACACTTCCTCTGGCAGAATCCCAACGGAAAAGGGTTACAGGCTCTTTGTTGATCACCTCGGGGAAATCAAGCCGCTGTCTTCGCCAGAGCGCAACGCAATTGAGAGTTTCCTGGACGAGGCAAATGATCTTGATGAGGTTGTGGAGCGCACCGCACGGAGCCTGTCTCAGCTAACGAATGCACTTGCCCTGGTTCAATACCCCTCACTTGGCAGGTCAGCTGTTCGGCACATCGAGCTCATCCCGCTCAGTGAAAAGCGAGTACTGCTAATGCTCATCGTGGATTCCGGAAGGATTCAGCAGCTTCAAATTGAAAGCAACGATGCGATTGACGAGGAGCTGATTCATCAGCTCAGAGGCAGGCTAAATGGCATGCTTGCCGGAGGCCAGCTTGCCGGCGTTGAGGAAAAGCTAAAGAACCTCGCCGAGGAGTTTTCCCCTGAGCGAAGGGGAACTGTAAACAAGATTCTCGATTCCTTGATTTCCCTTGTCGAGGCCAACCGCCAGGAGAAGCTGGTCGTCTCTGGCGCTGCGAATTTGGTGAAGCAGGACCAGGATTTTTCTGGCGAGCTCTCCAAGGTCCTCGAGGCGATTGAGGAGCAGGTAGTACTGCTAAAGCTTCTTGATGAGCTTCATGCCGACCAGTTCGGTGTTGGGCTCCGAATTGGTTCAGAGCTGGGACTTGCTGACCTCACCCACACCTCTCTCGTTGTCAGTGGCTACGAAAAGAGCGGAACCGAGGTTGCGAAACTTGGGGTTTTGGGTCCAACGCGCATGGACTACTCGGGGAACATTGCCTCGGTAAGAGCGGTTGCAAGGTATCTGACGAAGCTTCTGGAGGGTAATTCTTGAGTGACCACTATCAGGTCCTTGGAGTATCTCCGGACGCGTCTGCGGAGGAAATCAAGAAGGCCTATCGAAAGCTCGCGCGCGAACTCCACCCTGACATCAATCCAGCAGAGGACGCCCAGGAGCGATTCAAGCTCGTGACCCACGCCTATGAGGTCCTGTCAGACCCTAATTCCAGAGCTCAATATGACCGTGGCGGTGAGCAGGGTTTTGGTCTCGGCGACATCTTCGACAGTTTCTTTGGTGCACCGCAGCGGGGAAGAAGATCTCGCTCCGAGAGAGGTCAAGATGCCCTTCTGCGCATGGATCTGGATTTAGACGAGGCGATTTTTGGGGCCAACAAGACTCTCACCATAGACACCGCCATTGGCTGCGACACTTGTTCGCAGAGCGGTGCTAAGCCGGGCACCAGCGTGAAGACCTGTGATGTCTGTGGCGGTAGCGGCCAGATTCAAAGGCAGGTCCAGTCGTTCATGGGAATGATGGTAACCACCGCACCCTGCAACGTATGTCGAGGCGCTGGCGAGGTTGTTCCTTCGCCTTGCCCCGATTGTCGCGGGCAAGGGCGAATCAGGGCAAAGCGCGACCTGGACGTTGAGATACCTGCGGGTGTGAGCGATGGATTGCGTCTTCATCTTCCAGGCCAGGGTGAAGTTGGATTTGCAGGTGGCTCAGCAGGGGACATCTATCTAGAGGTGTCGGTTAGGCCGCACCCGATGTTTGCCAGAGACGGCGATGACCTAGTCGGCATTCTTGAAGTACCGGTTGCTGATGCGGCGCTCGGCTTCACAACAGAGGTCGAAACATTTGACGGACCAAGCAAGGTCGAGGTGAAGGCAGGTGCCCAGCACGGCGATGTTGTGACTCTCAAAGGTCTTGGTGCCACGAGACTCAGGGGGAGAGGTCGAGGGGATCTCCATCTCCAGGTAAACGTCCTGACACCCTCCAGGCTGGATTCCAAGTCGAAAGACATCTTTAAGAAACTGCGAGAACTCCACAAGGGAGACGGCCCAAGACTTGGCAGCCGGCGAGCAAAGGGCCGCTTTTAGTGCATTGGTTCTATGACCCGACCTTCTCAGCCGAATCCAGCAAGGTTCGAGTAGACGAGATTCAACACTTCAAGTCGCTTCGCATTCGCGAAGGAGAAGCGCTTGTCGTGACTGACGGCCGGGGAGGCGTATTTCTCTGTGAGGCCGCAAATCCTGTCACTGGCGAGGTGCGGGTTAAATCCTCAGAGCACAAAGCTCCCGAAACGCTCCAGATTCAATTGATTCAGGGCATTGCCAAGGGTGACCGCGACGAGCTAGCTCTCCAGGCCTCCGTTGAACTCGGCTGCACATCCGTAGTTGCGTGGCAGGCAGAACACTCGGTCTCCAGATGGACTGGAAAAGAGGACAAGAACCGGGAGCGTTGGCAGCAGATCGCAATTGGTGCAATGAAGCAGAGCCAGCAGGCTTTTCTTCCTGAAGTCTCAGGACCCCTATCGACATCGGCACTCAGGCCATTAGGTCATGGAATTATCTTGGACCCAACCGCAAAGTTGTCTTTGGCAGAGCTAGACAGAGAATCTGCGTCTTACTCGATTGTGGTGGGACCAGAGGGCGGCATTTCTGATTCTGAAATTGACGAGCTACAGCGAGCTGGATTCGTCTCCTATCGCTTGGGTGACACGGTCATGCGCACCAGTACCGCTGGACCGGCTGCGATTGCCGCTCTGAAGACTATGCGCGGGCTTTGGTGAAGTTGCGTAGTATGAAATTGGAGGTCTAGTTGGACTGCATTTTTTGCAAAATTGTCGCTGGGGAATTCGGCACGGAAATCATCGCCGAAAATGACCATGCCGTTGCATTCCGCGACATCAAGCCACTGGCTAAAACGCACATTTTGGTAGTGCCGCGCGAGCACTCTGCAAACATCGGAGAGATCACCGATTCGACCGTTCTGACTGGAATACATGCGTTGATTCGTGAGGTTGCGGCGAAGTTTACCGACGGGCAATTTCGCCTGCAGTTCAACAGCGGAGAACTCGAGGGTCAAACTGTCTTCCATACCCACGCTCATGTTTTATCGGGACGGGCGGTTTAGTGCCAAAACTCAGTTTTGAAGCACCTCCAGTTGCGCTACTGGACCTCTTGGGTAGCGAAGACAGCTTGATCCGTCAGCTTGAAAAAGAGATTCCAGGCCTAAAGGTGCAAAACCGTGGCCACGACTTCTCCCTAGAGGGTGACCAGTCTGCAATCGAAACGGGTCAGCGGGTCGTTCTTGAGCTAGCTGAGCTCATCAAGCAGGGTGTGAGCCCAGACAGAAAAATGGTGACAGAGAGCATTCGGATGTTGGAGTCTGACCAGATCCCCTCAAAGGTTTTGGGTGCTGGTTCTATTCAGACGCCGGCCAAAACCGTGAGGGCAAAGACCCTAGGCCAAAAGCAATACCTGCAGGCAATAGATGATCACACAATCACCTTTGGCATCGGACCCGCTGGAACCGGAAAGACCTACTTGGCAGTGGCTAAGGCCGTCTCAGCGCTCTATCGCAAACAGGTCAGCAGAATCATCTTGACCAGACCGGCCGTTGAAGCCGGTGAGCGACTTGGTTACCTCCCCGGGACACTCAGCGAGAAAATCGATCCCTACCTAAGGCCACTCTTTGACGCACTCCAGGAGATGCTCGAGCCGGACGCAACGGCCAAACTCATGGAGTCGGGAGTAATCGAAGTTGCCCCGCTTGCCTACATGCGCGGGCGAACTCTGAATGACAGTTTCATCATTCTTGACGAGGCACAGAACACCACAGCTGAACAGATGAAGATGTTCCTGACCAGGCTTGGCTTTGGCTCCAAGATGGTCGTGACCGGCGATGTCACGCAGGTTGATTTGCCCACCGGCAAGTCGGGCCTCGATGTTGCCACGTCGATCCTCTCTGATGTCTCAGACCTTCACATTGCAAAGCTCTCGAGCAAGGATGTGGTTCGCCATGAGCTGGTGACGCGCATTGTCGATGCCTACGATCGCGCGGGTAACAAGTGACAATCGAAATCACGAACGAATCTGAGGTTGCCGTCGACCTCACTCGTGTACAGCTTTTAGCCGAGCACGTCCGGGAATCACTCAGACTGCACCCCTTGGTCGATGTCGGGATCATATTTGTCGATGAAGCCCCAATGACCGACCTGCATATTCGCTGGATGGACGAGCCTGGTCCGACAGATGTCCTTAGTTTTCCCATGGATGAGCTCAGACCGGGCTCCGACGAGATGCTCAGCGCCGAAGGCGTGCTTGGAGATGTTGTCATTTGCCCGCAGGTTGCAAGGCGACAGGCAGAGGTGGCGGGGCATCCAGAGATGAACGAGATGCTCATGCTACTTACTCACGGCATGCTCCACCTAGTCGGTTTTGACCACGCAGAGCCAGAGGAGGAGAAAGAAATGTTCGCGCTTCAAAAAGAGCTGCTCGACTCTTTCTATGAGAGAGAAAAAGATGCTTGAGCTCTCTTTGGGCCTTGGCGCTTTGGTTTTGCTGACTTTCCTCGCGGCGATTCAGACTCACCTTGAAATTGAGGAGGACGAAAGGGCTGGAGCTCTTTCTATTGCACGTGCTTTTCTTCTAGTCCTCCTAGCCGCGTTCTGGATTTCGATTTCGGATGCACTCACGATCTTTAGCGCGATTCTCGCTGGAGCCCTGTTCCTTATTTGGTTGATTCAGCAGTTTCTGGGGCGCCGCATTGGCAGGTTTGCCTTCGCTTCTCGTTTGGCCCAAAAGGCCGACTCGCTTGTCTCCGCATGGGCGAATCTTGTTAAGCCGCTGAGGCTTAAAACTCCGGAGCAGCTTGAGAGTTACGAGCAGGAGCTAATGGAGTCAGTCGAAGAGTTTTCCGAGACAGTCGTCCGGGAGGTCATGGTTCCACGAGTCGACATCGAGGTTCTCGACAGCGATGTGACCCTAGAGAAGGCACTCTCGGCGTTCATCAGCACCGGCTACTCAAGATTGCCTGTGATCGGCGAGGACGTTGATGATGTCGTGGGCGTTCTCTACCTCAAGGACGTAACAAAGGTTATTCATCAGAACCCTCAGCATCTAGAGACCAAGACTGCCGCCGAGATCTGTCGCAAGCCGGTATTTGTCCCTGAAACCAAGGTCGTATCAGAGCTGCTCCGGGAGATGCAGCTCTCGAGGACCCAGATAGCGATGGTTGCTGACGAGTACGGGGGAGTTGCAGGGCTGGTTTCAATTGAAGACCTCATCGAGGAGCTGGTTGGCGAGATAAGTGACGAGTACGACAGAGAAGAAAGCGGCATCGAGGACCTTGGAAACAGCCGCTACCGGGTGAGCCCGAGGGTGACACTCGATGAAATCTCCGAGCACTGTGAGCTCGAAATCGAGGATGAGGATGTCGACACGGTGGCGGGTTTGCTAACAAAGGCAGTCGGTCAGCTTCCTTCCGGAGGAGAGGTCGTTGAGATAGCTGGCTTGGAGCTAACCGCCGAGAGGGTCGATGCTCGCAGGGGCCGCATTCTCTCTGTGATTGTGCGAAAGCTGCCGGGCGATGAGTGATTTTCGCTCTGGCTTCGCTACCTTCGTTGGCCGGCCGAATGTTGGAAAGTCAACTCTCACAAATGCAATAGTCGGGTCAAAGGTTGCGATCACCAGCTCCAAGCCACAAACCACGCGCAAAGCAATTCGTGGCATCCACACAACACAAGAGGGTCAGCTAGTGCTTGTCGACACTCCCGGAATTCACAAGCCTCGAACACTCCTTGGTCAGCGCCTGAACGCAGTGGTCGACGAGACCCTCGGTTCGGTGGACGTAATTGCATTCTGTTCTCCCGCCACGGACGCAATCGGCCCGGGTGACAGGCGAATTGTTGAGGAAATCCAAAAGTTTCCAAAGGCAAAAAAGATTGCGATTGCAACAAAAATCGATGCTGCCGGGAGAGATCAAACTGCCAGGCACCTGATTGAACTATCGGAGCTTGCAGACTGGGAAGAAATCGTCCCCGTCTCTGCCCTAACCGGTAAGCAGGTCAATTTGCTTGTTGGGCTATTGATCGGCCTGATGCCCGCGGGCCCGATGCTCTATCCGGAGAATCAGTCAACCGAGGAAGAGAATGAGGACATCATCTGCGAGCTTGTTCGTGAGGCTGCGCTGGAGCGCCTCGAGGAGGAGCTACCGCATTCGCTTGCCGTGACTTTAGATGAAGTCCTGCAGGAAGATAAAAAGAAGATTTTTATTAGCGTCTGGGTTGAGCGAGACAGCCAAAAGGGAATCATTATTGGTAAGGGCGGCGCAAACCTAAAGGAGATCGGCTCAAAGGCAAGAGGGGCAATTGAGCAGCACCTTGGAGAACCGGTCCATCTCGCAATTCAGGTAAAGGTCGCTAGCAATTGGCAACAGGATCCCAAGCAGCTAGGAAAGTTGGGTTTCTAGCCAAGCCGGAAATCTGGTGCTAGCCTGACAGCATGCGTTTCGCACTCCTGCTTAGCGGCCGCGACGGGGCTTAGTCCAAGGCCACCACTCGTCGCGGAGCTAGCTAACGGCCAAATTCGCGACCACCAGGAGAGAAATGAAAGACGCGCAGCAACCATCAAAAATGCCCTTTGGGCGCTATTTGCCATTCCATGAGCAGGTCAAGGTTGAACTACCGGACCGCACCTGGCCCACAAAGCGGATCGAGCGAGCCCCAAGGTGGTGCGCGGTAGACCTTCGTGACGGCAATCAGGCACTCATTGATCCGATGAGCCCCGAGCGGAAGCTGGAGATGTTCAAGCTGCTTGTGCGAATGGGCTACAAGGAGATCGAGGTCGGATTTCCATCTGCATCTCAAACAGATTTTGACTTTGTCCGGCTTCTCATTGAGCAAAACCTCATTCCAGAAGATGTCGTAATCCAGGTACTGACGCAGTCACGAGATCACCTAATTGAAAGAACCTACGAGTCGATTGCTGGTGCGAAGCAGGCAATCGTTCACTTCTATAACTCAACCTCTGTGTTGCAACGCCGAGTGGTCTTCGGTCAGGACAAGGACGGCATCAAGAAAATAGCCACCGATGCCGCAAAGAAGTGCCTCGAGCTAGAAGCAACAATTCCCGAAACTCAGGTTTACTACGAGTACTCCCCAGAGTCGTACACCGGCACCGAGCTTGAGTTCGCAGTTGAGGTTTGCAATGCGGTAGCAGAAATCATTGCGCCCACTCCAGAGCGCAAAATGATCCTCAACCTTCCAGCGACCGTCGAGATGATTACTCCAAATGTCTACGCAGATTCGATTGAGTGGATGTCCAGGCATCTCGCCCCGAGAGACTCGATAATCCTCTCTCTCCACCCGCACAATGACCGGGGCACAGCTGTCGCGGCCGCGGAACTCGGCTACATGGCGGGCGCTGATCGAATAGAGGGTTGCTTATTCGGCAATGGCGAGAGAACCGGGAATGTTGACCTGGTGACCTTGGGCCTGAATCTCTTCTCCCAGGGCATTGACCCGATGATCGATTTCAGTGACATTGACGAAATCAAACGGACCGTGGAGTACTGCAATCAACTTCCTGTTCCAGAGCGCTCACCCTACGGTGGGGACCTTGTCTACACAGCCTTCTCTGGGAGCCACCAAGATGCAATCAAGAAGGGTTTCGAACACCTTGAGCGCGATGCAAAGAAGGCCGGAAATGAGGTGGACGACCACACCTGGGCGGTTCCCTACCTTCCAATTGACCCCAAGGACGTTGGACGAAGCTATGAGGCTGTGATCAGGGTTAATTCCCAGTCCGGTAAGGGTGGGGTTGCCTACCTCATGAAGACGGATCACTCGCTCGATCTTCCGAGGATGCTCCAGATTGAGTTTTCTCGTGTGGTACAAGGCCACACCGACTCACTCGGTGGTGAGGTGTCAAGTGCGAGACTCTGGGAAATCTTCCAGGACGAGTATCTTCCAGCATCTGTCGATGAGCTCAAGTGGGGACGCTTTGAGCTCAAGAGAATGCGCTCAGAGAGCGAAATGGATGGGGTAGTGAATCTCGAGGTCGTGTTGCGCGATAGCGAGGGCGAGCTTGCCGCAAATGGCACCGGTAATGGGCCAATCTCCGCCTTCACGGACATTTTGAGCCAGCAGGGCGTCGGTGTTCGGGTTCTTGACTACGTCGAGCACACGATGAGCTCTGGTGGCGACGCGAACGCCGCAGCATATATCGAAATGGACGTCGAGGGTAAGACTCTCTGGGGAGTAGGTATCGATGGAGACATCGCCGTCGCTTCGCTGAAGGCCTTGATTAGCGGTGTAAACCGAGCCCTGAGGCTTGCCGTTACGAGCTAATTGCCGGTTCTGCTGAAATACTTGGCAGGTGCCCCACTACCGTGACGAAGCCATTGTCCTGAGAACCCACAAGCTGGGTGAGGTGGACCGCATTCTCACGCTCCTTACCCGAAATCACGGCCAGGTGCGAGCCGTGGCAAAGGGAGTAAGAAAGACGAGCAGCAGGTTTGGGGCAAGGCTTGAGCCGTTCATGGCGTGTGACTTGCAGCTCTATGAGGGTAAGAATCTAGACACCGTCTCGCAGGCTGAGCAGATTGCAAACTATGGTGCGGACATAGTCAATGACTACTCTCGCTACACGGTTGCCTCCACGATTGTTGAGGCCGCGGAGAAGCTCACCCGAGAGCTTTCAAATGACAGGCACTACCTCCTCGTAGTGGGAGCTCTGCGAACTCTAGCCAAAGGCGAAGTCGAGCCCTCGCAGGTGTTGGATTCTTATCTGCTTAGGGCACTGGCGCTCTCCGGGTGGGTCCCGCTCCTAGATAGCTGCTCTCAGTGTGGAAGCGAGCCAAGCAGTTTCTCAATGCATACTGGTTCCGTCACCTGTTCCCAGTGCATTGCTGCGGGCTCGGTCAAAATTGGAGGAGAAGGCCTTGCCCACATGCAAGCCCTGATGGCCGGTGAGTGGGACAAGGTCAGTCAGCAGACTGTGAAAACTAAGCAAGCAGTCAGTTCGGTGGTTGCCGGCTACATGCAATGGCAACTCGAGCGCGGATTGAGGTCCCTGAGCTTTGTGGAGCGAGCATGATTCTGTTTGATCCAGAGCGCAAGGCCCCAGAGTTTGAGAGCGTACCCAATCACATTGCCGTTGTTATGGACGGCAATGGACGCTGGGCCAACAAGCGCGGTCTCACCCGGACCGAGGGGCATCGAGCCGGGGAAGCAGCTTTGCTTGAGGTTATCGCAGGAGCAATTGAGGCAGGGGTTTCAAACCTCACGGCCTATGCGTTTTCAACTGAGAACTGGAAGCGCTCGCCCGAGGAGGTGCGCTTCCTGTTGGGCTACAACAAGGAAGTACTGCGAAGACGCAGAGATCTCCTTATGGACTGGGGTGTCAGGATCAAATGGTCAGGCAGAAGCCCAAAGCTTTGGCCTTCGGTAATCCGTGAGCTCGAGGAAGCCGAGCGATTGACAGCTAAAAACAAGGGAATGACCCTGACGATGGCTGTCAACTACGGTGGGCGCCAGGAGATTTTGGATGCTGCGCAAGCACTTGTCGATAGGGCAGCTGCAGCAAAAAGCCCGTTTAGGGTGACACAGGCGAAGTTTGAGAGGGAGCTTTATCTTCCAGGCATCCCGGATGTGGACCTGTTTATACGCTCCAGCGGGGAGATCCGGACTAGCAATTTCCTGCTTTGGCAAGCAAGCTACGCGGAGTACGTGTTCATGGACGAATTGTGGCCAGATTTCACGCGCGAAACCCTTTGGAGAGCCATCTCTGATTACTCCGGGCGTCAGCGACGCTTCGGGGGAGCTGTCGACAGCCCGCTAAACTAGGGCTTCACCGTATACGGCCTGTGGAGACAAATGGCATCCCAAAAACTTGACTCAGTAATCTCGCTAGCGAAGCGCAGGGGCTTTGTGTTCCAGGCGGGAGAGATTTACGGCGGTTCACGCTCGGCCTGGGACTATGGGCCACTTGGGGTGGAGCTGAAAGAGAACATCAAGCGCCAGTGGTGGCACTCGATGGTCTCCTCGCGTGATGATGTTGTTGGCCTCGATAGCTCGATCATCCTGCCAAAGAAGGTCTGGGAGGCATCGGGCCATGTTGAGGCATTTGTTGACCCACTAATTGAGTGCACAAGCTGCCACAAGCGTTTTAGGGCTGACCATTTAGAAGAGGCCTTCGAAGAAAAAAAGGGTCGCGCACCCAGCTCGCTTAGCGAGATTTCTTGCCCCAACTGTGGGGGTAAAGAGACCTGGACAGAACCCAAGAATTTCAATGGTCTCCTCAAGACCTCCCTTGGTCCAGTCGAGGACGAGTCTGGCCTTCACTACCTCAGACCTGAAACCGCACAGGGCATCTTCGTCAATTTCAACAACGTTCTCAACTCGGCACGGATTAAGCCTCCTTTTGGTATAGGCCAGATGGGTAAAAGCTTTAGAAACGAAATCACCCCCGGTAATTTCATCTTCCGCACGCGCGAATTCGAGCAAATGGAGATGGAGTTCTTCGTCAAGCCCGGAGAGGACGAGACGTGGCATGAGTACTGGATCCAGGAGCGCTACAACTGGTACGTGAATCTCGGTATAGATCCTGAGAACCTGCGTCTTTTTGAGCACCCGAAAGAGAAGCTGTCGCACTACTCAAAGCGCACCGTAGACATCGAATACCGCTTTGGCTTCCAGGGTGGAGAGTTTGGCGAACTTGAGGGTGTGGCAAATCGCACTGACTACGACCTCAGAACCCACTCCGAGCACTCAGGTGTTGACCTGAGCTTCTTCGATCCGGTTGAGGAGAAGCGTTGGACTCCTTACGTAATTGAGCCGGCAGCAGGCCTCACTAGGTCACTAATGGCATTTTTGGTTGACGCCTACGCCGAGGACGAGGCTCCCAACTCAAAGGGAGGGGTGGATAAGCGAACAGTGCTCCGACTTGACTACCGTCTGGCTCCTGTCAAGGCGGCTGTTCTGCCACTCAGCAGAAATGACGAGCTAAACCCGATAGCCAAGGAGCTTGCCGCTACTCTCAGGAAGAACTGGAACGTCGACTATGACGATTCGGGGGCTATTGGAAGGCGTTATCGCCGTCAGGACGAGATAGGCACCCCTTTCTGCATCACGGTTGATTTTGACTCCCTGGAAGACAAAGCGGTAACTATTCGCGAGCGCGACAGCATGGCCCAGGAGCGCATTCCACTCGATAAGGTTTCTGGCTACCTCTTCGAGAGGCTGCAAGGCTAATTTGGCCCTCAAGTACGGAAAGCACACCATTGAGGTGCCCGTTGTTTTGGCACCAATGGCAGGAATAACAAACACCGCTTTTAGAAGACTTTGTCGCGAACACGGCGGCGGGCTCTTCGTGTCGGAGATGATTACTTCTCGTGCCTTGGTTGAGCGAACCCCGGAGTCCATGCGACTAATCCAGCACCATCCCTCCGAAGAGATCCGCTCTATCCAGCTCTACGGTGTCGATCCAAAGACGATTTCGAGTGCAGTCAAGATGCTTGTTGATGAGGATCGAGCTGACCATATCGACCTGAACTTTGGCTGCCCAGTGCCTAAGGTGACCCGCAAAGGCGGAGGAGCCGCTCTGCCTTGGAAGAAGGAGCTGTTCTCTGCAATTGTTTCTGCGGCCGTATCGGCCGCCGGGGAGGTTCCTGTCACTGTAAAGATGCGCAAGGGCATTGACGATTCTCACTTGACATTCATTGACGCTGGCAAGGCAGCAAGAGATGCTGGAGTGGCTGCCGTCGCACTCCATGGACGAACTGCCGAGCAGTACTACTCGGGTCAGGCTGACTGGTCCGCGATCGCTGAACTTCGTGAAGCACTTCCCGATTGCCAGGTGTTAGGTAACGGCGACATCTGGAGTGGCGAGGACGCAGTTGAAATGATGCGTCAAACTGGAGTTGATGGGGTCGTAGTCGGTAGAGGCTGTCTTGGTCGCCCCTGGTTATTTGGAGACCTGCAGCGCTCTATTAGCGCCTACCTAGAGGGGGCCAGCGCACCAACTCAGAGTGCGATGCCGACCTTAGGTGAGGTGGCGGATGCCTTTTACCGCCACGCAGAGCTACTGACTGAGTTCTTTGAGGAAGAGAATCGGGCATGTAGGGACATTCGGAAACATGTCGCTTGGTACTTCAAGGGTTACCCGGTTGGTGGGGAGCTCAGGGCAAAACTGGCTATGGCAAGTTCACTAAAAGAGATCGCAGAACTTTTGGGCGAACTAGACAGAGGCTGCCCATACCCGGGTGAAGAGGCTGAGGGTCCCAGGGGTAGGCTCGGGGGCGTGAAGAGCTGCTCCCTGCCAGAAAACTGGCTTGACTCTCAGGAATTGAGCGAAGCCCACCGCTCCCAGCTTGAGCTCGCAGAGTTGTCGGTGTCGGGGGGATGATGAGCCAAGCAATAGAGTCCGGCTACAGCGATTTCGACCGGGAGCGCTATGTGCCGCAACCGAAATCCTCGATGGTACGGAGGGGCGAATTTGCGCGCGATAGAGCGCGAGTTCTGCATTCCGCAGCTTTCCGCAAACTCAGCTCAAAGACTCAGGTCCTCTCGCCCTCCTCGGGAGATTTTGCCAGGACTCGGCTAACTCATTCTCTTGAGGTTGCTCAAGTCGGCAGGGAGCTTGCAAATGCCTTGGGCGTAGATCCAGACCTGGTCGACATGGCCTGCCTCGCGCATGATCTTGGCCATCCCCCATTTGGTCACAACGGCGAGGCGGCTTTGAACCTGTGGGCGGCAGATGTCGGTGGCTTTGAGGGCAATGCTCAAACTTTTCGTATCCTCACGCGTCTGGAGACCAAGATCTACGACGATAACGGGGTCTCTAGGGGTCTGAATTTGACCCGAGCCTCTTTGGATGCAGCCACGAAGTATCCATGGCAGTTGCGCCAGGCAGCAGAGTATGGAAACCAAATCAAGTTTGGTGTCTACTCAGACGACCTTGAAGTCTTTGAGTGGATGCGACGCGATGCACCCGATGGCGCAAAGTGCGTGGAAGCACAGATCATGGACTTTGCAGACGATGTCGCCTACTCCGTCCACGACTTTGAGGATGCCATCGTTGAAGGCTTCATTGACCCCTCAGTAATCTCCGACCCAGCATCGGCCGAGGCGCTGATTGAAGAGGTGGGGAAGTGGTCTGGCGGCATGTTGGCCAAGGTTCAGCTGGAAGAGGCCTTTGCGCTTCTCCAGCAATCGAGCTACTGGCTCAGAGAATTTGATGGAAGCCCACGTGCTCTGGCGCAGCTGAAAAACCTAACCAGTGACCTAATTGGTTCGTTTGTGTCTAGAACCTGCGAATCCATTCTTGAAAATGCGTCCAGGTCCTCTTTGACCAGATATCGTGCAGGAGTAATAATCCCCTCCAAGGTTAGGAGCGAAATAGCAGTCCTCAAGGGCATCGTTGCTTCCCAGGTCATGACAAGCGACGATAGACAAGGCTATTACGAAGATCAGAGGACCCTTTTGATTGAGCTCGCAGAGACGCTTTTAGTCTCGGACGGCAATCATCTTGACTCCGTTTCTGCCGAGGCGTGGAGAAATGCAAATAGTGATGAGCAGCGCAAGCGGGTCATTGTGGATCAGGTAGCTTCCTTGACCGACCCGATCGCAGTTGCGATGCATGAGAGTTTGCGCTCGTAAGATTCAACTATGGCCTCCCGCGTTAAGTCCTCTGACATTGAAGAGCTGAAAGAACGGGCCGACATTGTCGAGATAATCGGGGGTTATGTATCTCTGAAGCCGGCAAGCTCTGGAAGCTTCAAGGGGCTTTGCCCTTTTCATGGCGAGAAGACACCAAGTTTCAATGTCAGGGCAAACCCTGCCTTCTATCACTGCTTTGGCTGCGGGGTTGGGGGAGATGTCTACAAGTTCCTGCAGGAGATCGAGAGCATCAGCTTCACAGATGCAGTTGAAAGACTTGCCCAAAAGGTGGGTTACCAGCTCACCTACGAGGAAGGGGCGCCCGAGACCTCGAACCGTTCAAAGCTTCTCGAGCTCAACAAGTTGGCTGCTGCTTTCTATCAAACCCAACTCAGCTCCGAAGAGGCCGTGAAAGCAAGGGAGTTCCTACTCTCCAGAGGTTTTGACGCGGCTAGCGCCAAGACTTTTGGCATCGGCTACGCCCCCAAAGGCTGGCGCAATCTCATGGATCATCTAACTGGCAAGGGCTACAAAATAGAGGACCTCGTCACCGTAGGTCTGGCAATGCCCAGCGACAAAGGCGGTTACGACCGGTTCCGAGGAAGAGTGCTGTGGCCAATCAAGGACGCGAATGAGCAGGTTCTTGGCTTTGGCGCCCGAAAGCTTTATGACGACGATGAGGGGCCGAAGTATCTAAACACCCCCGAGACTCCCGTTTATCACAAGTCTGGCGTGCTCTATGGGCTAGATCTCGCACGCAAGGAAATTGTCAAAAGGCGTGAAGTGATTGTGGTTGAGGGCTACACAGACGTAATGGCATGCCATCTTGCCGGACACCAAACTGCCGTCGCCACCTGCGGCACGGCATTTGGGGAAGACCACATCCGAGTAATCAATAGACTCCTCGGCCAGTCCAGCGACCCAGCGAGTGTGATTTTCACCTTTGATCCCGACGCTGCGGGACAAAAGGCTGCACTCAGGGTCTATGGAGATAGCAGCAAATTCAATGCGCTCACCTTTGTTGCCGCAGGTCCGGAAGGTCTCGACCCTGCAGACCTGAGAAAGGAACGCGGGGACAGCGCCATTACAGAGATGCTCGAGGGCAAGAAACCTCTGTTCGAGTTTGTGATTCGTCATCGGATCAGTCAATTCCCCTTGACGGACCTGGATTCGAGGGTGGCAGCGGCAAGAGCCGCAGCGCCTGTTGTGGCAGACATCGTTGACCCAGCGCTACGTGGTGGCTACACGCGTCAGCTGGCTGATTGGGTATCCCTCGAGGTGTCGGATGTCTCGGCTCTCGTGAATGGAAACAAACAGGCAGGTGTGCGGGAGCGGGTTGAGCCAATGCGCACGAGTGAACCTGCGAAGCAGGAAAACTCACCTCAGCGCAAACACGAGGAACAGATTCTTCAAGTTCTGGTGCAGCGGCCCTCAGCATTCTCGGTTGAGCAGCTTAGACGCATGCAGGCGGCAGGATTCAATGAGTCAGAGCATCGAGAGCTTGTTGACATTATTCTGCGCAACCCCGAAAGCCTTGGGAGTCCGAACTTTGCCAATGAACTTGCAAATTCTGTTTCGGAGGAGTTGTTGCCCTTAGTGAGGAGGCTCGCTCTAGCTCCACTTCCCGTAACCAGCGAGGGTGATCTGGAGCGCTATGCATCGGGGATTGTAAATGCGGCAATGCTGCAGACTCTCACGCGAGAGAAGACTGACCTGTTGGCAGCGCTCAAGAGGCTGGAAGGGTCTTCTAACACCGAGCAGATAGACCAAATTCAAAGGCAGCTGATAAGCCTTGAGGCAGAGCGCCGCGCACTTATGCGCTAGGTGCGTTTTCTGCTACAGTTTCTAAGGCCCCTTGGGGCTTATTCCTCGGTAGCTCAATTGGCAGAGCATTCGGCTGTTAACCGAAGGGTTCCTGGTTCGAGTCCAGGCCGGGGAGC
>JAYORB010000013.1:15991-20441 GCA_038123155.1 Aquiluna sp. | reverse complement strand
GTCCACATGAACGAGCGGTCCGAGGCCGAGCTTGCGGCATCAAAAGGCAGAGAGCCCTGCGTGCTTCTCGAATACCAAGATGGCTCGATTTCTATGTTCCTGGATTATGAAGAGCTAAGGGCAGCCGGTGGCAAGGTGAGCTCGTTTGAGAAGCTGGTTGAATCTAGGCTCAGTATCTATCTGTAGCCTCATGTATCTATGGCTTCTTGCGGCCGACGTTGGTGAAGCCACTGTGCCCAAATTGCAAAGGTGAGCCAAACCACCTGCATCACCACAATGGTCCGCTGGGCAAGACCGGTATAGGTCCTGTCGGGGTCTAGCCAGGTGAGCAGGAAGACGAGCGTTGCAATTGTCATTACTGCAGTTGCCGTGATTGCACCAGGTGGCCTGATAGCCCAGTGATAACGCTTATCAAAACGCATTGCGAGTAGAGGCCAGGCGGAGAACAGAACGAAGGCAGAGGTTGCAAAGAAAAGGTGTTCGGGTGAATTGGACCTCTGATCTGGCACCGCAAAGATAGCGACCCCGTAGGAACTAAGCCCAGCCAGCATGAGCGTTATACGCCCGGGCATTGAGAATGACCTGGCGCTCCAAGCTCCGATCAAAGTCAGGGTTGAACCAAAAATAAAGAAACTGGTCTGAACCCACTTCACCGGAGAATCATCTGCCGCTAGATCCGAGATGGTCTGCCTGATTGGGTCATATCCCGGCCACAAAAGTGCCGACAGCGTCCACCCGGTGATGTTCTGAATGGGCCCAAGCGTTGCAGCCACGACTGCCCAGATTCCTATCAACTGCATGGTCGAACACTTCTTCCCGTGTCTAAACAAAACCTAAGGTTTTTGCAGGGCGGAGATTCCCTAAGTTAAGCTATCTAAAGCGCAGGCCTGCGAATTCCCCCAGAACATGGAGCTAAGTTGTTGCTGCACGAATTCAAGAAGGTCGAGCTGACCCCAAGGGCAGGTTCGCTACTTGATGCGCTCGGATCGAGAGTGGTTGTAGCTGACGGCGCCATGGGCACGATGCTCCAGGACCGAAAGCCCTCTCTTGATGACTTTGAGGGGCATGAGGGCTGTAACGAGATACTGAATGTCACTCGACCAGACATTGTCCTTGACGTACATAATGCCTACTTCGAAACCGGCATTGACTGCGTGGAGACCAACACGTTTGGTGCCAACTGGTCAAACCTCTCCGATTACGGGATTGATGAGCGAATTGAAGAGCTTGCGGAGGTGGGAGCCAGACTTGCAAGGCAATCTGCCGATCAGTTCACCGCACAAGACTCCAGGGATCGCTGGGTTCTGGGCTCTATGGGACCAGGAACCAAGCTCCCCTCCCTCGGCCATACAACCTACGACTTTTTGAAGGAAACTTTTGCCCGCCAGGCAAAGGGACTGATTGCTGGCGGCAGTGATGCCTTCATGGTTGAGACCAGTCAGGACCTGCTCCAAACCAAGGCCGCCATCAACGGTTGCAAGCAGGCCATCGTTGAGACTGGAATCAGGCTGCCAATCTTTGTTGAGGTAACCGTCGAAACAACCGGCACGATGCTTATGGGAAGTGAGATCGGTGCCGCGCTAACGGCCCTTGAGCCCCTCGGTATCGACATGATTGGTCTCAACTGCGCCACCGGTCCAGCCGAGATGAGTGAGCACCTCAGGCAGCTAAGCCAGCACTCACAAATTCCTGTGATGGTCATGCCAAATGCTGGGCTACCAATCTTGCAGGGTGATGGTGCCGTGTATCCCCTCACCCCCAGCGAACTTGCAACCGCTCACGAGCAGTTCATCAAGGAGTTTGGGCTCTCGCTCGTAGGTGGCTGCTGCGGAACTACCCCAGAACACCTCAAGGCAGTGGTAGAGAGGGTAGGCGGGGTAAAGACCCTAGAGCGGAAGATTGAGATCGAGCCCGGAGTGGCTTCTCTGTATCAACACGTTCCGCTGGATCAGGACAACACCTATCTAGCAATTGGTGAGAGAACCAATGCCAACGGCTCAAAGGCCTTCCGCGAGGCAATGCTTGAGGAGCGCTGGGACGACTGCGTTGAAATAGCCAAGCGACAGGTTAGAGACGGTGCCCACCTCCTAGATGTCAGCGTTGACTATGTTGGCCGCGATGGCGTCAGGGACATGCAGGAGATTGTTTCCCGCTTTGCCTCTGCCTCGACCCTGCCGCTGGTTATCGACTCGACAGAGCCTGAAGTTATGAAGGCTGGCCTGGAGCTCATTGGGGGCAGGCCAGTAATCAACTCTGTGAACTTTGAAGACGGCGATGGTCCCAATTCGCGATTCCAGAAAGCTATGCCGCTGGTGAAGGAGCACGGAGCCGCAGTCATAGCCCTCACCATTGACGAGCAGGGTCAGGCGAGAACCAAAGAGGACAAAGTTCGAATCGCCTCAAGGCTCATCGACACTCTCGTTGATGACTGGGGAATGCGAGTTAGCGACATAATCATGGACTGCCTCACATTCCCCATCGCAACTGGCCAGGAGGAAACCAGAAGGGATGCCATCGAAACAATCGAGGCAATTCGCGAGGTGAACAGGCTTTACCCCGGCGTTCACACAACCCTTGGCGTCTCCAACGTGTCCTTTGGTCTGAACCCGGTCTCAAGGTCGGTATTGAACTCGGTTTTCCTGCATGAGGCCTATGAGGCTGGCCTCGACACTGCAATTATCGATGCGGCAAAGATAACGCCCCTGGCATCGATCCCTGAAGACCAAAAGAAGGTCGCATTAGACCTGATTTATGACCGCCGTGAATATGACAAAGACGGCAACCTCACCTACGACCCGCTACAGGCAATGCTCGAGCTGTTTGCCGGGGTCAACAGCTCAGCGCTGAAGGATGCGCGGGCCGCGGAACTAGCCGCGCTCAGTATCACTGAGCGCCTAGAGCGCAGGATTATTGACGGCGAGGCTAAGGGGCTCGAGGCAGACCTTGACCAGGCAAGAGCCGATGGCTACAAGCCACTGGACATTATCAATGACCACCTGCTTGAGGGCATGAAGGTAGTGGGTGAGCGCTTTGGCAAGGGAGAGATGCAGCTTCCATTCGTGTTGCAGTCCGCCGAGGTAATGAAGAGTGCAGTCGCACTACTTGAGCCACACATGGAAAAGACCAACGAGGGCGGCAAGGGGACCATCGTTCTCGCAACCGTTCGAGGCGATGTCCACGACATTGGGAAAAACCTTGTTGACATCATTCTGACCAACAACGGCTACAACGTCATCAATATCGGCATCAAGCAGCCGATAAACGACATAATTGCCGCCGCCGAGGAGCACAACGCCGACGTCATCGGCATGAGCGGTCTGCTGGTGAAGTCCACACTTGTGATGAAAGAAAACCTCGAGGAGCTTGCATCCAGAGGCTTTGGTACCAAGTGGCCGGTAATACTCGGGGGTGCCGCTCTCACTCGAGCATTTGTTGAGGATGATCTGGCTGGCCAGTTTGAGGGTGTCGTCCGCTACGCCAAGGATGCCTTCGAGGGGTTAGATCTCATGGGACCGCTGGTGAAAATTGCCAGAGGTGCCGATCCGGAAAGCGTCGGACTACCGCCACTCAAAAAGCGTATTCACGCAAAGGCGCAGCTAACCCTCACGGAGGAGGCTGACCTTCCAGAGCGCTCTGATGTCGCCTCGGATAACAAGGTACCTACTCCCCCCTTCTGGGGCACGAGGCTCGTCAAGGGCATCAAACTTGCCGACTATTCGGACTTCCTAGACGAGCGAGCAACATTTATGGGCCAGTGGGGACTCAAGCCCTCAAGAAATGATGGTCCTGGCTACGAAGAATTGGTTGAAACCGAGGGAAGGCCAAGGCTTCGCTACTGGCTGGACAGGATTCTTGCTGAGGGCATGTTTGATGCGAAGGTCGCCTATGGCTACTTCCCAGTGGTCTCAGCCGGCAACGAGGTAATAGTCCTTGGCCACGGTGATGACCCAGCAGGCAAGCTGGGACACAAGGGTCTACTTGCCCCAGATGGTGGAGCCGGTGAGTTGGGAGAAGAGCGACTTCGCTTTAGCTTCCCGCGCCAGCGCAGGGACCGTCACCTCTGCCTAGCTGACTTTGTGAAGAGCCAAGACTCTAGTCAGGTCGACGTGCTGCCTATCCAATTGGTAACTGTTGGTTCGACTGTCGACACCTTCACCCAAAAGCTCTTTGCGGAGAATGCCTACCGCGAATACATGGAGCTCAATGGCCTAGCCATGCAGCTAACTGAGGCCCTTGCAGAGTATTGGCACACCCGCATCCGCGCAGAACTCGGGTTCGATGGCGAGGACCCCAAGGAAATCGGCGACTTCTTTGACCTCAAGTACCGCGGGGCTAGATTCTCGCTTGGCTACCCCGCTTGCCCAGAAATGGAAGATCGAAAGAAAGTTGTGGAGCTTCTAAAACCAGAGCGGCTCGGCATTGAACTCAGCGAAGAGCTGCAGCTACACCC
>JAYORB010000013.1:7649-15891 GCA_038123155.1 Aquiluna sp. | reverse complement strand
ACGGCAAATGGCCAGAACCAGAGATTCATGATTAGACCAAATGCGTAGCTGGCCATTACTCCATAGGCGGCGAGAGCAGGTATTCGCCATTTGCCGAGGGTGCGCCCAACAAGACCGGCCCCAGCGCCTACCCACGCCGTAGCGAAGATTTGGAATGCGGTCCACGGACCAAAGCCTCCAAAGAAGATCGATGACACCAGGATCGTCATAGCGCCAAGCAAGAATCCAAAGCGTGGGCCCAGGGCAGCTCCTCCAACTATCACCACCAAAAACACAAGCTCAAAGCCGCCGGTGCCGCCGGTTGCAACTCGCAAGGCAGCACCGAGCGCTGCCAAAAGACCCAGCATCGCAAGCTGCTTTGGGCCAACTAGTTGGCCGTCGAAAACCACAAGCGTGGCAGCGACAATGACAATTGCCGCAACAATCGCCAGCGTTCCTGCCAAAGACTGCTCAATGCCAGAAGCATCAAACCAGAGTGGCCAGAGGAAAACGGCGAGCGCCGCCAGTGACAAACCAGCGAGCATCAGGGACCGAAGCGTGCTCATGCGAGAACCTCCCTGGCTTCCTGAAGTTCCTTGTTGGCAATTTCAAGCACTCGACCAGTGAGCCTGCGAGCGAAACCTAAGTCGTGGGTGGCAATAATTACCGCACACCCCGTCTCCTGGACGCAGCGAATTGTCTCCGCCATTAGCTCCCTAGACTGCGGGTCAAGACCCTGAACGGGCTCGTCTAGCAGTAGCAGCTGGGGTTTGTGAGAAAGCTGCATGGCAACGCTCAAAGCCAACTGGGTTCCAACCGAGAGATCCAGTGGGTGAGTGTCTAGTTCTGGCAGCTTTCCAAGAATGCTCTCCAGGGTGATTGCGGTTAGCCCAGGCGAAGCTCCTGGATTCTTGTCCGCTCTAGCAAGCTCGCTGGCAAGCGAATCGCAAACAAAAAACTGGGAGGGGCGATCTGGCACCAGCGCGACTTTTCTAGGATCGGAACCAATCAGCTCCACACCGTGAATAGCCAGCTCTCCCTCAGCAGGCTCTGCAAGTTGCCTAAGCAGGGTTGACTTGCCTGTTCCGTTTGCTCCGGTGATTGCCAGGCACTCAGCCTGACGCAAGCCGAGATCTACATCTCGGATGAGCACTTCCTCACCCACGCTCGCGATCTTTATCCGAGCTACCAGCTCGCTCCCAACAACAACCTTGCGAAGGGCGGGGGGCTTAGATTCTCTGGAGTGAGGGTTGGTGAACTTGCCCTCAAATATCTCAAGAGCCTTGGCATTAGGAAGCTCAATTAGCTCAGGTCTGTGATCTGCAATTAGCACAGTTGTCCCCTCGCTCGAGAGTTTGCTGACAAGCCGTGCTAGCTGACCCAAACCAGCTGAATCTAAGGCTGCTGTCGGTTCATCAACCAGGAGCACCGACGGCTTCCTGAGCACTGCCCGGGCAACTGCAACTCGGTAGGCCTCTCCATGAGAGAGAAGGTGTGTGGCTTTGGAGGCAAGCTTTGCAACACCCATCAGGTCGGCAGCTATCGCCTCAGCACCCAGCTCCTCTCTCACGGTGCCGGCTATAAAACTCTGCTGCGGAAGCTGAGGAACCAAAGCTACGAACCTCGATGCTGCAAGCGAATCCAGGGGGTCTTCACCCAGAAAGATGCTGCCCTCGTATGACCTGCCCTGGTGTTCAGCAAGCTCACCCGCGATTGCCTGCAAAAACGTGGACTTTCCCGATCCCGTTGGGCCCGACAGAACCGCTATCTCCCCAGGGGCAAACTCCGCGGAAATGGGGCCTAGCGTAGAGACTTTGAAGCCGCTAACCACCAAGGTTCTGTTCTCTGCTTCTACCGGCACCGACTTAGCAAGCTCGAGTCCCAGCGCAGTTGCACGCTGCACCATGCGCTCTAAGATCGGCACCAAAACCGAAAGCCGTGTTTCTCCCCTGAGCTTTCTTGCCCAGTTGGCTTCTTTTGCTGCTGAGATGACTCCTGGAATCGCAGCCAGCGCAATCGCCAAGGCAGTTAGCAGGTTGCGAAGCGGCCTGAATCTCCTGGCTGCAAGCCTCACCCGCTCAGGGGTAACAAAGGTAGCCAGCAACCCAAACGCAATAATCGACAGGGCGAATGGAAGTGCGAGCTCGATATTTCTAAGGATTCCCTCTGCGCTGACATCTCCAAAAAGAGTCATGTGCCTGAAGGGACCAGCAAGCTGAAGCTCTGGGAGGGAGAGCAGCACTTGATCACCGGAGAGTCCGGAAAAGACAAAGGCATAGACGAGCCGAAGGGCCAGGAAGCCGGCAGCCAGAAGTGCCGCAAGCTTTACTCGCCCCTTAGCCGAAGTCACTAGGGTGTTGGCGCCTCACCGCCGAGGGAAAACGCCAGCCCAACTGACTGCCCCTTTGTGAGCTGCAGAGAGGATACGCCCTCCATTGCATAGCCCCACTCAGCCTGTGCAGACTCTTTGACCCAGAGGCCCCAGTAGGCAAATGCGGCTGGCATGTCCTCGCAGGTCTCGAGATAAGGCTCTTCGCCTTCAACTAGAAGCTCTTCGTCGGACGATGGCACATTGTTCACCCTGCACACAACCGCATCGCCAAAGGCTTTGGTGCCCTCCACGCTCACGCCAGCAGCGGCAAGGACGTTCTTTGCAGTCTCGCTGTTTCCACCAATAACGACGCAACGCTCGATGTTCTCAGCCTGTCCGGAGAAATTAACCACGACTGCAACCCCGTCGCAGCTTCCATCGCCAGCAAAGTCTGTGGTGCTGGAACAACCGCTGAGCGCAACTAGTCCCGCTACGAGCAGGGCAAAACGAGTTTTCAAAAGATCTCCTGGGGCTAAGCCGATATTGTAATCGCGAAATAACCAAGGTGCTGCGTGGGTTGTTAGCGCAATGGATCTAACAGGTAAGAAGTTTTTGGTCGTTGGCGCATCTGGAGTCCTTGGTGCTGAGATAACCCGGCAGCTGCAAGACAAAGGTGCCACGGTTCTCGGCACAGCCAGAGTCAATGAGACAGCTGGAAACATTCCGGGCAAGGTGGAAATCAGGCTGCTACTCGACTACGAAAGCCCCGATAGCGTCAAGACCCTCACGGATTACCTAGTCGCATCTGCGGAGCTCGATGGGGTCATCAACGCCTCAGGACTTGTTGCCTTCGGTGAAGCTGCCTCGCTGGAGAGTGAGACTATTTCGCGGCTCATGGCAGTAAATGCCGCGGGACCAATGCAACTTCTCTCGGCCCTGCAGCCTGTCCTGGCGAAGAAGGAGGAGAGCGTGGTCGTAAACCTCACGGGAGTGGTGGCAGAGACCCCGCTTCCGGGAATCGCCGCTTACTCCGCTAGTAAGTGCGCCATTGACGGCTTTCTAACCGGCGTTGCAAGAGAGTGGCGCCGATCCGGCACCCGAGTCATCTCAGCTCGCCCTGGACACACAGAGACAGGGCTCGCTGGCAGAGCAATTGCAGGTGAATCTCCGAAGTTTCCAGAGGGGATGACCGCAGAGCACGTTGCAACACGCATCATCACGGCAATTGAGCAGGACGAGAAAGAGCTTCCAGCTAGCGCGTTCTAATTCTGAAGCTGTAGCTTCGCGCCTCTGACGGCTCTAGAAGATGCTCTTGGATTTCTGAGGCAAAGGCGTTTGCTGGGGCGCTCATTGGCTCGATAGCCAGCATCGAATCCCCCTGATCCTTGCCTGGGCGGTAGAACATCATGTGATCGAGGTTCTCCTCTAATTGAACGACCAACTCGTGAGTGCTGGTCTTCAAAGTTGCTTCTTTAGATCCCAGATAGCAGGCATCTATCTCGCCGCCAGTAAACCTAAGCCCGCCAACGGATCTCGTTGCCGTCGGCAACATCCGAGAGTCCGTATCTATGACGGTTGTGAAATCTCCCGAGAGCTCAAAGGGCTCAGGAGCCAAGAAGTAGGGGTGGAAACCGATAGCAAAAGGTGCCGGAGATGCGCCCGTGTTGGTCGCCTCCGCTGACACACGCAGAAAAGTGTCTCCAAGTTCGAAGCGAATCTCTAGTCTGACGCTGAATGGATACCCGGCATCGCCGCCGAACTGGTAGGCGAGAGTAATGTCCGTCTCCCCGGCAGTGATGAGCTCAAAATCTCTATCAAAAACGAGTCCGTGGTTGGCATTGGAATCTGCATCGAGCTTTCCGGCCACAAATTCTTTGCCTCCAAGCTCGTAAGTCCCGCCAGCAAGACGATTGGGCCAGGGCGCAAGAATCGAGCCAAAGAAGATTTCACCCGGATTATTAGCCGCATTGTGGTCAATTAGTTGCTTGCCACCAAGAGTTAGAGCTTCAAGTGCTGCGCCAGTTTTGGAAATAAGTGCCATACTGGTACCACTCTCGGTAGCCCGAGACATACTCAGTTGCTTTTCAGGGTCGCTTTGGCGCACCCAACAATGTTAGTGAGAACGAGTAGTTAGGCACCTGAGTTGAAGCCAAGAATCGATGCCAAGCTCTTTGATGGGCGCGACATCTTCTTTTTCGATGACGCTGGCTCCAGCCTGCCGCCAACCCGCTCCGCAGATCAGCGCGAAAAGGCTGAGCGTCCCCAAACCGCCCAGCTTCGCTTTGATCCGCTAAGTAGCGAGTGGATCACGGTCGCTTCTCACAGGCAATCCAGGGCCTTCCTACCTCCGGCCCACGTCTGTCCGCTCTGCCCAACCACCAAAGACAACCTGAGTGAGCTGCCCGACATGTTTGATGTCGCCGTATTCGAAAACAAGGGGCCTGCCTTTGGTCCTGGTGTTGGTCAGATCGATCAGCCCAATGGACAAAGATTTGGCTTTGCAACAAATTCTTTTGGCCGCTGCGAGGTGGTTGTGTTCTCACCCGAGCACGAAGGCAGTCTCGGTGCAATGCCGACAGAGCGCATCAGGACAGTAATCGGAGCTTGGATGAACCGAACCGCAGAGCTGCAGGAGCTGGATGGTGTGGTTCAAGTCTTCCCGTTTGAAAATAGAGGCGAAGAGATTGGTGTAACCCTGCACCACCCACACGGCCAGATCTACGCCTACCCCTTCGTGACTCCTGTCACAAAGAAGCTTCTTGCCAGCGTTGCTGACTACTCAGGCGACTTCTTCAAAGACCTGCACGATTTCGAACACGGCAGCGAGCGAGTGGTGCTTGATAGCGACAGTTTCACCGCATATGTCCCATACGCAGCTCGCTGGCCGGTTGAGCTGCACCTAATGCCAAAACGAGGCATCTCAGATCTCTCTCAACTAAGTGGAGATGAGGCCGACGAGCTGGCCGATGTCTACAAGAGAATTCTTTTTGGTCTCGACAAGCTCTACTCGGGGCCCACTCCCTACATCTCCGCCTGGCACCAGGCGCCGATGATTGAAAACCGCGAGCGCATCAGGCTGATGCTGCAGATTACCTCCCCGAGAAGGGCAGAGGATAAGCTGAAGTACCTGGCAGGTTCCGAAAGCGCTATGGGTGCTTTCGTGGGAGACCTGGCACCAGAGGACACAGCAAACAGGTTGCGCGAGGTTATTTCTTGAGTCTTGAGAAAGCAAAGAGCGGTTTTCTAGAAGCTTTCGGGTATCAGCCAGAGGGCGTCTGGTCCGCTCCCGGTAGGGCAAACCTAATTGGCGAACACACCGACTACAACAACGGCTTTGTCTTCCCATTTGGCATCGACCGCAGGACCTTCGTAGCCCTGTCTCCTCGCAAGGACATGCTCTGCAGGGTTAGCTCAGAGCTTGACTCCAAGACCTACGAATACGAGATCTCCAACAAGATGCCTAAGAACCTTGATTGGGCTCTCTATCCCCTTGGCGTCGCCTGGGTAATGCGGGAGAGTGCCAAGAAGGGCTTCGACGCATTTATTGTCTCTGATGTTCCGGTGGGGGCTGGGTTATCTTCATCTGCGGCCATCGAGTGCTCGGTGGGAACTGCACTAAATGAGATTTGGAGTGCCGGAAAGACTAGGCAGGAAATCGCGCTTATTGGGCAGCAGGCAGAGAATGAGGTTGTGGGAGCCCCAACGGGAATCATGGACCAGACTGCCTCCATGCTTGCCCAAAAGGATGCCGCGGTCATGATTGACTGCCAAAGCTTGGATACGGAGCTTGTGAACCTTGGGCTTTCCGGCCAGGGACTAACCGTTGCGGTAATCGACACCAGAGTTGCTCACCGCCATTCCGACGGCGGCTATCGCTCAAGGCGTGATGCCTGTGAGAAGGGCGCCAAGAAGATGGGGGTTTCTTCGCTGAGAGAGCTCACCGAGCAGGATCTTCCAGCGATGGAGGAGAAGCTTGACGATGTCACCTTCCGGCGCTGCAAGCACGTGGTGACCGAAAACCGCAGGGTTCTCGATGCCGTCGAGGCACTCAAGAAGGGTGATCTGGCAAGGCTTGGAGAACTGCTGCTGCAGTCTCACGCCTCAATGCGGGACGACTTTGAGATTTCAGTTGTGGAGCTCGACACCGCGGTGGAGCTTGCAATGGAGGTTGGAGCCGTTGGCTCAAGAATGACCGGTGGTGGATTCGGTGGCGCGGCAATCGCAATCATCGACGAGAGCAAGATGGAGCTACTCAGAGAGCACTGCAAGGCAATCTTTGCAAAGAAGGGCTTTGCGGAGCCAAATGTGTTTTCGGTAGCGCCGAGTGATGGCGCAAGAAGAGACGCCTAGGGCGTAGCCAAAATCTCGACTCCGGCATCAGCCATGTCGTCGATAGCGGCCTCGGTGCTTTCAGGAGCCACCCCTGCGGTGAGCGAGGTAATCACCTTCACTGCAAGCCCCTCCGTAACCGCATCCAGCGAGGAAGCCCTAACGCAGTAGTCGGTTGCTATGCCCACGACATCCACCTCGTCAATCTCTAACCTCTTCAAGAGGTCGGTGAGAGCCTCGCCCTGGTCGGTTATCCCCTCAAAGATTGAGTAGCCGTGAGCCCCCTGCCCCTTCTTGATGTGAATATCGATGATTGAACTGTCGAGGTTGGGGTGGTAATCAGCCCCATCGTCTCCTGCAAGGCAATGCAGTGGCCAGGTATTTACAAAGTCTGGCTCCTGACCCTCTGGGGGAAAGTGACCACCGTTTTCCTCACCGGGCGTGTGCCAGTCCCTCGAGGCAATGACGAAGTCGTAGCGATTGGGATTGTCGTTTACGAAGCTCGTGATCTTGCTAGCAACCGCGGCACCACCTGAACATGCGAGAGCCCCGCCCTCGCAGAAGTCGTTCTGGACGTCAATAATGAAAAGAGCGTTTGCCATAGCTACCTGTTTACCAGATTCACTCCGCAGTCATAGAAGCCCATAACCAGCGCATCCATGGCCTCACGGTGTTTGATTTGCACGTCGCCGAGGTTATAGACCGTGAAAATTAGCTTGTTCTCGCTATCCGGCTCCAGGTAACCGGCGAGCGAGTAGCCGGTACGAATCCAGCCGGTCTTTGCCACTATGTTTCCAACCGCATCCTCAAACCTGTAGCTGAGTGATCCGGGTGTGCCCGCTACCGGCATGCCAGCTCGAATGATCTCGAAGTCTCCATAGCCCTCATCAATCAGCTGGAGGAGCTGGTTCACAGTTGCAGGTGCTATCTGGTTATACCTGGAAAGCCCGGACCCGTCCTCTACGACGAGCCCACTCAGATCTAATCCGGTGTCCCTGAGTGCGCGCTGGTAAGCCTGCGTTAGCGAGCTAAAGGAGCCATTCAAACCAACGTCCAAAGAGACCAGTCTCGAGATTGCCTCGGCTAAAGAGTTGTCGCTCACCACCAGCATGTAATCAATCCAGGTCGACATTCTGGCCGAGCGGACACTTGCAATCTCAACTGCATCCGGTGGAGTTATGCCCTTGACTACCGCGGACCCACTCGCACTCTGCCCCAGGGCCTCCTTGAACCATTCACCCGCACGGGTTACCGGATCAGTTGACCGCGGGGAGTCCTTTGCCTGCGGATTGTCACGATCTCCATCCACCTGCAGCGCAGAAACGGGAGACATGTAGCCATTGGTAAGTCCCCGCTGATCCCAAACACTCTGATACTCGCCATCGGCAGAGCCGTAAATCGTGCTGTCTAGGACAATCTGACTAAAAGTCTGAGCGCTGTCCCAACTGGAAATCTGATTTGAAAGGTCGGCAAGGTCTGGGGCGTTGTCATAAACGGAGTCAATGCCTATGCCGGTTCTCGAGAGCGTTATGTCCCCCGCACCCACCAGATAAATGATGCTTGGATCCAGCGCATCAACATAGACCCTCGTTGTCACCCGATAGTTAGGACCCAGGGTTTCCA
>JAYORB010000013.1:0-7549 GCA_038123155.1 Aquiluna sp. | reverse complement strand
GCTACAGGTGATGGACTCGCATCTAAGGACCAGGGTCCGTTGAACAGTGCTAGCAGGATAACGAGGCCTGCAGCGAGGCCGCTGCTGACGCCAATAAAGATGTGTTTCATCTCACCTGCCTAGACTTTCAACAATGAAGCATAAACTCTGGGCTTTGCTGATGGCCCTGCTCGTGGCCTTTCCGCTACCAGCGAAGGCTCACGACCAACTCGTCGATCAGTCGCCTGCTGAGGGCGAGAGCGTTGCCGCAGGTGTTCTCAATCTCAGGCTTACCTTCAATAACGAGCTGCTTGAAATAGAAACGGGCAACGAGATTGTTGTGACCTCGCCATCGGGAGCTGTGGTTTACGCAGGTTGCCTCCCAACTCAGGGTCGAGATGGTGTGCTTCCGCTAGATCTCGACGAGGCGGGAGACTACGGGGTTTCCTGGCGAGTGGTTTCCAGGGATGGGCATCCCATCTCGGACAGCTTTGAGTTTTCCCTTGTGAACGTCAGTGGCTATGTCTCAAACCAGGACTTTGCCTACCCGGATTGTGCTGGAGAGGTGATTATCGATGAGGAGCAGCCCGAAATCGGCTACTGGGTGCTCTGGCTATCGCTTGGAGTTGTTGCCGCCGGAGTCTTTTTCTTCCTTAGGCCTAAGAACAGACCATAGGTAGCCAAGCGCGGTCAGAACCAGACCTCCAACAACGCTCTCAACACCGAGCGCAAACCTGCCACCGGCGGGCGCTGCGAGCAGGCTGTAGAAGACATTCAATGCGGTTGCATTCATCAGTCCAGCAACCACCGAGAGCATCGCAAGCCGCCCGATCCACCACTTTTCATTGATCACCTTTGAAGAGGACCAGATGATGAGAACTGTGAGGCCCATGCCCACAACAACCTGAGCAATCATCAGCTCCAGCTGAGGGTGGTACAGGTAGCTCAGGGTGGCGATGATTCCAAAGGCAAGTGGCCAAAATGGTGATTTCATTTCCTCATCTTTCTCGCACTGCCCCGGACTTCGAGATAACGCGAAACATACTCTTCAACCGTAACCTGCCCGAGGGCTCTCTGGATGACATCAAGCGGAGCAGAGTCGAGGTCTTTGAACCTGATGCACGCCTTGCCAACATTCAGCTTTTTACCGCTTGCTCTCCAATCCGCTTCAAACTTTTCCCTTGCCTCGTCAAAGGCATAGATCGACATTAGGTAAAGCGAAATGTATTGCTTTTGAGAGGCAATGGCGGCATAGAGAAGCGGCTGATTGTTGTAGGTGTTCTCCACTGTGGAGAAAGGTACCTGGTAAGAGATCATGCCCCAGTTCATGGCCTCCTCGAGGCCTGGCGGCAAGTGCTTTAGACAAAGCTCTCGCAGCTTAGCTACGTCTTCTGAGCGCTCAGGCGCCAGCTCAGCGAGATAGCTCTCTACGCTGCTGGCGCTCGAGGAGACCACTAGGCGAGCTTGCAGAATTCGTTCAGTGGGTCTACTTGGCCGGCAACAACGATCTGGTTTCCCTCGTTCAAAACTGTCTCCGGGAAAGCTGGGGTGTAATTGCCATCGCCTGTGGTGACAGCAACAACCGTCACGCCGTAGGTGGAACGAATCTTAAGATCGGCAAGAGTCTGGCCATCGAAGCTTGCAGGAACCTCGCTCTTGACCATGACGAAGTCATTGTCGATTGGCACGTAGTCCAGGGTCTCACCCGAGACCATGTGAGCCACCCTCTTACCCATTTCATACTCGGGGAAGATGACGTGGTGGCAACCGAGCTGATCAAGAATCAAACCGTGGGAGGTGGAGTTGGCCTTTGCCCAGACATTTGGAACTCCGAGCTGCAGTAGCAGTGCAGTTGTCAGGATGCTGGCTTCGAGGTCAGCACCAATTGCTACCACCGCGGAGTCAAACTCGGTAATGCCAAGCTCCTTCAAAGTGGTCTCGTCGGTGGTGTCGGCCTTTACGGTTTGAGTTAGCTCCTGAGACATGTTCTGCACGATGCGCTCATCGGTGTCAACGCCAAGAACCTCGTGGCCCGTCTTCATCAGCTCTCTGGCGAGCGATGAGCCGAACCGACCAAGACCAATCACGATGACGTTGGAGTGAATGATCCGCTTCTTTGTCTTTTCCTTAGCCAATTAGGGGCCTTTCCTTTGGTAATTCATAGTGCCTTCTTGTGACCCTGAGGGCAAGCGCGGACGCGATCACCACAGGGCCCAAGCGGCCGACGAACATCAGTATCGATAGCCAGAGCTTCGCAAAGTCTGGAAGATCAGGGGTTATCCCGGTTGAAAGTCCAACTGTTGCAGCCGCCGAAATCACATCGAACAGCAACTCGTCGAGGCTGAAGTCAGTGGTAGCTGCGAGGAACATGGTGCTGAAGATGATCAGCATGGCGTAGAGGGAAACCAGAGTTAGCGCCTGGCGCTGAATTGACCTCGGCAACCTGCGGTTACCGACATTCACCGCGGTTTCTCCGCGAACCTCGGTGTAAATGATGAAGAACAAGATGGCGATGGTAGTCACCTTGATTCCACCTGCCGTCGAGGCACTACCTCCACCGATAAACATCATGAAATCAAGCCCTAGCCAGGTGGCGGGGTCCATATCCCCAACTTCTACGCTGCTAAATCCACCAGAGCGAGGCATCGCAGACATAAAGGCCGCGTTCCACAGCTTCTCCAGAATGTTCATGCCGCCCAGAGTCTTTGGGTTGTTCCACTCCATAACACCGATGAACATCGAACCCAGGGTCAAGAGAACGACGGTGGCGGCCAGAGTCACCCTAGTGTGAAGTGAAAAGCGCTTTGGCTTCCCATTTTGCTGTTTGTTCAGCCCCCAGATGCGCTCGTGAAGCTCAATCAATACAGGAAAACCCAGTCCGCCGACAACCACCGCAACCGCAACGGGGGCAACTACAAAGAGATCCTGGGAGAAAGAGGCCATGCTGTCCGAGTTCAGCGAGAATCCGCCGTTGTTAAAGGCCGAGACTGCGTGGAAGAAGCCGTTCCAGATGGCATCTCCCATGGACTCCTCATAGGTGATGCGCAGCCTGGCAATCAGGTAGATCGCCAGCGCCACCTCAAAGCCGAAGTAAACGAGCAGGATGGTCCGAAGTAGGGCCGGAACATTGTCAATGCCGACGATCTTTGCCTCGGAGAGGGTGTTGAGGCGATCGCGCAGCGAGATGCGACCAGAGATCAAAAGCCCCACGAGCGTCGCAAACGACACAATTCCTAGGCCACCGAGTTGAATCAAAAACAGGATCACGACCTGGCCAAAGCCTGACCAGTGAGTGCCGGTGTCAACAACGGTTAGCCCCGTAATGCAGACCGCGGATACTGCGGTGAATAACGCTGTTACGAAGTCGGTGGAGTTTCCAGGGGCGGTCGAGAAAGGAAAAAGCAGGAAGATGGTGCCAGCTACCACCGCTGCACCGAATGCCATGACCACTATCTGGGTCGGGTGCAGGGTCTTCTTGCGACCGTCTTGGCTCACTTCTTCAGACTACGCCTCCACTGCCCTGAAATTGGGCAACCTCCCCACGATACACCCGAGTTAGGCTTGTAAACAATGGATGCAAGGCTCTTTATCTTCGACGGCGACTGCGCGTTCTGCTCGTCAGCAGCTCGCACCTTCCGGAAGATGATCAAGGAAAGGGTTCCTATTCGTCCCTACCAAAAGCTAGATCTTCCCTCCTTGGGACTTAGCGAAGAGCTCACCTCAAGAGCTGTTTACTACGTGCGTGACGGTAAGTATTTCGTGGCAGCAGAGGCCATTGCTCAGCTATTCATTGACTCCAAGACCGTTTGGGCTATTGCCGGAGTGCTCCTAAGAATCCCAGGGATTGACTTCCTGGCAGAGCGCGTCTATAACTGGATTGCCAAGAATCGCCATCGCCTTCCAGGTGGCACTCCCGAATGCTCAATGTAATTACCGCTCAGGCGCCTAACAAGAAGGCAAAATCACTAGAGTTATGCCTAGTTTTGTAAACGATTACATACAGGTAGGTAGTGAATTTGGCTGGCGCAAGCATCCTCGTCTATGCCGAGAGGCTCGGTGGCTCGATTGAGCACATCGAGAAGCTACTTTCAAGCGACCTTGCAGACTTTTCGGGCGTCCACGTGCTGCCGTTTTTCCATCCCTACGATGGCGATGATGCGGGCTTTGATCCAATTGATCACACGATCGTGGACCCCAGGCTCGGCACCTGGGAAGACCTCCAGAGAATTGCCGCCACTCACGAGCTAACCGCCGACCTGATCATTAATCACGCCTCAAACCTCAGCCCAGAGTTTTTGGACTGGCAGGAAAAAGGTGAGAAGAGTGAATACGCCGGAATGTTCCTCACCTTCGACACCGTATTCCCCGAAGGCGGCACCGAGGAAACAATCACAAGTTTTTATAGGCCCAGACCTGGACTGCCATTCACCGCATACAACGTCGCCGGCAAAAGAAGACTCGTCTGGACAAGCTTCATGCCATCACAGGTGGACATCGATGTCCGCCACCCAGCTGGCGATTCCTACGTTGACAGGGTCTTGGATGCGCTGCAGTCCGGTGGCGTAAAAGTAGTTCGGTTGGATGCCGTGGGTTATGCAATCAAGACCCCTGGCACAGATTCATTTATGACCCCCGAGACCCTCGAGTACGTAGCAGAGCTAACTGACAAGATTCGAGCTCGAGGCATGCGGGTTCTGGTTGAGGTGCACGCTCACTACACCCAGCAGCTGGAGATTGCGCCGCTTGTGGATCTCATCTACGACTTCCAGAGCGCACCACTGTTGCTGCACTCACTATTCACCTCGAATGTTGATGCTCTTGCCAAGTGGTTTGAGCTCAGACCAGCAAACTGCCTCAACGTGCTTGACACCCACGATGGCTATGGCGTTATTGACGCGGGCCCCATTGGTGGCAGAGACGGGCTTATCAGCCAAGCAGACATGGCGCATATCTTTGAGGTAGCGGCAAAGAACACAGGCGGTCACTCCGCGAAAGCTTCGGTGGTTCCTCAGTGGTTCGACCTTCCGCACCAGATCAACGCAACCCTGCCAGCAATCATTGCCGACGACACCGCCTACGTCCTAGCCCGTGCTGTGCAGTTCCTGCTCCCTGGTGAGCCCCAGGTTTACTACGTGGGGCTTTTGAACGGCATGGACGACAAGGCTCTATTCGCAGAAACTGGCAACGGCCGGGATGTCAACCGCCACAACTACACCCCTGAAGAAATTCAGAAATCGCTCAGCTCAGATGTCACGAAAGCCATCCTTGGCTTGGCCCGCTTGAGAAAACATGAGGTCTTTGGTGGCAGTTTTGAGTTCAAGCAACTCAGCTCCAATTCGATGCACCTCAACTGGACAAACGAGAACTCTGCGCTCACTCTCGAGTTCAACTTCACGGGAGGAAAGTGTTCTTTCGAGCTGAGGCTAGTTGAAGATAATCAAGAGCAAGTTTTCAACTCGGTAGCTCACCTAGCAAACCTCTAGCTGCAGTAGCGGGGGTAGAGCTTAGTTAGCTCGAGCAAGTAATCCTCGCCAGTGAGGGCATCAGATTCAATCTTTGGCTCTTCTCCAAGGGCAATAGCGGTTGCCGTCTCCCCCATTCTTTGCAGCCAGTTGTGCTCGAGGCCTGAGGCAGACCAAGAATGCTTGCCCGGGGTGTAGCGCTCACTCATCGCGGTCCACTTCTCGCCAACTGTCTCGAGCTCCGAGATGCCTCGCTCTTTGTCAGAAGAGAGCGACTGCAACGCATACCTGGTTTCCTTCACGAGCACCTGTGCGCTCTGACAGTCGGTCTGGGTCATCCCCACTGCTATGTCGCCGGAGGTAACCACCCTGACTAAGACCACGAGCGCAACGAAAGAAACCGACAAGGTGTTTGTTAGAAACCAAAGCTTGGATCTTCTCGCCTCTTCCTTGGCGCTCTTGGTGTCACAAAGAGGGCATGCGGAAAGCTCGGGATGATAGGCAATCCCGCACCGCGCGCATCTAGACATGCTGGGTATAACCGCGAATTGGTGGCGGCCTATTTCTTCCAATAGTGTTGTGAGATGCCATATAAGCCAAAGCCAGACCTCGAGAAACTCTGGAAGCGAGTTGGTCTGGCGCTGTTCGTTTTGGCAATCATTGTCGTGGCCGGGCCGCAAATCATTGATCTTTTCTTCCCCGACTTCAGGTAACGAATGAACAAGATAGAAATCACCGCGCCATACCTTGTGTTTCTTGGCTCGGAAACTAACCCGTCATATGCCAAAACAGGCTTTGGCATAGCTGACTGGCAGCGAGAGAAATGCATTGGACAGTTCCATCTAGCAGGTGGAACTGTGGATCTTGGTCTCGAAGAGTTGTCGCTCCAAGAAGCCTCGGATATGGGTGCAAAGACCCTTGTCATCGGCACCGCGACCGTTGGTGGCGGCATCCCCGATGACTGGCAGGATGCGCTGGTTGCGGCAATAGAGGCTGGGCTGGACATCGCAGCCGGAGTCCACACGAAGCTTTCCGACCAGCTCAGACTTGTTGAGGCGGCTAAGCAGCATGGGCGGAGGCTAATCGACGTTCGGGTGCCTCCAAAAGGAATCCCCGTGGGAACTGGCAAGAAGCGCTCCGGTAAAAGGATCCTCACCGTCGGCACCGATTGCGCCCTTGGCAAGAAATACACAGCGCTGCAGCTCACAAAAGAACTCAAAGCCGCAGGCGTGGATGCAACCTTCAGGGCCACAGGCCAAACCGGCATCATGATCGCGGGAGAGGGCATGCCAATTGATGCCGTGGTGGTCGACTTTGTCTCGGGTGCTGCGGAAGTTCTCTCCCCTGACAACAGCGACAGCCACTGGGATGTCATCGAGGGTCAGGGAAGCCTGCACCACCCCGGCTATGCGGCTGTAAGCGTGGGACTACTGCTCGGTAGCCAGCCCGATGCCTTTATCGTCTGCACGGAGGCCGGCAGGACCCACGTCGTGGGTTGGCCAGATTTTGAATTGCCAACTATCGGCGAAGTCATCGACAGGGCTATCGAGATCGGCAAGAGGACTAACCCGAGTATTCATTGCATAGGCATCAGCGCTAACACCTCAAAACTCTCCGAGCCGGAGGCAAAGCAATACCTCGAGAATCTGGAAAAAGAGTTTGGTGTTCCCGCCGTCGACCCCATGCGATTTGGGATGGCGGGTATTACAAACTCGATCAAGGGCATATAAATGAAGTTGAGCTTTGAGCCGGTAACCCGTCCACTAGAGCATCCCTTTTCAATTACCGGCTACACCTTCCTCAACCTTGAGGCCGTTTGGGTAACCCTTACGCAGGATGGCCTCGAGGGCCGCGGCGAGGGTGTCGGCGTCTACTACCTAGGTGACAATCAAAAGGCCATGCTCTCCGAGCTTGAAGGTGCAAAGCCGCTGGTGGAGGCGGGCGAGGATCCTTTTGACGTTGCAAAGACACTCAAATCAAAGGGCGCTGCCAACGCACTCGACTGCGCCTGGTGGGATTTGAGGTGCAAGCTGGAGAACAAAAGCATCTGGCAGCTGCTAGAGCTCACCCCAAAGAACCTTCACACGGTCGCAACTATCGGCATTGGC
>JAYORB010000012.1:0-22326 GCA_038123155.1 Aquiluna sp. | reverse complement strand
AGAATGCGAACACCGCTGGGCAGCAAGGTTCTTGAGATCCTTGATGCCTCAGCGGTGAATTCGACTGAGCTATCTAGCTTTAGTTCCAATAACTACTCGGAATCTTCCTCGGAGGCTCCGTCCTCACCCTCAATTACAGGCGAGAGCGAGAGCTTGCCGCGGTCATCAACCTTGGTCAGCTCAACCAGAATCTTCTGGCCAACCTCCAAGACATCCTCGACGTTCTCAACTCGCTTGCCGCCCGATAGCTTCTTGAGCTCGGAAACGTGAAGCAGGCCGTCCTTGCCAGGCAAGAGCGATACGAAGGCTCCGAAGGTTGCCAGCTTGACAACCGTTCCAAGGAACCGCTCACCGACCTCAGGGACGTGAGGGTTGGCGATTGCATTGATAGCAGCCTTTGCAGCGTCGGCGCTTGTGCCGTCAGTTGCACCGATGTAGACGGTGCCGTCGTCTTCAATTGAGATGTCGGCTCCGGTGTCTTCCTGAATCTGATTGATCATCTTGCCCTTTGGACCGATAACCTCACCAATCTTGTCAACAGGAATCTTCACCGCGATAACCCTAGGTGCGTAGACAGACATCTCGTCTGGCTCGTCGATTGCCTCGTTCATAACATCAAGAATGAAGAGTCTTGCCTCCTTGGCCTGAGTTAGGGCCTTAGCAAGCTCTGCAGATGGGATACCGTCCAGCTTGGTGTCCAGCTGGATTGCGGTCACGAAGTTTCTGGTTCCTGCGACCTTGAAGTCCATGTCACCAAGTGCGTCCTCGGCTCCAAGAATGTCGGTGAGAGCCGCATACTGAGTCTTGCCGTCAACGGTGTCAGAGATTAGACCCATGGCAATACCCGCAACCGGAGCACGCAAAGGAACTCCCGCGTTAAGGAGGCTCAGCGTTGAGGCACACACGCTACCCATTGATGTTGATCCGTTTGATCCCAAAGCCTCTGAGACCTGGCGGATTGCATATGGGAACTCGTCGCGCGAGGGCAGAACTGGAACCAGGGCTCGCTCGGCAAGGGCTCCGTGACCAATCTCACGACGCTTTGGCGAACCAACTCGACCAGTCTCTCCGGTTGAGTAGGGAGGGAAGTTGTAGTGGTGCATGTAGCGCTTTGACGTCTCGGGAGTGAGCGCATCAATCTGCTGCTCCATCTTGAGCATGTTCAAGGTGGTGACACCAAGAATCTGGGTCTCGCCACGCTGGAAAATTGCAGAGCCGTGGGTGCGAGGAATTACGGCAACCTCAGCATCGATTACGCGGATGTCGCTTAGACCGCGGCCGTCAATGCGGATACCTTCCTTGAGCACCCTCGTACGCATTACCTTCTTTGAGACTGCCTTATAAGCAGCCGAGAACTGGGCCATGTGCTCCTCTGAGAGCTTGGCCTCGAGGCTCTCACGAACCCTTGCCTTGAGCTCATCGTCAGCAACCTGGCGCTCCTGCTTGTCGGCAATCTGATAAACCTTTGCCAACTCTTCGCCACATTCAGCGGCAACCGCCTCATAGACCTCGTCTGAGTAGGGCAGGAAGACTGGGTACTCAGCAGTTTCCTTTGCAGCCTGGGAAGCTAGCTTGTTTTGTGCCTCGACCAGTGCCTTGATGAATGGCTTTGCGGCCTCAAGACCCTCGGCGACGACCTCCTCTGTTGGAGAAACAGCGCCAGCACCGATTAGGTCCCAGCTGTTATCGGTGGCCTCGGCCTCAACCATCATGATCGCGACGTCTTCCTTGCCGCCCTCGCTGATAACCCTTCCAGCAACCACCATGTCAAACACCGCATTCTCAAGCTCAGAGTGCTTAGGGAACGCAACCCACTGACCATCGATCAGTGCAACTCGTACACCCGCAACCGGACCAGAGAATGGCAGTCCTGCAAGCTGGGTCGACATCGAGGCTGCGTTGATTGCCACGACGTCGTAGAGCTCATCTGGAGCAATCGACATAACCGTGACAACTACCTGAATCTCATTGCGAAGACCATCAACGAACGATGGGCGTAGTGGGCGGTCAATCAACCTCGCGGCCAGGATGGCCTCGGTGGATGGACGTCCCTCCCTGCGGAAAAAGCTCCCGGGGATCTTGCCAGCTGCATACATGCGCTCTTCGACATCGATTGTCAGAGGGAAGAAGTCGAACTGGTCTTTTGGCTGCTTCGAGGCAGTGGTTGCCGAGAAGAGCATGGTCTCCTCGTCGATGTAGATGGCAGCACTTCCAGCTGCCTGCTGGGCTAGGCGCCCAGCCTCAAAGCGAATTGTGCGCTTTCCAAATTTGCCGTTATCAATCACGGCTTCTGCGAATTTAATCTCTGGGCCTTCCATGGCCCCTCCTTATCCTTACGCGCACGCAAATCAAGCAAAAAGCCAATTCGGCTTTTAGCATGCGTGCTAGGAGGAGGAAGTGCTGGTCGTCAGTAAAAAACTCTGGGGCCGTGACCCAAAATCTTCCACCGAGGACCCGCCTCCGGTTTCCTCCGTATCTCAAGCGTAACAAGTTGGCGCGGAAATACCTAGAAGCAAAAACCCCCGGCGGTTTGCCGGGGGTAATTGGAAGTCAAATTAGCGACGAAGTCCGATGCGCTCGATCAGCGTTCTGTAGCGAGCGATGTCGACCTTCTTTAGGTAGTCAAGCAGACGCCTGCGCTGACCTACCAATAGCAGCAGTCCACGACGTGAGTGGTGGTCGTGGTGGTGCTCCTTTAGGTGCTCGGTGAGATCTGAGATGCGGCGCGAAAGGACCGCAATCTGTACCTCTGGGCTTCCGGTGTCTCCGGGGCCGGTTGCATACTCATCAATGATTTGCTTCTTTACCTGTGGGTCTAGAGCCACTTTTGGGTCCTCTCTCTTTCCGCAGCGCGGCGCCTCAAACCTTTTGAATGAAGCTCTCTTTATCCGCGGCCGATATACGGCAGAAGCTAAAGCTTAGAGATAAAGCCCGGAAAAAGCTAGGCGGTAGTGCCCTCGCTAGAGGAGTCGAGTGGCTCAGGCTCTACATATTTGTTGCCGTCGTAGAAGCTCTTAGACGGCCTGAGAGTCATGATTATGAAAACCACCATCACCGCCAAGAAAAGAGCGAATATCGGAAGCACCAGGAAAATTAGTGACATCAGCTGCTCCGAGCTGAGCATTGCTCCCGCGGGAACCTCACTCAAAACAGCAACTGCGCCGATGCCGGCGAAGATGCCATAGCCAATTGGTACTGCCTGCAGAAATATCCACTTCGCTGAAAATCCTGCATCGTGCAGCCTGCGAGCCAGTATCGAGAGGTTCGGAATCAAAAGAGCAAACGACAGGAAATTACTCAGCGGAGTTGGCTGAGCGGCAACGTTTTGTATCTCCTGCATCCAGTCAGCGGTCTGCTCTGGAGCCGGCCAAATTACTGACTCGATGGTTCCCACAACAAGGCCAAGAAGCACGGTAAAGAGGATCCAGAACCAAAACTCTCGTCTGGATGCCTTGCCTTTGAAATTGAAGTAGTTCTTAAATCCACTCTGGATGGCGCCAACAAAACTCATGTCACGAGCCTAACCCGCAAGAATTTTCTTTGCTCCAGCAACATCCCTAGATATCTGCTCAGTCAGTTCATCGACCGAGTCAAACTTGGCCCAGGGTCGGACCTGATCTACGTATTCGCAGATCACAGTCTTGCCATAGAGGTCAAGGTCATCTCGACCAATGACATGCGACTCGAGGAGTCTGGGTACGGCCTCAATTGAGTCGTTGGTGCCAACCGAGTGGGCAGCCTCGTAGCGCACTCCATCGGCGTAAAGGTAGCCGGCATAAACCCCGTCAGCGGGCAGGAGCCCCTCGCTGTCTCGCGAGAGGTTAGCGGTTGGGTAGCCAAGCTTGCGACCGAGCTTGCGGCCGTGCTCCACGACACCCTCGGTCTGGTGGTTTCTACCAAGCAAAATGCTGGCAGCTAGAACATTGCCCTCAGAAATAAGCTTTCTGGTCGCAGTGGATGAGATCTTTTGACCCTCGAGCATGACGTGGCTGACTTGCTGGGCACGGAACCCATACCTGCTACCGAGCGCACTCAAGGTCTCAACCGAACCAGAACCCTTGTGGCCAAAGCGGAAGCCCTCTCCAACCAGCACCAGCTTGGCACGCAGCGGAACGATATGCCTGACCACGAACTCCTCGGGTGTGAGGTGGGCAAGCTCCTCGTCAAATTCAAGCGTGCGCATGGCCTCGACCCCTAGCTCTGCAATCAATTTGGCTTTTTGAGTGGGTCCAATAATTGGCAGCGGCACATTCTCGGGACTCAGCACGTGGTTCGGGTGCCGATCGAATGTCACCACTACCGGGGCTAGGGCGTGCTCCTCGGACTGCGATACCAGCTCGTGAATCAGTTGCTGGTGACCGAGATGAACACCGTCAAACTTGCCAATTGCTAGAGCGGTGTCGGCAAAACCATCTGGTAACTCAGTTATCTCAAGCACTTTGCCTCCGAAGCCAGATTAGGCCCAATACCGGCAGCACCAGCGGAATGAACCCATAACCTGCACCAAACCCCGACCACACAGAAGGGTGGTCAAAAAGATCTGGTAGCACCAGTGATAGCCCTCCGACGCTCAAAACCCCAACGAGCTCAAACCAAACGGCGAATGTTGCCCGCTTGTGCCAAACCGGTCCAGGCTTAGCTAGCGCAAAAGTGGCAAAGACGTAGACCAGGGCGCTTAGTGCCGATAGTGAGAAGGCAACTGGGGCCTCTTCAAACTTGGTAGCAATTTGAAACAGTGCTCTGGCCGATGCGGAAAGAGCAAAAATGCCATAGACGGCAATTAGCAGCCTGCCGACTCCAAGTGAACGATTCACGCGATAACTCTATTCTTGAGCCCTAGAGGGTAGGGCTCACACCCGTCCAAATCTGAAGCATACGCACCAGCATCACCGCCACAGTTAGCGATGCAGCCCCAAGCACAACGGTTGACCACTTGGTTTTTTCTGCCAGAGCCCAAAAGCCCGCTGCAAACATAAGGATCATCGCGACCAGGAGATACCCAAAGAACTCAAGTGTGGAGATTGCTGCTCGTCCACCGGCAATAACAATGATCGTGGAGACCAAGAGCTGCACGGACAACCCAGCAAATACCGCAAGCGACATCATTATCTCCGGCTGACCGGGCTTTCTTCCGAAAAAGCCGAGCAGTAGCTGGATTCCACCGACCAACAGGCTGAGTAAAAGCAAAATGTAGTAGAGAGGCTCAAGCATCTAAGCCTCCTCTGGGAAGACGATGGAGCTCTTTGCCTGTGAGCCAACCGGCTCGATCACAGCCACTAGCCTCCCAGAGCAGACGGCGCAGCTTGTCTTTTCGATTGCAATATCAAGCCTTTTGCCGTGCCGAAGGTCCCGCTCCTGGTCAGCAGTGATCTCAATCTCTGACATGAGAAGCCGCAGCACCTCTAGGTTTGAAATAAGCCCTTTGGCTTGGTCAACAGGGCTAGCGCTTTCAGTGCTGAAAGGTCCGATGCGGGTTCTGCGAAGGGCTGTGAGGTGCCCTCCCACCCCAAGCGCACTACCCAGGTCCCTAGCCAAGGCTCGGATGTATGTGCCAGAGGAGCAATCCACCACTACGTCTAGGTCCAGAAAGCTGCCCTCTACTCGAGGGGATGCAACCAGTTCAAACCTCGAGACCGTCACCGCTCTAGATTTGAGGACCACATCCTCCCCGGCTCTGGCGAGGTCATAGGCGCGCTTCCCATCTACTTTGATCGCGCTAACCGTTGACGGCACCTGCTCGATCTCGCCGCGCAGCTTTGATAGCTCCGCCTCAACATCAGCTTCAGAAATAGAGCTGGCATCTGCTATCTCGCCCAGTTCGCCTTCGGCATCGTCTGTAGAGGTTGCGGCCCCAAGTCGAATAGTAGCGGTGTAGGTCTTATCAAGCCCAGCCAAGAACTGCATCAGCTTGGTCCCTGAATTTATCCCCATGACCAAAAGTCCCGTGGCCATAGGATCCAGGGTCCCTGCATGGCCTATCTTGCGGGTTCCAAGCTGCTTTCTAAGCCTCGCTACCGCATCATGAGAGGTGAAACCCTGCTGCTTGTCAATCAGGGCAATACCCGAAACCACTAGTCCTCCTGGGGCTTGCGGTAGGGGTCTGCGTCACCCGCCGGCTTAGCCTTGCTGGCAAGTCTTTCGAGCTCCTCGTCACGGCGCTTTGCCTCTGCGAGTAGCTCAGCAAGTTGACCAGCGTTCTCAGGAATCTCGTCCTTCTCAAGCTCTAGGGTCGGTGTCACCCGAATACCTAACTGGTGACCAATCTCTCCCCGAAGCCTGCCGCGATTCTCCTCCAGGATTTCCGCACTGCGCTCCACCTCCTCGGGAGAGCCATAGACGGTGTAGAAGAGCTTGGCATGAGCCAAATCTGGTGTCACCCTGCAATCAGTGAAGGTTACAAATCCCAGGTCGGGGTCTTTGACAACTTTGGCAAGGGCTTGCGCGGCGAGCACCTTTATGCGCTCGCCGAGCCTCCTAGCTCTTGCTGCATCTGCCACTAGACCCTCGGCTTCTCAACCATCTCGTAGGTCTCGATGACATCATCAACCTGAATGTCGTTGAACTCGCCCAGACCGATACCACACTCGTAATCACTCTTGACCTCGGTGACGTCATCTTTGAAACGCTTCAGGGATTCGACCTTCAGGCCTTCCTCGATCATCTCGCCATCGCGAAGCAGCCTCGCAAGCGCATTGCGCTTGATAAGGCCCGAGCGAACGTAGGAACCTGCAATGGTGCCGAACTTGGAGGACTTGAAGATCTCGCGGACCTCTGCCGTACCCATCTGCTTCTCTTCGTACTCAGGCTTGAGCATGCCCTTGAGGGAGTTCTCGATGTCCTCGAGAGCGTTGTAGATGACGGTGTAGTGACGAACATCGACACCCTCGCGATCCGCACGCTCCTTGGCCTTATTATCCGGGCGAACATTGAACCCAATGATGACAGCGGAGTCGACCGTAGCCAAGTTGACATCGGACTCGGTAATGGCACCAACGCCTCGGTGGATGATGCGCAGCTGCACGGAGTCATCTACCTCAATCTTTAGCAGGCTGTCTTCAAGCGCCTCAACAGCACCGGAGACATCACCCTTGATGATGAGGTTGAGGGACTCGACCTTGCCATCCTCGAGAGCCTTTGTGAAGTCCTCAAGCGAGAGCTTCTTACGGGTCCTCGCAAGCAGTGCATTACGGTCAGCAGCCTCGCGCTTCTCAGCGATCTGCCTAGCCTGACGCTCGTCATCGGCAACCACAAAGGTGTCACCGGCTCGTGGCACAGATTGCAAACCCAAAACCTGAACCGGTCTGGATGGCTCTGCGGCCTCAACAGGCTTTCCGTTCTCGTCAAACATCGCACGCACTCGTCCATGAGCACTTCCGGCCACGATCGCATCACCAACTGCAAGGGTTCCGGACTGGATCAGCACGGTTGCAACCGAACCTCTTCCCTTGTCCAGGTTGGCTTCAATAGCCACTCCCCTTGCAGAGCGATCAGGGTTCGCGCGAAGGTCGAGGGCTGCATCTGCAGTCAGAAGTACCGCATCGAGCAGCTTGTCCATGCCCATGTTCTTCAAAGCAGATACCTCGACGAACATCACATCGCCACCAAACTCTTCGGCAACGAGCCCAAACTCAGTGAGCTGCTGGCGCACCTTGTTCGGGTTTGCACCTTCCTTGTCGATTTTGTTGATGGCAACCACGATGGGGACCTGAGCAGCCTGGGCGTGGTTTAGCGCCTCGATGGTCTGAGGCATAACACCGTCATCTGCTGCAACCACGAGAATGGCAATATCGGTCACCTGCGTACCGCGGGCACGCATTGCCGTGAAGGCTTCGTGACCAGGGGTATCGATAAAGGTAATCGCGCGGTCAACACCCTCATGCATTGCGTGCACCTGGTAGGCACCAATGTGCTGGGTAATGCCGCCAGCCTCGCCCTCAACGACGTTTGAGTTACGGATAGCATCCAGGACTCTCGTCTTACCGTGGTCGACGTGACCCATCACGGTGACAACCGGTGGCCTTGGGCTCAGATTCTCAGAGTCCTCTTCCTCGATGTCGGTTGAAATGCTCAGCCCGAAGCCTTCGTAGAGCTCTCGCTCCTCATCCTCTGGCGAGACCAGCTCGACCTTATAACCAAGCTCCTCACCAAGGATCTGGAATGTGTCCTCGTCCAATGAAGCAGTTGCGGTCGCCATCTGTCCAAGGTGGAACAGAACGGTAATTAGCTGGCCCGAGTTGGCGCCAATCTTGTCTGCAAAGTCCTGGATGGATGCTCCCCTGCGAATGCGTACAACGGTCGTTCCGTCGCCGCGTGGCACCATCGCACCGCCTAGGCTCGGAGCCTCTCTCTGCTCAAACTCCTCGCGCTTTGTCCGCTTTGACTTTCTCGACTTGCTCTTTGAGCCGCCCTTACCAAAAGCTCCTGCCGTGCCTGCGCCACGGCCGCCACGGCCGCCTGGGCCCGGCCTACCCGGGAATGCTCCTGGCCTGCCACCAGGGCCCCCAGGGCCTCCACCTGGTCCGCCAAAGCCACCTGGTCTACCGCCGCCACCGGGCCTGCCACCGCCGGCTGGACGCGGAGCGCCGCCTTGTTGCGGTCTTGGGCCTCCTGGCCGTTGTCCCTGTCCCGGAGCACCCTGTGGCCTCGGCCTCCCCATGCCCTGGTTCGAGGAGAAGGGGTTATTACCCGGTCTCGCCATTGGCCTTGGGATGCCCATGCCCTGGTTCGATGAGAAGGGATTATTACCTGGACGCGGAATACCCTGTAGCGGGGTTGGCTTCTCCGCTGGCTTCTCGGCTGGCTTTTCAGCAGGCTTTTCTGCCTCTGCTGGCTTTACATCGGCAGCTGGCTTTTGCTCCGCCTTTGGTTTCTCTGCCTTTGGCTTCTCAGCCGGCTTTTCTTTCTTAGGAAACGCCGCGCGAAGCTTGGCAGCAACCGGTGGGGCGATGGTTGAGGAACCACCCTTTACATACTCCCCAAGCTCTTCAAGCTTTGCGAGAGCGACCTTGGTATCAATACCAAGTTCTTTTGCTAAGTCGTATACGCGTGGAAGCGCCACTGAATTTCTCCTGTCTGGGGCCAACCCCAAACAGGGCAGGCCTTATAGCTGAGCGGGTCTCATTTCTGAATGCTCATTTGGTTTCACACATCTTCTGCCTGCTTCTAAGTTCTTAGAAAGTCTCCGCAGCATGGCTGCAGAGCTTTGGACTGCGCCCATTCTATTGGGAATTGTGCCTACTGGCTATTCATCCATCGTGCTATCGGGCTGGATATCAATCTTTGCACCCGTAAGTTTTGCGGCCAGGCGGGCATTTTGCCCCTCCTTGCCTATCGCGAGGGAGAGCTGGAAGTCCGGAACCAAAACCCTCACTGCCTTGAGCCCCGCATCAATCACGAAGCTCGAAGAGACCTTGGCTGGAGAGAGGGCGTGAGCAACAAACTCAGCCAAATTCTCCGAGTGATCAACAACATCGATCTTTTCCTCGTTGAGCTCACTGCTTACGGCCCTCACTCGCTGACCCAGTTCACCGATGCATGCACCCTTGGCATTTATGCCTGGCTCATTTGAACGCACTGAGATTTTGGTTCGGTGGCCAGCCTCGCGGGCAACCGAGGTGATCTCCACCTGACCCGAGGCAACCTCGGGAACCTCAAGCGCAAATAGTTTGCGAACCAGGTTCGGGTGGGTGCGGGAGACGGTAATCATCGGTCCGCGAAGGCCCTTTTGAACACTTGTCACGTAGACCCGGATGCGCCTGCCGTGAGAGTAGTCCTCACCCGGTACCTGCTCTTCCGGCGGCATTATTGCCTCCACAGATCCCAGGTTCACATAGACCATGTAAGGCCTGGAGCCCTGCTGAATCTGACCTGCGACAATGTCACCCTCTTTGCCCTTGAATTCGCCAAGCAGACCCTCATCCGCAATCTCACGCATGCGCTGAGCGATCACTTGCTTTGCGGCGTAGGCCGCAACTCGACCAAAGCCCTCCGGAGTTACCTCATTCTCGGTCTCGGTTGGCTCGCCATCCTCGTCCAGCACAGCGGCAAAAACTGAGACGTGACCGGTCTTTCTATCCAGGTGAGCGCGGCAACCCTTCGGGTGCTCTCCGATGTGCTTGAAGTAGGCAGCAAGAATCGCTGCCTCAATGATGGTGACTAGTTCCTCAAAGGGGATTTCTTTTTCGCGCTCCAGCAGGCGGAGGACACTGAGATCGATATCCATAATGCCTGCACCTGTTCTATTTCCTGCGCGAGGTTATCTCCGCTAATGCAGATTCTAGCTTCACCGTCAAGCGCTCGCCCGACGCCCTGTCCCAAAGTTCCACCTCGCCAGTCTCCAGACCGCGACCGCAAACGATGACCCATGGCATCCCCAGTAGCTCAGCATCGGCAAACTTGACACCGGGAGAAGCCTTACGATCATCGAGCATGACATCGAAGCCCATCTCTTCGGCTTCACCGGCAAGCGCCTCGGCCGCCTCAAAAACACTGTCATCCTTACCCGCCGCGATGATGTGGATTTGGGCAGGAGCGACCGCCTCAGGCCAAATCAAGCCCTTTTCGTCATGAGACGTCTCGGCGATAACCGCAACCAGTCTCGTCACACCAATGCCGTAGCTGCCCATGGTGACGGTGACAAGCTTGCCGTTCTCATCTAGGACCTTTAGGTCCAATGCCTCTGCGTACTTGCGCCCGAGCTGGAAGACGTGGCCAATCTCAATTCCCCTTGCGAGCTCAAGCGGACCCGAGCCATCGGGTGCAGGATCACCAGCCACAACCTCAGCGATGTCTGCAATACCGTCGGCTTCGAAGTCTCTGCCATAGGTCAGATGCCAAACGTGCTTCTCATCCTCGTTGGCACCGGTGATCCAGCTGGAGCCCTTTGCGACTCTAGGGTCCACGAAATAAGGAATCTTTGCCTTTGCCTTCTCGCCAAGGAACTGGGTGCCTGATTTTGTAGGTCCTATGTAGCCCTTCACGAGCTCAGGATGCTTGGCAAAGTCCTCCTCAGTGGCCTGCTCAACATCGTTTGGCGAGAACCATGCCTCGGCACGCTTCTGGTCAACCTCGCGGTCTCCAGGAACCCCAACAATTACAAGTGAGCGTTTGCCTTCTGGAGAAACCAGGGCCAGCACGACGTTCTTCAGAGTGTCACTCGCACTCCACTCGCCATCCGCCTTTGCATGATGTTGATTCGAAAAATCAACCAGAGTGGCAATGGTCGGAGTCTTTGGCGAATCGTGAATCTCTGCAGCTGGAGTACTTGAAAAATCGATGTCGGCTGCCGGTTCAAATCTCACGGCCTCCACATTCGCAGCGAAGCCTCCCGAGGAGCGGACGAATGTGTCCTCGCCAATTGGCGCTGGGCACAAAAACTCCTCAGACTTCGAGCCTCCCATTGCTCCGGCATCGGCCTTCACGATGACGTATTCCAAACCGAGACGCTTGAAAATGCGCTCGTAGGCGTCGCGCTGGGCCTGATAACTGACATCGAGACCCTCGTCAGAGACATCGAAGCTGTAGGCATCCTTCATTATGAACTCGCGTCCCCTGAGGAGCCCAGCCCTTGGCCTTGCCTCATCGCGATACTTGAGCTGAATTTGATAAATACTCAGCGGCAGGTCTTTGTATGAGGTGTACAGGTCCTTCACCAAGAGAGTGAAGACTTCCTCGTGGGTTGGTGCCAGAAGGTAGTCGGCATCTTTTCTGTCCTTGAGCCTGAAGATGTTGTCCCCGTACTCTTCCCAGCGACCAGTTGCCTCATAAGGCTCTTTTGGAAGCAGCCCGGGAAAGTGAACCTCTTGGCTGCCTGCTGCAGCCATCTCCTCACGAACGATTTTCTCGATCTTGTTCTTGACCATGAGTCCAAGCGGCAACCATGACCAGATGCCAGGGCCTGCTCTGCGAATGTAGCCGGCACGAACCAGCAATTTGTGGCTATCGACCTCGGCATCGGCCGGGTCCTCGCGGAGGGTCCTAAGAAAGAGTGTGCTCAGGCGATAAGGCATGCGCACAATGTTAGCTACTCGCCGACGGTTACCTGTGCGGTTCCAAGCTCACTTGGGTCCATTTCGGCAGCAATTCGATTAGCTTCCTCAATCAGGGTCTGGACGATCTCGCTTTCAGGAACGGTCTTGATTACCTCTCCCTTGACAAAAATCTGGCCCTTCCCATTTCCCGATGCGACACCCAGGTCCGCTTCTCTAGCCTCTCCTGGACCGTTCACAACGCAGCCCATAACCGCGACTCGGATCGGAACAGTCAGGTGCTTGAGGCCCTCAGTTACGTTGTCGGCGAGCGTGTAGACATCAACCTGGGCCCTGCCGCAGCTCGGGCAAGACACGATCTCAAGCTTTCTCGGGCGCAGATTCAGGCTCTCCAAAATCTGGGAGCCGACCTTGATCTCCTCAACGGGAGGTGCGGAAAGTGAAACTCGAATAGTGTCGCCAATGCCCTGACTTAGCAGAGCACCAAAGGCGACCGAGGACTTGATGGTTCCTTGGAAAGCCGGGCCGGCTTCGGTAACACCGAGATGAAGCGGCCAATCTCCTCGCTCAGCGAGCTGCTGGTAGGCGCTGACCATGACCACTGGATCGTTGTGCTTCACCGAAATCTTGAAGTCGTGGAAGTCATGCTCTTCAAAAAGCGAAGCTTCCCAAACCGCTGATTCGACGAGCGCTTCGGCAGTTGGCTTGCCATATTTCTCAAGAAGTCTCGGATCTAGAGATCCAGCATTCACGCCAATACGAATCGATACCCCTGCGTCCTTGGCGGCCTTGGCAATCTCCCCCACCTGGTCATCAAACTTCCTAATGTTGCCCGGGTTCACCCTCACAGCTCCACACCCCGCCTCAATTGCCTGGAAGACATAGCGCGGCTGAAAGTGAATGTCTGCGATTACCGGGATCTGGCTTCGCTTTGCGATGATGCGAAGGACATCCGCATCATCTTGAGACGGCACCGCAACGCGGACAATGTCACAACCAGAAGCCGTAAGCTCTGCGATCTGCTGGAGGGTGGCATTGATGTCGGTGGTTGGGGTCGTAGTCATGGACTGGACCGAGATTGGGGCATCGCCTCCAACCGGCACCTTGCCCACCATGATCTGACGGGTCTTTCGCCTTGGAGCCAGTGTTGGAGGTGGTGACTTGGGTAGTCCGAGATTTACTGCCGGCACTTACGCCCCTTTACTTTTTTCTCTAGCAATACAACAGCCAAGAGCTAATTTAGCTTCCTAGCCAAATGTGATGGGGTTTATCAGGTCCGCCACTATCAAGACAACACCGGTGAAGATCAGCACCACCCACATGCCATAGGCGACGGGAAGTGCCTTGGCGGTGTCGACCGGACCGGGATCTTTTCTCGTTAAAACGGTTGAGACCTTGCGCTTTGCCCCCTCATAAAGTGCTCCTGCGACATGCCCCCCATCCAGCGGCAATAGCGGAATGAGGTTGAATGCAAACAGTGCGATGTTGAGTGAGCCGAGCAACAAAAGCAGAGATGAGAGCTTCGCCGAATTTGGAATTTCAGCGGCGGTGAGCTCACCCGCTAATTGGCCAACTCCAACTATTGAAACAGCGCCATAGGGATCGCGTTCACCGAGACCAAAAGTTGAGAGAAAAACCTGATAAACCTGCTGCGGCAGCTCCAAGATAAAGACGAACATTGCGCCGGTGGCCTCAAGGCCATAGCCAATCGAGTCAGCAAGCGGCATCGGCTTACTCGTCGGTTCAAGACTGACACCAATGATTGGCGTTAGCCGCGTGACGGGATTGCCCTCGCTGTCAAGACTCAGAGCTCCATTTGAGTCATAAACAGCTCGCTCAAAATAGCTGGGAGTAATGCTCAGGGTCTCAAGTGACCCACTCCTATCGACCACAAGGGTTGAAGCCCCTTGGCCTCTTTCCGTCATTATCGCGGTGACCTCAGCCCAGCTTTGAACATCGGTTCCGTTGACAGCAACCACCCGGTCGCCGTCCTGCATACCCGCAAGAGCGGCAGGCGAAACTGGTGCCCCAGCAGGGCAGCTGCCATCACTCGATGCCTCGATGCACTGGTAGACCTTTGCAACGGTCAACGAGTTCTGAAGCGGCCCAATACCTGTCAGTGCGATGGCAATTAGCAGCAACCCAAGGAAGAAATTCATCATCGGGCCACCGAGCATGATCACTACTTTTTTCCAGGTGCTCAACTGGTAAAACTGTCGACCCTCGTCACCGGGCTCCTCCTGTGCGGCAATCTCCTTGCGCGCCTCCTGAATCCAGCTCGCAAATGGTCCGTTGTAGGGCTTCTTTTCTGGCGGATACATTCCAGCCATGAGAATGTAGCCACCTAAAGGAAAGGCCTTGAAGCCGAATTCTGTCTCGCCACGCTGGCGCGAGAAAAATGTGGGACCAAACCCAATCATGAACTGCTTCACCCGAACCCCAAAGGCCCTGGCGGGAGCAAAATGCCCAAGCTCGTGAAGTCCAATTGAGAGGGCAATTCCGAGGATTACGACCAGAATGCCAATTGCGTAGAGGGCTATGTCGAGCACACCCCAAGGTTACTAGCTGATGCGCTGGGCAATCAGGGAGTCCGCTGTGAGGCGAGCCCAAGACTCCGACTCCAAGACCCCCTCTAGGGTCAAAGTTGCAGGCGGATTGTGCTGTTCAATGACCTGATCGATGATGCTGACAATGTCAACGAAGCCGATCTGCCCTGCAAGAAATGCCTCAACGGCCTGCTCATTAGCCGCGTTATAGACGGCTGGATAAGTGAGCCCCCTGAGCGCAACCTCACGCGCTAGCGGAATCGCCTTGAAAACCTGTTCATCAATTGGCTCAAACTCCCAGGTGTGGCTCTGCGACCAGTCAATTGGCTTTACTGCACCAGGTTGCCGCTTTGGCCAATCCAGCGCGAGAGCGATGGGCAGCTTCATGTCGGTTATGGAACACTGCGCAATTACCGAGCCGTCGGTGTATTCGACCATTGAATGAACCGCAGATTGCGGGTGAACAGTGATCGAAATCCTCTCGATCGGGACGCCAAAGAGCAGCTGAGCCTCGATCATCTCTAGCCCTTTGTTGACCATCGAGGCGGAGTTTATAGTGATGATTCTGCCCATCGACCAAGTTGGATGCTTCAGTGCCTGCTCAACGGTGACCGATTGCAGCTGCTCAAGACTGTAGCCGCGGAAGGGTCCGCCGCTAGCAGTCAATATCAGCTTCGCGATCTCGGCGTCTTCACCAGAGCGTAGGCATTGTGCGAGCGCCGAGTGCTCCGAGTCAACGGGCACAATTTGACCGGGTTTTGCAAGCTTTGTCACTAGCTCGCCACCGACAATAAGCGACTCCTTATTCGCAAGGGCCAGTGTTTTTCCAGTCTCTAGAGCCGCCAAAGTAGCTGCCAGCCCCGCAGAACCGCTGATGCCATGAACGACAACATCCGCATCGGTATCCCTGACCAGAGCTGCCGCCTGCTGAGCACCCAAGGCAACCTGATCATTCGTGAGCCCGAATTCAATCCGCTGCGAGTCCAGCAGGTCAGCAGCGGAATTAGCCGTAAGCCCCACAACCTGGAAGCTCTCAGGGAGCTTGCGAATTACCTCAAGTGCCTGGGTTCCCACCGAGCCGGTTGAGCCGAGGACAATTACCGAGCGCATAACCAAAGCTTAGAACCCGCATGGAACTTCTGGCAGCTGAGCCAGAAAAGCCGCAGGAGAATCTAGAATCTTGGCATGACCCTCGAACAAAAGCGCCACGTTGTAACCGCCATACCGGGCCCCAATTCAGTGGCGCTTCAGAAGCGCCGCACTGAGGTGGTATCAGCTGGGGTTGGCACGATGCTCCCGGTCTTTGTAGATGAGGCCCATGGGGCAATCTTGAAAGATGTCGACGGCAATCAGCTGATTGATATGGGCTCTGGGATTGGTGTTGTCACCATTGGCCACACCAACGAAAAGCTCGTAGCGGCAGTTCAGGAACAGGTTTCAAAACTCACCCACACCCTCTTCACGGTAGCTCCCTACGAGCCATACGTGAGGGCTGCGGAGCTTCTAACCAGCCACGCTCCCTGCGGAAAAAAGAAGAAGGCAGCCTTTTTCAACTCAGGCGCTGAGGCGGTAGAGAATGCTGTCAAGATTGCGAGAAGGGCAACCGGTAGGACAGAGATTGCAGCCTTCGATCACTCCTATCACGGCCGAACCAACCTCACCATGGCCATGAACTTCAAGATGCACCCCTATGGCACCGGATTTGGCCCGCTGGCCGGGAGTGTCCACCACGCTCCTATGAGCTATCCGTTCCGCGACCCTGAGGGCATGACGGGCCCCGAGGCTGCGACGCGTGCAATTACCTACCTCGAAAAAAGGGTGGGTGCATCACAACTGGCTGCTTTGTTCATTGAGCCCATCCAGGGTGAGGGTGGCTTCATTGTCCCGGCACCCGGATTCCTTCTAACCCTTCAGGAGTGGACCAGGGCAAACGGCATCGTTTTGGTAGCCGACGAGGTCCAGAGCGGTATGGCAAGAACCGGAAAGTGGTTTGCCAGCGAGTGGGAGGAAGGCTTTGAGCCTGACCTGATCACCGTCGCCAAGGGAATCGCCGGAGGCATGCCACTATCAGGTGTGGTCGGAAGAGCAGAAATCATGGATGCCGCTCACGCCGGAGGACTTGGCGGAACTTTCGGTGGCTCTCCAACGGCCGTTGCAGCTGCAGTGGCAGTAATGGAGCAGTTCGAGGAAGGCGGTTGGTTCGAAAGAGCCGAGCAGGTCGGCGAGATTCTCTCCGGGCGCCTAACTGCCATGCAGAACAATTACCCGGTAATCGGCAACGTCAGAGGACGCGGAGCCATGCAGGCAATTGAGCTTGTGAAGCCCGGAACTATGGACCCAAACCCAGAGGCAACTGACGCAGTGATGAAGCACTGTCATCAAAATGGTGTGATGGTTCTGAATGCCGGAACCTACAACAACGTACTTAGATTCTTGCCACCACTCGCAATCAGCGACGAGCTGCTGCATGACGCGCTGGATGTCCTTGCGGCTGGACTGGCAAAGCTCTAACTAAAAGCGGGGAAACCCGAAGAAGAATCAAAGGTGATTCATGAGTTATCCGCATCGTGCGAAGTTGGCAGCGCTGTTTGCCGAGGAAACTGAGCTATTCAGAGCCAAACACCCCAAGAGCGAGCAGGCCCACCTAGCAGGCCGAGACAGCCTGTTGGCGGGCGTACCAATGATTTGGATGGCCAAGTGGCCGGGAGGCTTCCCCGTTTATGTCAAAAGTGCCTCCGGATCGCACTTCACAGATCTTGACGGCAACGACTACACAGACTTCTGCCTTGGTGACACGGGATCAATGTCAGGCCACTCCCCCGAGCCGACGGTCAGCGCCATTGCCCGCCAGGCAAAGGAGGGAATCACTCTCATGCTTCCCACCCGAGATGCCGCTGAGAACGCAAAAGAACTCGAAAGTCGGTTCGGCCTGCCTAAATGGCAGTTCACCCTGAGCGCGACCGATGCAAATAGGCACCTAATTCGCTTTGCACGGCACGTGAGCGGGAGAAAAAAGATTGCAGTTCACGACTACTGCTATCACGGGACCGTCGACGAGACCTTTGCAAACTTAGCGGGCGACGGTAGCACTATTTCGCGCAAAAACAACATCGGCGCCCCAGTGGAGCTCTCGGAGACTACCGTGTCAATCCCGTTCAATGACCTTGATGCCGCCGAGCAGGCATTTGCGACAGGCGAAGTGGCGGCAATGCTAATGGAGCCGGCGCTCACGAACATCGGCATCGTTCTTCCCGATGAGGGCTACCTCGAGGGCATGCAGGAGCTCTGCCAAAAATATGACGTCATTTGGATCCTTGACGAAACTCACACCCTCTCAGCCGGAACAGGCGGACTAACAGCGAAAAAAGGCCTCAAGCCGGATGCCGTGGTCCTAGGCAAGACAATTGGTGGAGGTATTGCGGTTGGGGCCTATGGAGTCACAGCTGAGCTGGCCGAGCGAATCTCGAGCTCGATGGAACTTGAGAGCATCGACGTTGGAGGTGTCGGGGGAACCCTCGCCGGCAACGCCCTGTCCATGGCGGCGGTAAGAGCCACCCTCACAGAGGTACTTACCGAGAGCGCTTTTGAACACATGGAGACACTTGCAATTAGATGGCAGCAAGGTATCCAGGAAATCATCAGCGAGTTCGATCTTCCTTGGCAAGTATCAAGAGTCGGTTGCCGTGGCGAATACAGTTTCCGATCCTCCGCACCATCGACCGGGGCAGAGGCAGCGGCGGCTGAGGACTTCGAGCTGCAGCAATACCTTCAGCTGCATGCGCTCAACCGAGGCATCCTCATGACGCCATTTCACAACATGACCCTGATGAGCCCTAAAACAACCCAAGAGGATGTCGAGCGCCACCTTGCCCACTTCCGAGAAGCGGTAATGGCCCTATTTGCTGATTAGCTTCTTCTGTTTTCTAGAGGAGCGGATCTGAACCACCAGCACGATCGCAATCGCGACTAGGAAGACGAAAGAGCCGATGACATTCGCCTCTGCGGGTATTCCCCTCGCCGCTGCGGTGTAAACAAACTTGGGGAAGGTGTCCACCGCACCCGAATTGAACTGCGTGATGATGAAGTCGTCAAAACTCAACGCGAAGGCCAACATCGCCGCGGCCAGGATTCCGGGTAGTAAAAGCGGGAACGTAATTCTCCAAAACACCTGAGCAGCATTCGCATAGAGATCGCGACCTGCCTCTTCCAAAGCTGGGTCCAAAGTTGCAACCCTCGCCTTTACCGTCACAACAACGAAGCTGAGGGTGAACATGGTGTGGGCGATGATGACCGTTGGCAGTCCCTTCTGCCATCCGAAGTCTAAAAACTGTGCGGCAAGGCCGGCACCCATGACAACCTCAGGGGTTGCCAGGGGAAGAAACAGCAAGAGGTTTGTCGCGCTGCGAAAACGGAAACGATACCTCACCAGGGCAATAGCGATCATTGTGCCCAGGACAGTAGCCACCACCGTTGCACTTACCGCAACAACAACCGAGTTTCCAAAGGCATCACAAACTTCTTGCTGATTGCAAACATCCAGCCAGTTATCCAATGTGAAGCCGCGCCAAATGATGTTGGACTTGATTGAGTCATTAAAGGAAAAGACGAAGGTGTAAATAATCGGTATTGCCAAAAAGGCAAACGTGAGCGCCACATAGGTTGGAAGCAGATACTTGCCAAGCGAGAGCTTCAAAGCAGGTCCTCCGTTCCACTCCTGCGAACGTAGGCGGAAACCAGAATCACAATGGCTGCCATCAGCAGAACCGAAAGAGCCGAAGCGGTCGGGTAGTCCTGGATTCTCAGGAAGTTAGCCTCAACCACATTTCCAATCATCGCGGTGTCGGTGCTTCCCAGGAAATCGCGGCTTGCAACCACATAGTCACCGCTGATGGGAATGAAGGTGAGCAGAGTCCCCGAGATAACTCCCGGCAAAGACAGCGGGAAAGTTATTTTGCGAAAGGTGGTGACCGAGTTTGCGTAGAGATCCTGACCAGCTTCAACCAGCCTTAGATCGAGACGATCCAACGATGCATAAATAGGCAACGTCATGAAGGGAATGAAGTTGTAGACAAGCCCAAACACAACGGCAAAATCGGTCCCGATTATGTAGCTGTCTACACCCATAAGCCCAATGTCCTTGAGGGTGTTGAGCAGCCACGAGTCGTTCGAAAAGATCTGCTTCCAGGCAAACGTCCTCAGCAGCATCGAAATAAAGAAAGGTGCAATCACAAGTGTTAGCAGCATGCCCTTGAGCAGTGGCCTATTTCTCGCAGTGACCCCGATGAAGTATGCAATGGGGTAGCTAACTGCAAGCGCAATGATCGTTGCAATCAGCGCAAAACTGAAAGATCGAAAAATCTGGGGCGCATACTGCCCAACCGCATAGGCATAGTTGCCAACCTCAACGGCAACGTCGTAGCGTCCTATGACTCCTGTTGCGCTAGGTGCTTTGAGTGAGGTCAGAATTAGCGAGAAAAGTGGAGTCAGGAAGAAGAGCCCAAGGTAAAAAAGCCCGGGGAGCAATAGATAGAGTGCGACTCGGCCCGTCTTAGTTGGCTTCTGGTTTGCAACAGGTGCCTGCGGCCCTAAAGCTACGAATGCCACCGCCGTGCCCTACTCTGCGACTTCTTCTTCGCCAGTCGGAAGATCCGCAAGCCCGAAGCTGTGCTCGACCTTCCAACTGACCCAAACCTCTGCACCCAGTTCGACAACGGGAGACTTGCCAACGTTCTGCGCGAAGACCGTGACCTCGCCGATTTCTGGAATTTCGATCTGGTACTGATTCGAGACACCCGTGAACCTGATGTCGGTGATGGTGCCGGGCCCAAGAGTGTTAATGCCTGAATCAGCTGCCGGTTTCTCAGGATGGAAATAGGTCTTCTCCGGGCGCACTCCAATTGCTACCTTGCCCTTAGTTTTCTCGACCCGGTTCGCAGGTGCGGTAAGGCGGTTGCCCTTGAAGTTAATCGACAGCTTGGAGTCATCTGACTCGGCAACTTCGCCAACAAACAGGTTTGACTGCCCAAGGAACTTGGCCACGAAGGCGGTCTTAGGCCGGTCGTAAAGAGCCTCCGGTGCACCCATCTGTTCGATGTGACCGTGGTTCATAACGGCAACGGTGTCGGCCATGTCCATGGCCTCCTCCTGGTCATGTGTCACATGCAGGAAGGTGAGGCCGACCTCCATCTGGATAGCCTTGAGCTCAATCTGCATCTGTCTTCGCAGCTTTAGATCCAGTGCACCCAGCGGCTCATCAAGAAGCAGCAGAGCAGGTCTGTTGACCAAAGCTCTGGCGAGTGCGACGCGCTGCTGCTGACCACCTGAGAGCTGCTGTGGCCTTCGCGAGGCAAGGTGTTGCAGCTCAACCATCTCTAGAGCGGCCTTCGCCTTCTCTTGCGGGTTGTCAATTTTTCGCTGCTTGAGGCCAAACGCTACGTTTTCCTCGACACTCATGTGAGGAAAGAGTGCGTAGTTTTGAAAGACAGTATTGACAGGTCGCTGGTGCGGCTTCTGGTCGGTGACGTCGTTGCCCCCAATGAGGATTCGCCCTGCGCTTGGAGTCTCCAAGCCGGCAATCATCCTCAGGGTCGTGGTCTTGCCACAACCCGATGGGCCAAGCAGCGCAAAGAATTCCCCGGCGGGAATCTTGAGGTCGAGGTCTTCGACCGCAACAAAACCGGGGAACTCCTTGCGAATACTCTCAAGCTCGAGGTCTTGACCTCGGGCAACGAAGTCTGTTGCCACTAAGCCCCTAGCAGCAGGTTCTGCCAAGCCGAAGCGAAACGCTGCTCTTCCTGTCCTGTAAGGGAACGGAAGGCCGCGGACTTCGCCAGGGTGTCAGCGTTAGGGAAGATGAGCTGGTTTTCGGCTAGCTCTGGGTCCTCCTCGGCTGCAACATCCTGAGCTCCAACGACTGGGGTGATGTAGTTCACCCAGAGCGCTAGCTCTGCAGCATTTGCTGGGTCGTAGTAGAAGTTGATTAGCTCCTCAACGTTGCGCTTGTGGGTCGCTCCGTTGGGAGTAATGAACACGTCTGCCCACAGGGTCGCACCAGACTCAGGGAAGATGAACCCGAATGGCTCTGGGTCATCGTCGGTTCCGGCCTCGTAGTTGATGACGGTGATGTCACCTGACCAGGCGGTGGAGGCGATGATGTTGCCAGTTGCAAGGTCATCTAGGTAGCTGTTTCCGCGAACGTTGTAGATCTGTCCGGCATCAATCTGCTCCTTGATTGCATCAAGCGCTGCCATGAAGGCATCCTCTGTGAGGCTGGAGCTCGAAGCGATGTCAATGCCCTGGCTCATGAGCACCAGGCCAACGGTGTCGCGCATCTCCGAAAGCAAGCCGACGCGTCCCTTCAGCTCGGCTGCCCAGAGGTCAGCAATCGAGCCTGGAGCGTCCTTGCCGGTGGCATCGCGGTAGGCCTGCTTGTTGTAGCCAATACCGGCGAAACCTGCCTGCCAAGGCACTGAGTAGATGCGGTCTGGATCCTCAGCAGAACCTAGGTAGCTAGGCGCAATGTTTGCAACCTTGTTTGGCATGTTTGCGTTGTCGTAGGTCTGCAGGTAACCAAGATTCTGGAGCCTGGACGCCATCCATCCGGTCGGGCAAGCTACGTCGGCACCGATGTCAGCGCCAAGCTCTAGCTGGTCTTTGACCTTTGCATACCAGGTGTCGTTGTCGTCAATCTCGATGCGGTAATCAACGCTGATGCCGCTCTCTGACTGGAAACGCTCGAGTGTTGGGTAGTTGCCGTCGTCGTCCTCGTCCATGTAGGCAGGCCAGTTGTGCCA
>JAYORB010000011.1:12402-23861 GCA_038123155.1 Aquiluna sp. | reverse complement strand
GAGACTTTTGATTCAACATCGTGAGCCGTTGGCTGATTCATGCAATAGCCTCCGGTAACGGTTCGTAGAATTGAGTGGTGACCCTAATCAACAATAACGCCCAGCCCGACATCAATTCGGGAAAGAAGCTGCTTCTTGCCGCCCCCAGGGGTTACTGCGCAGGCGTGGATAGGGCGGTAATTGCTGTTGAGAAGGCACTAGATCACTACGGTGCTCCTGTCTATGTCAGGAAGCAGATCGTTCACAACAAGCACGTGGTCCGCAACCTTGAAAGACGGGGCGCGGTATTTGTTGACGAGGTGGACGAGGCTCCAGAGGGCTGCGTGATGGTCTTTTCGGCACATGGAGTTTCACCCGCGGTGGTGGAGGCGGCAAAGGCCCGAAACCAGCACACCATTGACGCGACCTGCCCTCTCGTGACCAAGGTCCACAAAGAGGTGCTTAGGTTTGAAAAAGAGGGTTATGACATCTTGCTCGTTGGCCACGATGGCCATGAGGAAGTTGAGGGAACGGCCGGCGAGGCCCCACATGCTGTTCAGCTGATTGATGGCGACGAAGATATCCAAAACGCAAAGGTCAAAGATCCCGAGAAAGTCATTTGGCTATCTCAAACAACTCTTTCTGTTGACGAGACTATGGAGACGGTTGTGAAGCTCAGGGAGCGGTTCCCGCAGATGCAGAACCCTCCGAGCGACGACATTTGCTATGCAACGCAAAACCGCCAGGTTGCAATAAAAAAGGTTGGCGCAGAGTCAGACCTCGTCATCGTCGTTGGTTCCGCTAACTCCTCGAACACTGTGAGGCTGGTAGAGGTTGCTCTGGACGCGGGAGCCAAAGCCGCATACCGAGTGGATGACACCTCAGAGATCAAAGACGAATGGTTTGAGGGAGTTCAAAGTGTTGGTGTTACCTCAGGTGCCTCGGTGCCAGAGGATCTGGTCGAAGAGGTTATTGAATACCTAGACGCCAAGGGTTTTGGCAACGTCGAGACCGTAACCACAGCGGAGGAAGACATCCAGTTCTCACTGCCGAAAGAGCTTCGCAAAGACCTAAAAGCAAGCGGCAGCTAGAACCCAACACAATGGACTCCCTGGGCAGGCACGAAGATTACGGGCAAGAGGCGCTGAGCGAGAGCCAGCTCCTTGAGGACCCAATTGAGCAATTCAAAGACTGGCTAATTGAGGCCGAAAAGGCTGAAATCTTCGAGCCCAACGCTTTTGTCCTGAGCACCATCGCCAAAGGCAACCGGCCTAGTTCTCGGACGGTGCTTCTCAAAGGTGTCGAGGATGGCTGCTTTGTCTTCTTCACCAACTTTGAGTCCCGAAAGGGCCAGGCGATAGAGAGTAACCCCTTTGTAAGCGCGGTGTTTGGCTGGTATTCGATCTATCGGCAGGTATTGATAGAGGGTCAAGTGGAGCGAATTTCAGACGTTGACTCAGAGAAGTACTTCCATTCCAGACCCCATGAATCTCAGGTTGCGGCGTGGTCATCTCGGCAGTCGCAGCCAATTCAGTCGCGAGAAAAACTGGACGAACAGTTCTCCGAGGCTCTGGCTAAATTTGATGGAGAGGTTGTCCCCAAGCCTGAATATTGGGGCGGCTACCGAATAGTTCCTACTCGCATTGAATTCTGGAAGGGGCGTTCAAACAGAATGCACGACAGGATTGCCTTCTATAGGGACGAATCCTCAGACCAGTGGGAGCCGCAGCGGCTCCAGCCCTAGCTCGCTACCAGCTGGAGTGACCGGCTGAGCCAAGCTGCTTTGCAGCCTCTACAACACGAGCCGACATGCCAGCCTCTGCGGCCTTGCCCCAGTTTCTTGGGTCGTAGGTCTTCTTGTTGCCGACCTCTCCGTCAACCTTGAGGACGCCGTCATAGTTTTTGAACATGTGGTCCACGATGGGCCTGGTGAAGGCGTATTGGGTGTCGGTATCGATGTTCATCTTGATCACACCAAAGCTAACTGCGTCGGCAATCTCTTTCTCGGTTGACCCGGAGCCTCCGTGGAAGACGAGGTCGAAAGGAGCATCCTTGCCATACTTGGCACCAACCTCGCGCTGAATCTCATCCAGCAACTCTGGCTTTAGCTTTACGTTTCCTGGCTTGTAAACGCCGTGGACGTTACCAAATGTGAGAGCTGCCATGTAGCGGCCGTTTTCTCCTAGGCCCAGAGCCTCGACAGTCTGCATACCATCGGCAACTGTGGTGTAAAGGTGATCACCCATGCCGCCATCGATGCCGTCCTCTTCACCACCTACTGCACCCACCTCTATCTCAAGAATTGAGCCCACGTTCTTGGACTTGGCAAGAAGTTCCTTAGCTATTTCCAGGTTCTTATCCAGGGCAATTGCGCTGCCGTCCCACATGTGGGAATTAAAGACTGCCTCGCCTCCTGCATTGACCTGCTCAGCGGAGATATCTAGCAGGGGACGCACGAAGCCATCGAGCTGGTCCTCTGCGCAGTGGTCGGTGTGAAGAGCAACCTTGATCTCAAAGTTCTTTGCAACCTCACGAGCAAATGCCGCAAACGCCAGAGCACCTGAAACCCTGTTCTTGACGGTTGGGCCGCTCCAATAATCTGCGCCGCCAGTTGACACCTGCAGGATGCCATCGCTGCCTGCCTCTTGGAGACCCGCCAGCGCGGCATTTAGGGTTTGAGAGCTCGAAACGTTTATTGCAGGGTATGCAAAACCTTTTGCCTTTGCGCGGTCAAGCATCTCCGCGTATTCGGCTGATGAAACTACGGCCATTTTTGCCTCCTTAGGCTTGGGCTGGTTCGCCCAAGGGGCGGTCGCGGTCGGGGTCGAGGTCAACTGTCGCCTCAACGAGATTGTCGATTGACTTAAGTCCACTGGTTGGCTGCTGCACCTTCGCGGCACCCCACTGCACTGCCGCTGCAATACCACCAGCGACATCGAAGCCAACGCCATAGGCATCGGGGTCAGTGTCATTCTTACTAACTGCCGAGAGGAATCCGGCAATGGTTGAGTCGCCGGCGCCTACGGTGTTAATTACTTTCACGGGTGGCGTGAAGGCGTGGATCGCGTGGGACTTTGTAACGGCAATAATCCCGTCTACACCCATAGAGGCCAAGATCAAGTCCACGCCCCATTCGTTGAGTGTTCTTGCGGCATCGACAACGTCTCCGACAGTGCCAAGGTCTTTACCAACACACTCTGCAAGCTCGTGAGCGTTCGGCTTCATCACAGTCGCACTGCCCTTTTGTGCCCAGTAGCGAAGCGGGTCACCGGAGGTATCGAGAATTACCTTTACCCCTAGACGGCTTGTCACCTCAAAGAGAGGGTCCAAATCAATGACCTTGTCAGTCTCAATAATCTCCGGATGTGCTCCCGCCACCACGAGCCAACTCGCAGAGGTCTCTTTTAGCGTCTTCTCTGTCAGTGCGATTACCGCGTCCCAGTCCTTTTGATGAAGAGGACGGGGGTGTTCGTTGATCTTTGTTGTTGGGCCGTCGTATTCGACAACCGTGGTTGAAACCCGAAGGGTTCCATCAACCCAGAGTGGAACCAGAAAGCTCGAGGAGCCGGTGCGCTTTAGAACAGCCGGGTCGGCATTGCCGATGGGAACAACGCCAGGGGCTGGGATGCTTGCTAGCTGGAGTCCGCGAGCTACGTTGATTCCCTTACCTGCGAGCTCCTCACCGACTTCGTAGGCGCGGTTTACGCCTCCTTCTACAAGGTTCTTCACGAAGTACGTGCGATCCAGGGTCGGTGAGGGCGTAAGAGTGACAACAGGTGATTTCTGGTCAGCCATCAAGACTCCTTGGATGTGAGTAAAAAAAGAAACACTCACATCGTTGTAGGCGCACAGCCCACTATAGCCAAATAACTACTTATCTTCGCTCTCGTCTAGCTCTTTGGCGGTGATGGCATTTGGCCCCTGTTCGATGAGTTTTGGGCTCTCAATGGAGTCGGTCCCAAGCTCGTTCTCGTCGAGGTCGTTCAGCTTTCGGGCAGTCACCAGCATTCTGGTCTCAAGAGAGGACACAAAGCCGTTGTAGCTCTTGACGGTGCTGGTGAGCTTGTTGCCTAGATCGGCAGCTAGGGCTGCCACCTTTCCAACCCGCTCATAGAGCTCACGACCGAGTTTGATCATGGAGCGAACCTGCGACTCATCAGCGTTTTGGCGCCAGATGTAGTTGATCGTCTTCAGAACTGAAAAGAGCGATACCGGAGAGGCGAGCGCAACATTTTTCTTGAACGCGTACTCCATGAGTGCTGGGTCCTGCTCCAGGGCTGCAGAAAGTAGGGACTCACTGGGCACGAAGCAAATTACGAAGTCAGGAGAGCTCTCGAGGCCCTCCCAGTACGCTCTGCCAGCTAGCTCGTCGATGTGTCCCTTCATGGCCTTGACGTGTTCAGCAAGCAGCTTCTTTCGCCTATCGAGCTCCTCACCGCTGGCAAGCTCACTGATGGTGCTCGCCTCCTGGTACTTATCGAATGGCACTTTTGAGTCGATCGCCAGGGCCTTGCCGCCTGGAAGGTTGATGACCATGTCGGCCCTACCCGACTTATCTCCCGTTGAAATAGTTGCCTGCTCGGCAAAGTCGGCGTGCTTGATCAAGCCCGCTAGCTCAACGAGTTTCCTGAGCTGAGCCTCACCCCATACCCCTCGGAGGGAATTGGAGCTGAGTGCTTGGGAGAGCTGCTGGGTTTGTTTTCTCAGGTTCTCATCTGTCTCGATTGCATTTTTGAGCTGCTCGGAGATGGAGCTGAACTGCTCTACGCGCTCGCGCTCCATACGCTGCACGACCGTCTGCATCTGCTCGAGTTGCTCCTTTACTGGCGCAAGCTGAACCAGAACCTTGTTTTCCTGATCCTTCTGCCCCTGAGCCTCCTTAGCGGCCTCATCAGCCTTTGCCAGCTGGTTTCTGAGCTCTTGCTCGGTGGCCTCTAGGGCCGCAAGCTTGGCAAGTACCGCAGGGTCTGATCCAGAGGCTTTACGCCTGGCATATCTGTAGCCAAGAAGGCCACCCACTACGAGCCCGAGCCCCAGGCCATTTAGGACAAAAAGCAGAGTTAGATCCATAACCGCCAGTATTGCAGTGGGGTCAGACAACTAAGGTTTGCAAACGCTGGTTGGTGCTACGGAGCAACCCTTCTAGGTCCTCGACACCATGCCGGTCTGCCATGTGCAACACGATCCTGGCGCAGGCATCAGAGTCCGCAAGCGCGTCGTGATGCTGAAACTCCTCGTGTCCTATGGCATAGGCAACGGCATTCAGCCGGTAGCTATCGAGGTTGTAGGTTTTTCGAGACATTTTGAGGCTGCAGCCGTAGCTGAGATTTGGAAGGTCGAAGCTAACTGCTGCCGCAGAGGCCCTGAGCACAGACATATCAAAACTGGCATTGTGAGCGATCAGCGGTAACCCATCGGTGAAGAAGAGAAGCTCCGGAAGGGCATCTAACCACTCCGGGGCATCCAGAATGTCATCTGGTCTAATACCGTGGACCGCAATGTTCCCCTCATGGAACCAGTTGTTTGGGTAGGGAGGCTTAAACAGCATCGAGAGGGACTCTCTAATCTCCCCCTCTTTCACTTTCACCAGCCCAACGGCACATGGCGAGGCAGGGGAGGCGTTGGCAGTCTCAAAGTCGATTGCTACGAAGTCCAAAGCCACAAGCCAATTATCGGGCAATAGACTTTCGCGGTGGCCCTAACTATCGGAATCGTAGGACTGCCCAACGTTGGCAAGTCGACCCTGTTCAATGCACTCACTAAGAACTCTGTGCTCGCGGCAAACTACCCATTTGCAACTATCGAGCCAAACATTGGAGTGGTAAACCTTCCCGATAGCAGGCTTGAGAGACTGAGCCAGGTCTTCTCCTCGGAGAAGATTGTGCCTGCACCGGTCTCGTTCGTTGACATTGCGGGCATTGTCCGGGGTGCATCCGAAGGTGAAGGTCTGGGAAATCAGTTTCTAGCGAATATTCGTGAGGCAGACGCAATTGCCCAGGTCGTGAGGGGCTTTTCTGATAGCGATGTAGTTCACGTTGACGGCAAGGTCGATGCTGCAAGCGACATCGAGACCATCAATACCGAGCTCATCCTTGCTGATCTGCAGACCCTTGAGAAAGCAAGGCCGAGGGTCGAAAAAGAAGTTAAGACAAAGCGCAATGATCCGCAGGTTCTAGCTGCAATCGATGAGGCGATTGAGGCTCTGAACGGCGGCAAGCCGCTTTCTCTGAGCTCTGTTGACATGAGCCACATCAAGGACCTTGGCCTCCTGACGGCAAAGCCCATCCTCTTTGTTTTCAATGTGGACGAGGCAGTGCTAACCGACAAGTCGAAGCTGGCCGAGTTGGCAGCTCTGGTTGCACCTGCGGAAGCTGTCTTTTTGGATGCCAAGGTCGAGAGTGAGTTGATTGACCTAAGCCCAGAGGACGCTAGTGAGCTCTTAGCCTCGCTAGGTCAGAGCGAGAGCGGACTTGACCAATTGGCCAGAATTGGTTTCCAAACGCTGGGTCTGCAGACCTATCTAACTGCTGGCCCAAAGGAATCGAGGGCCTGGACAATACGGAAGGGCTGGAAAGCCCCTCAGGCCGCCGGTGTCATTCACACTGACTTCGAAAAGGGCTTTATCAAGGCAGAGATCGTCTCCTTTGAGGATCTGGATTCCGCAGGCTCAATGGCCGAGGCAAAGGCTCAGGGCAAGGTCCGCATGGAAGGTAAGGACTACATCATGCAAGACGGCGATGTGGTCGAGTTCCGCTTCAACGTCTAGGAATTTTGTAGCCCCCTGGAGCACTTAGACTTATGTAATGCCCTCCAATCTCATCCGTCTTTCTGTGACCGATGACATCGTTGGATGGTTCGACCAAACCGGCCCCTACCTGTTTTATGCGGCTGTATTCGGCCTAGTTTTTGCGGGTACCGGACTCTTCGTCGGGGCCTTCATTCCTTTCATTACCGGGGACTCGTTGGTTTTTGCAGCTGGATTGGTGGCAGCGGCCAACCAGGAGAGCATCAACATCGTTGTGATGGTGATTGGCGTTGGAATTGCCGCCTGGCTTGGGGATCAGGTTGGCTACACCCTAGGTAGACATTACGGCAGGCCCTACTTAGATAAGCGCAAGGGCAAGTGGCTGAAGAACGCCATAGAGAAATCCGAGGTTTTTTACGTTCGCTACGGCTGGTGGTCAATCGTCGTAGCAAGGTTTGTGCCGTGGGGACGGGTAATCATTCCGGCGCTCGCGGGCATTTCGAAAATGAACTACTACAAGTTCTTCAGCGCAAATGCTGTGGGAGCCATGCTGTGGGGTTGTGGCCTTACTCTGGCGGGCTACTTCACCTACTCGATTCCGTTTGTGAGAAACGCCACCTACGCAATTGCCCTTGTCGTGATAACCCTGAGCGTTATAGCCGGGGTTCGAACCTGGCGGGCGAACAGAACTAGTTCCGAATAACGAGCTCGGCTAGCTCACTTGAGTTTTCCGCCAGATAGAACTCATCTTCTTGGGCTGCCCAGACCCCCCAAAACTCATCGAATGCTCCGCCGTCACGTTCGCTGAACCGTTTGCGTCGCTTCCCAGTGTCCGCCTCGATCCAGATTGTTAGATTGGCGTATTCAGCGGCGGCCTTGGATAGTGCTCCACACCCTTCAACAATTAGGGGAGTGCCGCCGGTAAATTCACGGAAGCCATTGCCTGGTTCGTTTGGTGCTCCGCGCCTTTCCAGCTCCCAGTTCCAGATTTGCCAACTGGCAGGCCTACCGCTTGCTAAGGGTTCAAGAATCTTCTCTCTGAGGTAGATGCTTCCCGCCATAAGTCCTTCCCAACCAGGGTAAAGATCGTCGAGGCGAACAATCCTTGCTGCCTGACGGCTGGTTTGAAAAAAGGAATCTCCAAGCTTGGAGGCAAATAGCGACTTTCCAGAGCCCGCTCTGCCATCAATCAATACAACGGGTGTGGGAAGGTTGCCGGCGAGTTCCACCAGACGTTTTGAAGCCAGCTCGAGTCCCTGCGTAAAGTCAGTTGCCATAACCCGTTGAGTCTAATTTGGGGACTATTTGAGCGGCAGCCAATAAACTAAGCCGGGCCTGAAACGGGCTCCCCAAACCTAGGTAGTAGATGACCCAATCGAATCAGGCCCTGAGAAACTTGGCCATAGTTGCCCACGTCGACCATGGAAAGACCACGCTGGTCGATGCCATGTTGCGCCAAACCGGATCTTTTGCTGCCCATGCTGCGGTGGACGAGAGAGTTATGGACTCCGGGGATCTTGAAAAAGAAAAGGGCATCACAATCCTTGCCAAGAACACTGCGGTCACCTACGCAGGTCCAGCGGCAAAAGGCCAAGCAGTAACACTCAATGTAATTGACACCCCTGGCCACGCCGACTTTGGTGGCGAGGTGGAAAGAGGCCTGTCAATGGTCGACGGCGTTGTTTTGCTCGTGGATGCCTCGGAGGGGCCCTTGCCCCAGACAAGATTTGTTCTCAGGAAAGCCCTTGAGGCCTCGCTACCCGTGATTTTGTTGGTGAACAAGACCGACCGGAGCGACGCGAGAATTGATGAGGTCGTGGACGAGAGTCATGATTTGTTGCTCGGTCTTGCCTCAGATCTTCACGAGAGCGTTCCTGACCTAGATGTAGATGCGATTCTCAATTTGCCAGTTATCTACGCATCTGGCCGGGCTGGCAGGGCATCGCTGAACAAGCCTGCCAACGGTGAGCTACCGGACAACGAAGACCTTGAGCCGCTATTTGAGGCGATCCTGAACTACATTCCATCCCCAAAGTTTGAAGAGGGTGCCCCTTTGCAGGCGCACGTTACAAACCTCGACGCATCACCTTTTCTTGGCCGCCTAGCACTTCTTCGTGTCCACAACGGCACCATCCGCAAGGGCCAGCAAGTTGCCTGGGTAAGGCAAGACGGCAGCCAGCAGCTTGTCAAGATCACGGAGCTACTAGGCACAAAAGCACTGGAGAGGTTCAGCATCGAAAGCGCTAGCGCCGGAGACATTGTTGCCGTTGCTGGTATTGAAGACATCACCATTGGCGACTCGCTTTGCGACCCAGAGGATGTCAGGCCGCTGCCAGGCATCAGCGTGGACGAACCTGCGATCTCGATGACCATAGGAATCAACACCTCCCCAATGGCAGGTCGCTCAAAAGGAGCAAAGATCACCGCAAGGCTTGTCAAAGACCGCCTTGACAGGGAGCTCATCGGAAACGTTTCTATTCGAGTTCTGCCCACAGAGCGGCCAGACGCTTGGGAAGTTCAGGGCAGGGGAGAGCTGGCCCTCGCCATCCTTGTTGAGCAGATGCGTAGAGAGAATTACGAGCTAACCGTTGGTAAGCCCCAGGTTGTCACCAAGAAGATCGACGGCAAGCTGCACGAACCCGTCGAGGAACTGACGGTTGATGTCCCAGAGGAGTTCATGGGTGCAGTGACCCAGCTCTTGGCAGCTCGCAAGGGACGCATGCTTCACATGACCAACAACGGCACTGGCTGGGTAAGGGTTGAGTTTAAGGTGCCATCGCGAGGCCTCATCGGCTTTAGAACTGAGTTCTTGACCATCACCAAGGGCTCAGGTATTGCAAACGCGCTCAGCGCGGGCTACGAGCCCTGGTTTGGCGAGATTGTCACACGCAAGTCGGGATCGATGGTCGCCGACAGGGCAGGAGCTGCAACCCCATATGCAATGATCGCCCTTCAGGAGCGAGGCAGCTTCTTTGTTGAGCCGGGGACCGAGGTCTACACCGGCATGGTGGTGGGAGAAAACTCTCGTTCCGAGGACATGGATGTGAACATCACCAAGGAGAAGCAGCTCACCAACATGAGGGCATCCTCCGCTGACAGCTTCCAGGGGCTCACGCCACCGCGCAAGCTTTCCCTAGAAGAATGTTTGGAGTTTGCTCGCGAGGACGAGTGCGTTGAGGTGACTATTGACGCAATCCGCATTCGCAAGGTGGAGCTAGATCCTCACGTAAGGGCCAGAGCCGCCTCCGCCAGGAAGCGCGCTAGCGAGAGCTAAGGGCTCTGTCGACAAGGTAGACATCACCTGAACTGTTGCGGGTCCTCTCAAGATTCTCTCGGTCGACAATTGCCTGGTCTTGACCCTCAGTTGAGCCCTGCTTGCCGATTGCAATCACGCAGACCACCTCATGTTCTTGGACACTTAGTGTTTCAACAATGGCCTCTGGGACGATTCCACCCATGTAGTGAGACTTGAGGCCCATGCTCTCGGCTTGTGTTACCAGCTGGCTCGCAGCAAGTCCGACGTCAAAATAGGTGGCTGACATGTCTCTGGCTTTGCCCTCAAAGGTCTTTGCCGCCATAACCACTGCCAGCACTGAGGCATTAGGGGCCCAGGTCTGGTTGAAGCCGGTGAGACCGCTCTTTGCAACCGCATCAAATAGCTCTCCGCCTCTTGTTAGCAGTGCGAGCTTCCAAGGCTGCTGGTTGGAAGATGAGGGTGCCCAGCGGAATGCCTCACCAAGACTCTCAAGCTCGTCTTTAGAAATGCTGTGGGCGGGATCGTAGATTCTTGGGCTCCAGCGCTCAGCGACGAGGGGGTGAAGTTGGGCGGTCGTGTTTGCAGTTTTGTGGACGATTGAGTTGGTCATGCAAATAAGTCTAGGGGTACTAGACAAAAATGCAAGCAGGCTCGGCACATTCTCGACTGCCACTGCTACTACGATTGCGTGGTGAGTCAAAAAGGCATCGTTCTGTTTTCCCTGGCAGGGGTGTTTTGGGGGCTCCCGTACTTCTTTATAGCTCTCGCACTTGAGAGCTTCTCCACCCCATCGATCGTTTTCCTCAGAACCTTTCTCGGCGCACTGGTACTCATTCCTTATGCCGCCATCACTGGAGGCCTAAAGCCTGCCCTCAGGGCATGGCCCTATGTCTTGGTGTTTGGGGCTGTTGAGATGGTTGGGCCATGGTTCCTGATCACAGAGGCGGAAAAGCACATCTCCTCTGGGTTGGCGGGCCTGCTGATTGCGACAGTGCCATTTTTTGCCGTTGCCGTCTTGGCAATCTTTTTGAAAGATCGCAAGGCCCTTAGGGCAAAGCCCCTCTCGGGAATGATCATCGGATTCATCGGGGTGTTCACACTCGTAGGGATTGACTCGGTTACGGGGGCCGTAAACCCGCTTTATGTGCTGATGGTTGTTTTGGCTGCAGTTGGGTATTCAATTGCGCCGATAGTTGCAAATATCAAACTGCACGATGTTCCCTCTGCCGGTGTAATCGGGGTCAGCATGGCGTTTGTCGCGATCGTGTACTCACCGTTTTCGCTTCCGCAGCTTCCCGCCGAGCTCATAGGTGCAAGTGGAGTGAGCATCATGGCTGTTGTGGTGCTTGGCCTGGTTTGCTCTGCGGCAGCATTCGTTATTTTCTTCATGCTCATCAAAGAGGTTGGGCCTGCAAAGGCGACGCTAATTACCTACGTCAATACCGCTGTTGCCCTGTCGCTCGGCATCATCTTTTTGGG
>JAYORB010000011.1:0-12302 GCA_038123155.1 Aquiluna sp. | reverse complement strand
CAGAGTCAGAAGCAGAGTCAGAGGATGAGCCTCGAGAGACGCAAGATACAGAGCCAACCCAGGATCCAGAACCCTCTCAAGAGGCAACCCAAGAGCAATCCCCAGAGCCTGAGCCAAGCCCCACTGCGGAGGAAACATTCCAGGGCTATACCCTTGCCGAAGTCTCTGAAAGGGACTCGGCTGCGGAGTGCTGGGTCGCAATTGATGGCGGAGTCTATGACCTCACAGAATGGATTCGCTCCCACCCTGGAGGCAGCGGAGCTATTTTGAATCTCTGCGGAAAAGACGGAACAACCAGCTTCACCTCTCAGCACGGCGGTCAGGCAAGGCCAAGTAGCACGCTAGACGGCTACTACCTAGCACCGCTTATTGGCTAGCTGTTTCACAAGTTAATTTTTCTAGCTGAACTTTGGGTGAACTTCGCAAGGTGCCTAGAATTTCTCCGTGTCACTTTCGAGCAAGATGTATGTGCCGCAGGGTGTTCAGGTGCCATGCGTGAACTTGGCAGCAGATGTCGATCTAGGTGATATTCACCCGTGGGCCGCAGATCTCGAGACGGCTCAGAAGATGGTTGCAGAGGGTTCCGCGCCATCGCTTTTTTATTTTGTAGAAAACTCCAAGCAGCTTGAGAAAAAAGCGGCAAAGCTTGCCAAGCTTTGGGAGCAGAAGGTTAGCTTCTGGCTCTTTTACCCAAAGGCCCCTCACCTGCAGACGGACTTGTCTCGCGACAAGACCTGGAAGCTCATGAAGGCAGCAGGTATGCAGGGAACCCGTCAGGTCGGTATAGACAAAAACTGGAGCTGCATGTATTTCAAGAACTCCGGTAAATCAGATTACGTAGAAATCGTCTCCGGTTAGATTTAGCAGCCGCGCGTTTACTCCAACGGCAACCGTTCCCTTTGGCATGTCCTTGGTGACCACTGCGTTGGCACCAACTGCACAGTCATCGCCAATGGTGATTGCGCCAATTAGCTTCGCCCCTGCACCAATGATCACCCTGTCGCCGACAGTCGGGTGTCGCTTCACGGGATCCAACGTCTTACCGCCAAGCGTGACGCCGTGATAGACGAGAACGTCATTGCCGATAACCGCTGTTTCTCCTATTACAACCCCAACACCGTGGTCTATCACGAAGCGTTTTCCTATTTCTGCCCCGGGATGGATCTCAATGGAGGTCCAAAGTTTGGCCCAGTTCGAGAGCATGCGAGAGAGGATCCGGAGCCTAAGCTTCCAGAGCCGGTGGGCAATTCGGTAGGTCCAGATCGAATGCAGGCCTGGCGAGGTGAGGATTAGCTCCAGAGCACTCCTGGTTGCAGGGTCACGCTCTAGGCCGGCTTTGATGTCTTCGCGAATGCTCAACTTTTCGTCTGGTATTCCTCTTGAAGGTCGCGATAGAGAGTGGAGGAAACATACCTCTCGCCAAACGACGGAACTATGACGACAATGATCTGACCTTCGTGCTCCTTGCGGTTGGCAACCTCCCTAGCCGCCCAGAGCGCAGCCCCTGAGGAGATACCCGCGAGAATGCCCTCTTCAGCAGATGCCCTGCGAGCGAACTCAAATGCAACCTGGTTTGGGGCGCTCAGCACCTCGTCATAGCTTGACGTGTCAAGAATTGGGGGTATGAAGTTTGGTCCGATTCCAGCAAGGGGATGCCCAGCAGCCTCGCCACCGGTTAGCAGCGGAGAGGCTGCGGGCTGAACTGCGTAGCACTTGATATCTGGATTTAGCTCCTTGAGCCTCAGACTGGTTCCGGTAATGGTGCCTCCGGTGCCGCTGCCTGCGACAAAGGCACCGATCTTGCCGTCGGTGTCTCGCCAGATCTCCTCGGCTGTTGTCTCGCGGTGGATCTTTGGACCTGCTGGGTTTTCAAACTGCCTAACCAATACAGCACCCTCAATTGTCTTGCCCAGCTCCTCGGCTTTGGCCACAGAGCCCTTCATGCCCTCTGCAGCGGGCGTCAGAATCAATTCAGCACCGTAGGCACGGATCAGAATCTTGCGCTCCAGGCTCATTGAATCTGGCATAACGATGATCGTTCGGTAACCCCTTGCGGCCCCCACCATCGCTAGCGAGATACCGGTGTTGCCGCTGGTTGCCTCGATGATCGTGCCGCCAGGCTTGAGCTCGCCGGACTTCTCAGCCTCGTTGATCATTGCGATGCCCAGGCGGTCCTTTACCGAGCTGGATGGGTTATAGAACTCGAGCTTGGCAAACACCTGCGCGTTCGCACCATCGGTGATCTTGTTGAGCCGAACCAACGGGGTGTCGCCGAATACCTCGGTGATGTTGTCGTAAACGCGCAAAGTTTTCTCCAGAATTACAGTCCAAGGAAGTGTAACTAGGTGGCCCCCTGTTTGTTCCTGCATTACAAACAATTACAGGCCTGCCGCTGTGTTCACAGCTAATTTGGGGTTTGGCTAGCTAGCCTCTTTGGCGATGAGATTGTTTTTGGTTTCAGCTGCTGGCGCTTCAGCTCTACTGCTGCTAGCTGGTTGCAGCGTCAATGCGGTGGTTCAAAGCGGAGCAGATGCCGCAGCCTGCACAGCGCTGGAGGGAACACTGGAGACAGTCTCCAAGGCCTATCGAGATGGCCTAGTCGACTCCGGAGTGTTGGAGCGAATTGACGAGCTGGTTGGGGATCAGGTCGATCTTCTGCTGTCTACTGAGTTTGCAGCCGAGATCGGAGAGCTTGGTGACGCTCTAGCCGAGTCCGACGGTGCTCAGGATGCGCAAGCGAGGATTGACGATGCGCTCGGTGCTATTACCCAGCGCTGTGAGGGTGTTGGGGTAACGCTCGACTAGCCAAGCTCGTCGTCAACGAAGTGATTCTTTGCAAGCTGCAGACCTGCGATGCTGCTGCCTGCCGCCACAACAAATAGCAGCCAAAGGGTGAGTTCCCACCCTCCGGAGAACTCACGGAAGATACCAACGAGAAACACCATGATGGTCGCGATTGTGTAGCTGACTCCCTGTCCGAACGCACTAACTGCTAATACGGTCCCACGTGTTCTTGACCTGAGATTGAAGAGCGTGAGTGCCAGAGGGAACATCGTAGGTCCCAGCCCGAGGCAGGCTACAAATATCCAGGTGGCTGAGGTGGGACCAAAGAGCAGCCCGAGAGCGCCGATAGAACCCATGGCCGCCGAGAAATAGACAATCAACGGATGGGACTTTTGGTAGCGATCTGCCAAGACAGGAACGATCAGCGACACCGGCAGCCCCATGATGGCAAACAGCGCCAGGAGTGAGCCGCCCTGAAACTCCGTGACACCGCTGTGCTCTATGAGCAAGATGGGCAGCCACGCAAAGGAGACGTAACCGAAAATACTCGTCATTCCTTGAACGACACCAATGGCGATTGCGGTGGGGGAGCGCCAGATGGCTTTCTGGCCTCCAGGCTTTGGCTCTTTTATCTCCTTTGTGGAGTTTGAGCGAATAGCTAATAGCGGCAGCAGGGTGAGAGCAGCAAGCAGCGCCCACTGACCTAGCGACAGCCTCCAGCCTGCAGCCTCAGCGACAGGGACCGCAAAAAAGGAACCGCTAGAGGCTGAGAGTGCGGTCATGGTGATGTAAAGCGAGGAGACCTGCCCGATTCTGTTTGCAAAGTACTTTCTAACGAGCACGGGTAAAAGCACGTTGCCAACACCCATCCCGAGCATGGAGAGCATGCTGCCGACAAAAAGGGAGGTCGAGTCCCAGGCCAGTGCCCTGAATAGATGGCCGGCAACAATGGCAAGCACGGTAATCACGAGAGTTATCTCCACCCCATAGCGTCTGGCAGGCCGGTAGGCGAGGGAGGTAGAGATGGCAAATGCTAAGGGTGCGGCAACGCCCAACAGCCCTATTGTCACTATTGGAAGAGCTATGTCCTGCTGGATGTAATTGACGACCGGAGACAGTGATCCGACGGCTGTTCTGAGGTTCAGCGCAAGCAGCACGATGGCTGCCAGCGCAAAAATCTTTTGGGTTCTCAGCTGCATCTCAGGCGAGAAGCTCTCGGAAGGCCTCATGGAGGATGCCGTTGCTGGCTAGTACCACACTTGTGTCCTCGTTTAGCTCACCATCTAAAGCGGTGAATCGACCACCTGCCTCGCGCACGATGGGAACAAGCGCGGCGATGTCGTGAATCTTGAGATCTGGCTCGGCTGCCATTTCAATAAGCCCCTCAGCAACATACATGTAGCTAAGGAAGTCTCCGAAGGCCCTGTCCTTCCACACTTTTCTTGAAAGCTCGGTCAGCTTCTCTGCGGAGCCAATCGAGTCCCACTGCGAGATTGAGTTGAAGGAAACAAAAGCATCTTCCAGCCTGGCAACCGATGAGACCCTGATGGGCCTCTGACTGCCATCGATGTCTGTGGTGTGGCTGCCTGCCCCCGTTTCTGCCCACCATCTGCGGCCAAGAGCCGGAGCCGACACCACTGAGAGTCTCAGTTCTCCCTCAATACGCAGGGCGATCAGTGTCGCCCAGATAGGCAGCCCCCTAAGAAAGTTGGCCGTGCCATCGATCGGGTCGATGATCCACTCCCGCCTGCCACGCTGGCTGCCGAACTCCTCGCCAATAACGGTGTCCTCTGGGCTGTAGTCGGCTATGAGTTTCCTAAGGGCTTCCTCAACCGCCCTATCGGCATCTGTAACGGGCGTTCTGTCCGGTTTGGTCTCAACTCTGAGGTCAAGGGCCCGAAACCGAGAGAGCGAGATTGCATCAGCGCTCGCTGCCAGTTCGAGGGCGAAATCAAGATCTTTGCTCATTACTGCCAATCTACCGAGGTAAGCCCGGCCACAAGCCTTCGAAAAGAATCCAACCTCAGCTCGGTGAGCTTCCCTTCCCTAAGTGCCTCATCTAACGCGCAGTCAGTTGCCGGTGGCATGTGGGAGCAGTCTCTTGGGCAGGCCTCTGCTGCCTGGCTTAGGTCACTGAACCCTCGCAAGATCTGCCCGGCGGAGATGCCGCTGAGTCCGAAGCTCCTGATGCCAGGAGTATCCACAATCCAGCCACCTGCGACCTGTATTGCAATTGCGGAAGAAGAGGTGTGCTTGCCTTTTCCTGTTAGCTGATTGACATTTCCGGTTGACCTGTCGGTGTCGGGAGCGAGTTTGTTTATGAGGGTTGACTTCCCCACTCCAGAGTGGCCAACGAACACTGAGGTATGGCCCTCCAGGGCCGCCAGCAGACTCGATGGCAGGTCTTTGTCGCTCCTGGTTTGAATTATTTCTAAGTCCACACCGGCAAACCCTGCAATAAATTCACCCGGGTCAGCCACGTCGCACTTTGTGACTACGAGGATTGGCCTAAGACCTGCGTTGTAGGCGGCAACTAGGTATCTATCTACAAGCCTTGGACGAGGTTCTGGGTTGGCAGCTGCCATTACGATCACTAGCTGATCGGCATTTGCGACTATCGTCTGCTCGATTTCCTCGCCGTCTTCAGCTGCCCTGGTTAGCAAGCTGGAACGCTCTTCAATCTTTACTATCCGAGCGAGGGACCCTTTTTCACCGGTAACGTCACCATCAAGGGCAACCCGGTCGCAGGTTACGCAACCGTCCTTTCGAAGCTCCTTTGCAAGGGTTGCAGTCACCTCAACACCGCTGTCGGTGATTACTTTGTAGCGGGCTAGGTGGACCTGTGTGACCATGCCCCTCGGTGCATTTTCAAAGCTGGGTCTGCGTTTTGTTCTAGGCCTCGACCCTTTGGGATTCGGCCTAATTCGAACGTCGTCTTCGTCGAGGTCGTGGCCGCCCTCCGGCTCGTAAAGCCAGCTCACTTGAGTCCCAGCATCTTCTCCCACATCCCGGCAAAGTCGGGAAGGGTCTTCGAGGTTGTTGCAATGTCATCGATCTCTACGCCCGCAACCCTCAAGCCAATGATGGCCCCTGCTGTTGCCATGCGGTGGTCCTCATATGAGTGCCAGAGTCCACCAGTTAGGTCGGCCGGGCTGATAGCAATGCCATCCTCCAGCTCGCTTGCAACACCACCCAGGCCATTTATCTCAGCTACTAGGGCAGCTATTCGGTCGGTTTCGTGACCTCGAAGATGAGCTATGCCTGTCAGCCTGCTGGGAGTGCTTGCAAGAGCAGCTAGGGCGGCGATGGTTGGCGTCAGTTCCCCAGCCTCGCCGAGGTCTACATCGATTCCGCTTATGTTTCCTGCTCCAGAGACAGTGAGTGTTCCTCCCGAAAGACTTACCTCTGCTCCCATACGAGCTAGTAGGTCGAAAAACTGCGATCCCACCTGCGTGGTCCTCTCAGGCCAGTTGGGGATGCTCACGGTTCCATTCGCTACCAGAGCCGCGGCCAGGAAGGGGCCCGCGTTCGATAGATCGGGCTCGATTTGAACCTCGGATCCTGAAATTTCACCCGGCTTTACCCTCCAAGTTGCCACGGAAATTTGGTCAACTTCCACACCACGGTTCCTGAGAGTCTCGACCGTCATTTCGATGTGGGGCATGGAAGGAAGGTGCGCTCCAGAATGCGTCAAGGTCAGACCATTTTGAAAACGAGCAGCGCTTAGTAGCAGCCCCGATACAAATTGGGAGGATGCCGAGGCATCAATCTCCAGTTCTCCACCAGGTACCTCGCCAATTCCTAAAACGGTGAAGGGAAGGGCTTTGCGCTCATACTCGACGCTAACGCCCAGCTTCTCGAGCGAGTCGATGGTGGTGATCATTGGCCTGCGTCTAGCCGCAGCGTCTCCGTCAAATTCGATGCGTCCTTTGGAAAGTGCCGCTAGGGGAGGAACGAATCGCATCACCGTCCCGGCGAGGCCGCAGTCAATACTGCTGTCCTCATCGGAGGTGCCGGGGGTAACCAGGAGCCTGTTTCCACTTTGCTCAAACCGGGCCCCGAGCTTCTCGAGCGCCGCCATCATCAGCTTTGTATCGCGGGAGATCAGCGGATCAACAAGCTCTGAAGGCTCCTTTGCAAGTGCGGAAAGAACGAGTTCTCGGTTTGTAAGTGACTTGCTGCCAGGAAGCTCAACGGTCGCACTAAACCCAGTTGACTGGGGAGCGGCGTAGGCGCTTGAGGAATCTGGCACCTCACAAAGATACCTTTTAGCTCAATCAAATGCTCTCGAGTTTCCTAGCTAGCCCGCAGGTTGGGTCAGAGGTGAGCGGGTAGAATTACCGGTAATGAGCGGCGATAAGAGCGAAAAACTAGTTTCATTCGAGCAGCAAGCTCTTCCCCTTATGCCGCAGCTCTACGGAGCCGCCCTGCGCTGGACAAGGAATCCTTCAGATGCTGAGGATTTGGTTCAAGAGACATTCGCCAAGGCCTATGCCGCCTGGGATAAGTTCCAGCAGGGCACAAACCTGAAGGCATGGCTCTTCAGAATCATGACCAACACCCACATCAACCTCTACAACAAGCGCAACAAGGATCAGGCCAAGACTGCTCTGGATGACCTTGAGGACTGGCAAGTCGGCTCAGGCGAGTCCATAACCTCCAGCACTAATCGCAGCGCTGAGCTCGAGGCTCTAGATAACCTGCCAGCAAAGGTCATCCGCGATGCCATGGATCAGATCCCGGATGAGTTCCGAATGGTGGTCTACTACGCCGTGGTTGAGGGCCTGCCCTATGCCGAAATCGCAGAGGTTATGGACACTCCGGTTGGAACGGTCATGTCGCGACTTCACCGCGGGAAGAAATTGCTGAGAACTTTGTTGCAAGATTACGCAAAGCAAGAAGGTTACGACGTGAGTGAAAAGGAGGAGTCGTGAAGCAAGTTGATTGCGAAGACGTCAAGCGCAACGTTCACGAGTACCTCCACTCGGCCATGCACGAGACCGAGCTAGAGGTCATTACCGCTCACATCGCAAACTGCGACTCCTGCGAGCAGCACTATGACATCGAAGTTGTCTTCAATCAGGTAATTCAGCGCTCTTGCGATGAGGCTCCAACCGAGGAGCTAGCCGAGCGAGTCATGCAGCGCCTGCGCGAGGCGCAAGATCACGACTGATCTTCCTCAGTCATACCCAGCCACTCAAACCAGCCCCGATTCAGTACGAGCCAGGCAATAAGGCCGTAGCCGACCTGACCGGGAAGATTTCTCTCGTTGACCGTGACCTCTCCAAGCCAGCCTTCGTGGTCCTTGAGAGGGCTGAAGCAGTCGACATAGCGAATCTGTCTGCGCTTAACAACGTCGTAGAAGCCGGCGTTCAGGTGCTCAACCTCTGCGTCGTATTCAGGATTACCAAGTGGAGTCGGCCCCACCACAAACGTCTTCACGCCTTCTCGCTGGGCATCATCCAAAAGCGAGGCAAGGTTCAGCCTGGAGCGCGAGATAGTAGTGCCGGCCTCGATGTCTTTGGAGGAGAGCGCGACAACTAGGTAGTTCTCGCTCTCTGGAGAGAAGCGCTTTAGCGCCTCTGACTTCCACCTCTCAAGGAGCTCGCCGGTGTTCTCGTCGACCATGGCAAGTGGGAAAAAGGCGACGTTCTCACCCTTTGGGAGTCTCGCCTGAACCCTGCCTAGCCAGCCCAGCCCCTTAGGGTCACCGGCTCCGGTTAGAAGCTCGTCTCCGAGGATGACAACCCTTATCGAGCGCAATTCTTAGTCCCCAAAGGCCCTTGCAATGAGGTCTGCTTGCTCGGCTGCATGGCGCTTTGCCGAACCGGTTGCTGGGGATGCTGATGCTGGCCTTGAGATGACCTTGAAGTTGATTCCGTAACGAGGCATGAATAGGCCCATGTAGCTCCAAGGGCCTTGGTTTGCAGGCTCGTCCTGAACCCAACGCAGCTCCGCGCCTGGGAACTGCTCTATGGCCTTCTTCATCTCTTCCACCGGTGTTGGGTAGAGCTGCTCCAGGCGGACAATTGCTGTGTCGCCCGCAGCTCGCTTCTGGCTCTCGGCCAAAAGATCCCAATAGACCTTGCCGGAGCAGAACAGGATGCGCTTCACATTCTGAGGCTCGAGACCCTGCTGGTCGTTGATCAGCGGTAGGAAGCTACCAGTTGTGAAGTCCTCGACCGCCGAGGAAGCTGCCTTTAGCCTGAGCATCGACTTGGGGGAGAAGACCACCAGCGGACGCTTTGGCTTGGTGTAGGCCTGACGCCTGAGGAGGTGGAAGTGACTTGCCGGGGTAGAAGGTTGCGCGACCGTCATGTTGTTCTCGGCGCAAAGCTGGAGGAATCTCTCAATTCTTGCCGAGGAGTGATCTGGTCCTTGCCCCTCATAACCGTGAGGCAGCAGCATCACAAGTGAGGACTGTTGCATCCACTTCTGGTCTCCAGATGAGATGAATTCGTCGGTGATTGTCTGGGCTCCGTTTACGAAGTCTCCAAACTGGGCTTCCCAAAGCGTTAGGGAGTCTGGCTCCTCTACCGAGTAACCATATTCAAACCCAAGTGCTGCAAACTCACTGAGTAGCGAGTTGTAAACCTGGAACCTAGCCTGCTGCTCAGAGACATAGCTCAGAGGCATCCACTCCTTGCCTGTTTCGCGATCAAAGAAGCTCGCGTGGCGCTGCACGAAAGTTCCACGGCCTGAATCTTGTCCCGTGAGCCTTACATTGATGCCCTCGAGAAGGAGTGAGCCAAATGCGATGAGCTCTCCGAAGCCCCAGTCGATGCCGCCCTCCCGGCTCATCTCGATTCGCTTCTGCAAAAGCTGAGCGAGCTTTGGATGCACGGTGAATCCGTCAGGGGTGTTGGCGTGGGCATTTCCAATAGCCTCGACAACCTCTTTGGTAATAGCGGTTGACCGGACAAGCTCCTGCTTTTCGCTGGCGGTCGTTCCAATTCCCGCTGGTCGCTCAGGCAGGGCAACGGGCTGGCTCATGGCCTCGTGGACCTCGACAAAGGCATTTTCTAGCGACGCCTGGAACCTGGCATTGGCCTCATCGAACTCTTCCTGGGTGATATCGCCCCTACCAATCAGGTTGTCCATGTACAGGGTGCGAACGCTGCGCTTGGCCTCGATCAGGTTGTACATCATCGGCTGGGTCATCGAAGGGTCATCACCTTCGTTGTGACCACGACGTCTGTAGCAGACAATGTCGATTACGACATCCTTCTTGAACTGCTGGCGGTACTCAAAGGCAAGCTGAGCGACTCTTACAACCGCCTCTGGGTCGTCCCCATTCACGTGGAAGATTGGTGCCTGTATGCCCTTTGCAAAGTCGGTGCAGTAGATGGAGCTCCTGGAGTCTTTTGGCAAAGTGGTGAAGCCAACCTGGTTGTTCACTACCACGTGGATGGTTCCGCCAGTCTTGAATCCATCTAGTTGAGAGAGCTGCATGGTCTCAGGAACCACACCTTGTCCTGCAAACGCGGCATCTCCGTGAACCAAAATTGGCAGCACTGGATAGCTCTCAGGGTTTCCAAGCCTGTCTTGCTTGGCACGAACAATACCCTCGAGCACTGGGTTTACAGCCTCTAGGTGCGATGGGTTAGCGGCTAGAGACACCTTGATCTGTGTGCCGTGGCCGGAGGTAAATACACCCTCTGTTCCGAGGTGATACTTCACATCTCCAGAGCCCTGGACGCTTCTAGGGTCAGTTGAGCCCTCGAACTCACGGAATACCTGGGAGTAGGTCTTTCCGGCGATGTTGGTGAGCACGTTTAGCCTGCCGCGGTGTGCCATGCCGATCGCTGCCTCTTCGAGCTCAGCATCGGCAGCAGCCTGAAGTATCTGGTCAAGCGCTGGAATAAGGGACTCGCTACCTTCGAGGGAGAACCTCTTCTGGCCGACAAATTTGGTCTGCAGGAAGGTCTCGAAGGCTTCAGCCTCGTTGAGCTTGTTCAGGATTCTGAACTGCTCTTCCTTAGATGGCTTCTTATATGGCTGCTCAAGTTGCTCCTGGAACCAGCGGCGCTCTTGCGGGTCTTGGATGTGCATGTACTCGACGCCGATTGTGCGGCAGTAGGTGTCACGCAGGATGCCGAGGATGTTGCGGAACTTTGCCTTTACCCTGCCGCCGAAGCCACCGGTTTTGAAGGTCCGGTCTAGGTCCCAGAGACTTAGGCCGTAATTTCGGATGTCGAGGTCGGGGTGCCAGCGCTGGACATACTCGAGAGGGTCTATGTCTGCGATGAGGTGTCCGCGAACTCGGAAAGCGTTGATGTACTCCTGGATTCGAGTGTTCTTACCGGACTGGTCAGCGAGGTCCCAGTGGAAGTCGCTGACCCAAACCACAGGGGTGTACGGGATACGCATGTCTGCGAAGATTTGGTCATAGAAGCTGCGCTCACCCAGCAGAAGCTCCTCGACAATCTTGAGGAACTCGCCAGATCCAGCACCCTGGATGACCCTGTGATCGTAGGTAGATGTCAGAGTGAGGACCTTGCCAACACCCTGTTCCGCAAGCTGATCCTCGCTCATACCCTTGAACTGGGCCGGATACTCAAGGGCCCCGACTCCGATGATTGAGCCCTGACCCTTGGTGAGCCTTGGCACGGAGTGAACCGTTCCAATGCCTCCCGGGTTCGTCAAAGATATGGTCGTCCCCTGGTAGTCCTCGGCAGTTAGCTTGTTTTCTCTCGCCCGACGGACGATGTCTTCGTACGCGGAGACAAATTCTGCAAAGTTGAGTTTTTGCGCTCGCTTGATGTTTGGAACAAGGAGGGCTCTGGTGCCGTCGGGCTTGGGGACATCGATGGCGAGACCAAAGTTGACGTGTGGTGGCACAACGGAAGCGGGCTTGCCATCAATCTCGTCGTAGAAGACATTCTGGCCGGGAAGCTCTTTCAGCGCCTGAATTACTGCGTAGCCAATGATGTGGGTGAATGAAACTTTGCCACCTCGGGTGCGCTTCAGGTGTGAGTTCACAACGATGCGGTTGTCGATTAGGACTTTCGCAGGGACCTGTCGGACGCTGGTTGCGGTAGGGACGCTGAGCGATGCATCCATGTTCGAGGCCAGAGCCTTTGACATGCCCTTGAGAATTGTTACCTCAGGCTGAGCCTCTTCCTCTTCAACAGTTGGAATAGGAATCGAACCTGTTGCGGGAAGGTCAGCTGGAACGGGAGCGGTCGCGGGCGCGTCATCAATGGTCTTTGCCACCGGCACGGTGATTGCCTCGGTCGCCGGAGCAGGTGCTGCGGGGTCGAACTTGCTCACCACCGTTGAGTCAGTATCTATGACGGTGATAGAGCCTGTTGTGGGATCTGATTCCTCTTTGTTCTCGCTGGCTACCGGAGATCCTCCGGAGAGCTGGTAGCGCTCAAGAATTGGAATCCAAGATTTGTCTACAGAGTCTGGGTTTTCTTGCCATTTGGCATACATCTCGGCAACGAGCCACTCGTTTGCCCCGAAATCAGCCCCAGAATTGCCATTATCGCTGGAGGACAAGGGTTCCCCTCTTG
>JAYORB010000010.1:0-23870 GCA_038123155.1 Aquiluna sp. | reverse complement strand
CAGAAACTACAGCAGTAGCAATTCTCTGGCAGACTTGCTCTCGAGGGTTACCTCGTTCCGCTCTGGTGTAATGGCAGCACGGCGCCCTTTGGAGGCGTCCGGTCTAGGTTCGAATCCTAGGGGCGGAGCAGGAAGCGATCGGGAGGCTGAGTGCGACAACTAGCAGTGGTGGTGCTAGCCGCTGGCGAAGGCACCCGCATGAAAAGCGCTACCCCCAAAGTTCTTCACCAGATGGCTGGCCTTCCACTAATTGGACATGTTCTGGCCACCGCTCACTCACTTTCTGCCGCGCACGTTGTTGCAGCCCTTCGGCACAAAAAGGCTGACATCGAGAGATATATTTCTGAGCACTTTCCTCAGACTCTGATTGCGGAGCAGGATGAGGTTCCCGGCACCGGCAGGGCAGTCGAGGCAGCGCTCTCGGCACTTCCAAAAGGTTTCGAAGGTGAAGTTGTTGTGCTCTCGGGGGATGTGCCACTTCTGGACACCCAGTCAATTGGGGAGCTCGTTGCAAGACACCGTGAAGGTTCGAACAGCGCTACTTTGATCAGCTGTGAGCTTGAGAATCCAAATGGCTACGGACGCGTGGTCCGATCTGGGGGAGAGCTAAAAGAAATAGTTGAGCAGAAAGACGCCTCAGACGAACAGCTTGCAATCAATGAGGTAAACGCCGGTGTTTACTGCTTCGAGGCGGGGGCACTTGTCGAAGCCCTGGGCAAGGTGGACACAAATAACGCCCAAAACGAAAAGTACCTCACGGACGTTGCGGCAATCATGCTCGGTTCTGGGCAAAAGGTTGAGGCTCACGTCATTTCCGACCACTGGTTGGTTGCTGGCATCAACGACAGGGTTCAGCTCAGCGAGGTCGCTGCGGAGCTAAATCGCAGAATTGTGCGAGCTTGGCAGCTCGCTGGCGTCACCGTGCTCGAGCCGGCAACGACGCTAATCGACGTAACGGTCCAGCTTGGTCAAGATGTTTTATTGAAACCCTCCACCCGGCTCCATGGACTCACGCGTGTGGGTGCAGGAAGCACCATAGGTCCGGACACGTCGCTGCTCGACACCGAGGTTGGAAGCGGAGCAAAGGTTGTCAGAACCCAAGCCGAGGGCGCAAAGGTTGGGGACAACGCCAACGTCGGACCGTTTTCCTACCTCAGGCCCGGAACTGAACTGGGAGCGGATGGAAAGATCGGCGCTTTCGTGGAAACGAAGAACGCGAAGATTGGGTCGGGTGCCAAGGTGCCACACCTTAGCTATGTGGGAGATGCCGAGATTGGCGAGGGGGCAAACATCGGCGCCGGTACGATCTTTGCCAACTACGACGGAGAGAAAAAGCACCGCAGCACCGTTGGTAGGCATGCTAAGACCGGAAGCGGAAATGTTTTTGTGGCGCCGGTAAACATTGGAGCTGGTGCCTACACCGCCGCCGGTTCAACTATCCGCAGAGATGTAGAGGCTGGGGCACTAGCATTAAATACGACACCGCAAAAAAACCTGGCGGGGTGGGTACTAGAAAAGAGGCCGGGTTCGGACTCGGCGAAGGCAGCAAGCGAGGAGACGGAGTAGTCAATGGCAATTGAGAGGCCAGCGAGTAAGCAAATGGTGATTGCTTCGGGAAGAGCTCACCAATCACTGGCCCAGGAGGTTGCCGAAATCCTCAAGACTGAGCTAGTTCCCGTCACCGCATACGACTTTGCAAATGGCGAGACCTTCGTTAGATACGAAAGAAGCGTTCGCGGTGTCGACGCATTCATAATTCAGGCTCACCCAAACCCAATCAACCACTGGACTATGGAACACCTGTTGATGGTGGATGCCATGAAACGAGCCAGTGCCAAGCGAATCACCGTAGTGGCACCGTTCTTCCCCTATGCGCGCCAGGACAAGAAGCACAAGGGCCGCGAGCCTATCTCCGCGCGACTAGTTACCGACCTCTATCGCACAGCAGGTGCGGACAGGCTCATGTCTGTTGACCTCCACTCACCCCAGATCCAGGGCTTTTTTGACGGACCGGTGGACCACCTGTGGGCGCTGCCAATTCTCGCCGACTACGTTGCCGACAAGTGGGGCACAGAAAACCTCACGGTGGTCTCTCCAGACTCTGGTCGAGTTCGGGTTGCAGATATCTGGGCAGACCGACTTGCGACTCCGCTTGCCATTGTCCACAAGCGCAGGGATCCAGATAAGCCAAATCAGGTGCAGGTAAATGAAATTGTTGGCCAGGTTGAGGGTAGGGACTGCCTGATTGTTGATGACATGATCGACACCGGTGGCACAATCCTGGCTGCCGCCAAGGCGCTGAAGGAAAACGGCGCGGCTAGGGTCATCGTTGCCGCAACTCATGCCGTTTTCTCAGCTCCAGCAACGGAGCGCCTCAGCGATCCAGCAATAGATGCCGTCGTTGTTACCAATACCCTGCCAATTACCCCTGACAAGGAATTTGAGAACCTGCACGTGCTATCGATCGCGCCACTTATTGCCAAGGCGATTGCAGCGGTCTTCTACGACGACTCAGTTAACTCGTTGTTTCCAGGCCACGCCTAAAATCACCCCGTGAAACTGCTAGGCCGCCTAGATGCGGTATTCATTGGCTTGGCCGCGATGCTGGGTGCTGGAGTATTTGTAGTTTTTGGACCCGCCAGTGAGCTTGCTGGTTCGCTGATCTTTGTTTCCATTCTTATGGCTGCTCTAGTCGCCTACCTAAATGCCGCCAGCATCTCTCAGCTTGCCAGGGTGGTTACCCGGTCAGGTGGTGCATACGCCTACGCCCGGCACTACCTGAACAACGCTTGGGGTTTTCTTGCTGGTGCAAGCTTCTTGGTTGGGAAGATAGGCTCTGCAGCCGCCATTGCGCTCGTCTTTGCCAACTATCTCACTCCAGGCCTCGAGATTGTGACTGCAGTTTTAGCCGTAGTGGTGATGGCGGCGATAAATATCGCGGGTATTAACCGCACAGCACTGGGGTCGAAGATTCTTGCTGGAATTACCCTTGCCTTTTTGCTCGCCCTGATCTTGGCATCGCTGTTTGCGGAGCCTGCAACCGGATCCATTGCACAGCCAAGCTTTCCTAGCGTGCTGACCGCTGCCTCGATGTTCTTCTTTGCATTTGCCGGCTATGCGCGCGTTGCCACCCTGGGAGGTGAGGTCAAAGATCCTGAACAGAACGTGCCAAGTGCGATAAGGACTTCATTGGCAATTGTGCTTGCTCTCTATCTAGCTTTGGCCCTGGTTCTTACACTCAAGTTGGGACCTTCACTGGCAGGTTCGCTGACTCCACTGGCAGATCTAGCCGGGCAGTCTCTCGGGGTTGAAGGCGAAATTGTGGCGGTTTTTGCGGCGGTTGCCACCCTGGGTTCTTTGCTCGCGCTATTGGCTGGCATGAGTCGCACGGCATCCGAGATGGCACTCGATGGAGAACTTCCCAGGGCGCTGTCCAGGAAGCTAAAGAACGGAACACCCGCACTTGCGGAGGTGATAATCGCGTCTCTCGTTATCGTGCTAGTGGCAACTGGGAGCGTGGTGCTGACTATAGGCATCTCGTCGTTTGCGGTGTTGAGTTATTACGCGATTGCAAATCTTGCTGCTTACCGCCAACCTCGCTCGGAGACCACCAGACCCAAATGGCTGAACTTAGCCGGCATGGGTCTTTGCGTTCTGCTCGCGCTTAGCGTTCCTTTCGGTGGGCTTGTGGTTGGAGTAACCGTACTTACCGCGGCGCTGATTTTGCGATGGGGCTTGAGAGCCCTGCGCTAATCCGTTAGTCTTCAAGCTGTTCAGCGGCGAGGGATACGAAAGTGTCCGTAATCGACGGGGTCCTTTTCCTCGCCATGTGATTAGAGGAAAAGATGTCAGAGACCAAGATTGAAGCAGAAGTTCGCGAGAGCTTCGGTAAAGGCGCTGCTCGCAAGCTTCGCGCCGCACAGCGCACCCCGGCCGTAATTTACGGTCACGGAAACGCCACCCGCCACATCCACCTACCAGCACACGAGGTTGCCCTAGCGTTGCGCGTCAAGAATGCCCTGCTTGAGCTCAAGATTGCTGGTAAGGAGGAGCTGGTTCTCGTGAAGAGTGCAGCGAAGGACCCAGTTACCCAGGTCATCGAGCACGTTGACCTAGTAGAGGTCAAGAAGGGTGAGAAGGTCCACGTTGAGGTTCCAGTCCACGTTGTTGGTGAGCCAATGGGTGGAACGGTTGTTGACCTTGAGCACAAGACCGTAAAGGTTGAGGCAGAGGCAACCCACATCCCGCAGTTCATTGAGCTAGAAATCTCCAAGGAGAACCCAGCAGGTCACCACTACACCGTGGCCGACCTAAACGTCCCACAGGGCGTCCTTATGGAGCTTGCAAGTGATGAGCTGGTAGCTTCGGTTGTTGAGACCAGAGCCGGAGTTGCTGATGAAGAGCCTGCTGCAGAGACTGAAGCCGCTGAGGGCGAAGAGCCAGCAGCCGCAGAAGAATCAGAGTCTGCAGAGTAACGACACTTGGTTGGTAGTCGGGCTCGGTAATCCTGGGCCCGGCTATCAAAACAATCGCCACAACATCGGCCAGATTGTTGTGGACGAGCTGGCAAAGAAGTTTGGCAGCAGCTTCCGCTCACACAAGTCGGGCTCAATGGTTGCCGAATACAAAATGGTTGGCGGCTCCAAGATAGTGCTGGCTAAGAGCACGTCGTTTATGAATCTCTCGGGCAATCCCGTCTCAAAACTTCTAAAGTTCTACTCCCTTGATCCAACGCGTCTTGTTGTGATTCACGATGAGCTGGATATTGATTTCACGGATATTCGCGTGAAGTTCGATGGCGGCCACGCCGGGCACAACGGGCTGCGGGACATATCCGCGAAAGTTGGCACCAACTACCACCGGGTTCGCTTTGGCATCGGCCGCCCTTCGGGCCAGATGCCCGTCGCAGATTACGTCCTAAAGGACTTCTCAGCCTCTGAGCGTAAAGATCTTGCTGCCTTGATCGATGAGGCCTGCGAAAAAGTTGCCCAGTTGATTGAGTCCTAGACTTCCTGTGTGACCATCCGCTCACTGATTTCTGCGGCCGCATCCGCGCGTTCGCTGTCGCCTGCGCGCGCGCTTAAGTCGGGTGATTTGTTTGCCCCAACCAAGACTCAGCTGGTCGCTTTGGCAGCGATGCTCTCAGCGACTAAGACTCCGCTGGTTGTGGTGTCGGCTTCGGGAAGGGCCGCCGAGGAAACTGCTGAAGCGCTGCGGGATGTAGTTGAGGGCCTAGAGATCATCGAGTTTCCATCATGGGAGACTCTGCCTCACGAGCGGCTCTCGCCTTCACCTCAGGTTGTGGGGCAACGAATGCGAGCCCTTCATCGCCTGAGCGAGTTCAGCAAAGAGGCTCCAAAGCACCCTGTCCTTCTGTCGCTTTCGGTTCGAGCCGCCCTGCAACCAGTGGTTGGTGGGCTCAGCGACCATCCGCCACTCAAAATTGCCAGTGGCGAGAATTATCTGCTTCCCGAGCTGACGCTGAAGCTAATCGAGATCGCCTACGAGCGGGTAGACCTGGTGACTCGCCGGGGAGAGTTCTCTATCAGGGGCGGCATCTTGGATGTTTTCCCCACCACCGCAGAACATGCTGTCAGGCTGGAGTTCTTTGGCGATGAACTTGAGGAAATACGTGAGTTCCAGGTTGCGGATCAGCGCTCATTGCAAACTAAGCTCTCTGAGATTGAGGTTTATCCCGCGAGAGAGCTTCTAATTACACCTCAGGTTGCCTCAAAGGCGAGAGAGATGGCGTCCGAGTTCCCACAGCTCACGGAGATGTTGGAAAAGATCTCAAATGCGATTCCAGTCAGTGGCATGGAGTCACTGGCACCGGTTCTGGCAAGCGGCATGGGGCCGGTGACCGAGTATCTAGATCCAGACTCTCCGGTTGTGCTGCTCGATCCAGAGCGACTCAGCCTCAGGGCCAAGAACCTGGTTGAGACAAACCAAGAGTTTCTGCATGCCGCCTGGGATGCAGCAATTGAGGGGAGCAGCGCTCCGATTGATCTATCCGGGGGAGGCTTCTATGAGCTCAGCGACTTTATTGACCTCGTTGCACCTAGGCACCCACTGATCAAGCTTGACTCGCTGGCTTCCGCATCAAGCAAGGATCTTGGCCTTAGGGAGATCCCTGCTCTTGCTGAGGACGCTGCCATCGATTGGGTGCTGGATCAGACAGGTAGCAGCCAGAGTGTTGTGATTACAGCTAAAGGCCACGGCACGGCCGACAGGCTCGTTGAAATCCTCACCGAGGCTCAGGTTCCAGTTTCCTTTAGCGAGGTGGTGTCGGCGGTTGCCCCGGGGCAAGTCACCGTCACAATCTCCTCGCTCCCTCACGGTTTTGTTCTGGCGGAGCAGTCTCTGACTGTGATTACCGAGCAGGAGTTTTTTGGAGTATCGCAAAATTACCTCAGCCCCACGCAGCGCAAGCTTGCTCCACGCAGGGGTCAGCAGGTCGATCCGCTGGAGCTTAAGGCTGGCGACTACGTGGTTCACGAGATCCACGGCGTTGGGCGCTTCAACAGGCTCGTGCAACGGGATAACCGCGGGCAGGTCAGGGAGTATCTGGTAATTGACTATGCACCGCCAAAGCGAGGCTATCCCGCAGATACCCTTTTCGTTCCAACTGATCAGCTCGATTTACTTTCTCGCTATGTGGGTGCTGAGGCTCCAGTGCTGTCAAAGATGGGTGGCACCGACTGGGCTAGAGCAAAGGGCAACGCTCGCAAGGCCGTTAGAAAGATTGCCATCGATCTGGTGAAGCTTTATTCGGCTCGCATGAAAAGCAAGGGCCATGCTTTCGGCCCAGACACTCCTTGGCAAAAAGAGCTCGAAGACGCTTTCGAGTTCCAGGAGACTCCCGACCAGCTCACAACAATCGATGAGGTTAAGCGGGACATGGAGCGGGAAATCCCGATGGATCGGCTGCTCGCCGGAGATGTCGGCTACGGCAAGACGGAGGTGGCACTCAGAGCAGCGTTCAAGGCAATCCAGGAGGGTAAGCAGGTAGCGATGCTGGTGCCAACGACGTTGCTTGTGTCCCAGCATCTCGAGACCTTCAAAGCGAGGTTCTCAGGCTTCCCAGTTCACCTGGGAGCGCTCTCCCGTTTTCAAACCGCCTCAGAGGCGAAGAAGGTTGTTGCGGGGTTGGAGTCTGGAGCACTGGACATGGTCATTGGAACCCATCGACTGCTCTCATCGAATGTGAAGTTCAGAGATCTTGGACTGCTAATCATTGACGAGGAGCAGCGCTTTGGTGTCGAGCACAAGGAGAAGATTAAGGACCTAAAGCACAATGTTGATGTGCTCGCGATGAGCGCCACCCCCATACCCAGAACCCTTGAGATGGCAGTCACTGGAATCCGCGAGATGTCCACCCTTGCAACCCCGCCAGAGGAGCGCCAACCCATTCTCACCTTCATCGGCGGCTACAGCGAGCAGCAAGTCGCGGCAGCAATCCGCAGGGAGCTAATTCGCGAAGGACAGGTCTTCTTTGTCCACAACAGGGTTGCAACCATAGACTCCGCGGCATCACAAATTGCCAAGCTCGTGCCGGAGGCAAGAATTGCTGTCGCTCACGGGCAAATGCCCGAGCACCAGTTGGAGCAGGTCGTGATGGACTTCTGGGAGCGAAAGTTTGATGTTCTGGTTTCGACAACAATCATCGAAACCGGAATCGATATCCCAAATGCCAACACCCTCATAGTTGACCGAGCCGAGAGATTTGGCCTCAGCCAGCTGCATCAAATTAGGGGTCGAGTCGGAAGGTCCAGAGAGCGTGCCTATGCGTACTTTTTCTATGATCCGAGCCAGCCACTGAGTGAGACTGCCCACGACAGGCTCGCAACTATTGCCACCAATAACGAACTCGGCAGCGGCATGCAGGTTGCCATGAAGGATCTTGAAATCAGGGGTGCTGGCAATCTTTTAGGCGGAGAGCAGTCTGGCCACATCGCAGGCGTTGGGTTCGACCTCTACCTGCGAATGATTGCAGAGGCCGTCAGTGAGTTCAGAGGCGAGACACCGGCCTCGCCTGCGGAGCTAAAGCTCGAGTTGCCCGTGGACGCTCGAATTCCGATCGAATACGTAGACAGTGAGCGGCTGAGGCTTGAGGCCTATCACAGGCTTTCCAGTGAATCTGGAGCTAAGGCCACAGAAAAAGCCCTTGAGGAAATTCTTGCCGAGCTCACTGATCGTTTTGGCAAGCCGCCGGAGCCGGTGAGGAACCTAATTGCTGTTACCAGACTTCGTCAGAGCGCAAACCGACTTGGACTAACGGATGTGAACCTTCTTGGCATTCAGGCCAAGCTCTCAGGAGTCATGCTTGAAGATTCTTCGCTTGTTGCCTTCTCACACCATTTTCCGAGCGCAAAGTATCTCAAGTCCGCCGGTGTTCTCAGTATCGCAATACCGCAAAACAGCCAGGGGGAGCCAATTCGCGACCAAGAGGTGATTGACTGGGTTGAGCACCTTTTTGAGCGATTGGCAGAGGTTTATGGAGAAGCTAACAAGTCTGATTCAAACAGCGCACCAGCTTAGGGCTCCGGGAGGTTGCCCCTGGGATGCGGAGCAAACCCACCAATCGCTCATTCAATACTTGCTCGAAGAGACCTACGAGCTCATCGAGGCAATCGAGGCTGGAAGCCGTGAAGAGGTTCTTGAGGAGCTCGGGGACGTGCTCTACCAGGTGATTTTTCACTCCGACCTCGCTTCTGAGGGAACCCTTGGTGAGCCTTTTGACCTAGAGGATGTGGCTGAGTTCATGGAACAGAAGATGCGCTCGCGCCACCCTCACGTCTTTGGAACCGACGAAGAGCTTCAGAAGTTTGCGGCTGAAACCGGAGACGATGTGATGCAGAACTGGGATGCGCATAAGAAGAAGGAAAAACCCGGGAGGACATCGATTCTCGACGGCGTTCCGCAGTCGATGCCCGCGCTTGCGCTTGCGAACAAGGTCATGGGCAAGGCGGAGAAGGCAGGCATCTTGGAAAAGCAAAGCGAACCGGTGGTGCCCATGGAAACCGAGGAAGATCTTGGGAGACTTCTACTGGCCATCGTGGCCAGCTCTCGAGCAGTTGGGCTGGATCCAGAGCGTGCTCTCAGGCAGGCAACAAGAGAGCTGCAGGTTGAGATCAGATCCAGTGAGTTGGCGGAAGCAACCGATGCCGGGGTTATTGGCCTAGCCGACAGCTAGGAAGTAGACCTAGGCGAAAACGGCCTCAAAGTCGCTGAACCCGGCATCGAGAACCTCGGATGGAGTTCTCGGATCGTCTGTTTGTGCCCACCAGACCAAGATGGACATTGACACCGAGATCATCGCTGCAGAGATAACCCTTGGGCGCATGGGATCGCTGCTTAGCTTGCGGACCGCATCCTCAATGACTTCCCTAGATTCCTCAAGCTGGCCGTGGCCCCAGCCGTAGATCTCCGGAGAGCTGGCGATTAGTTTCAGGCGGAGCCTCACGGTTTCTAGAGAGTCATCAAGGAAGTGCATTGCCTCAACCCATGAGGTGTGGAGCAGCTTGACGATGTCGGTCTCTGGATTTGCCTCGAGCTTGCTCCTCAGTTCCGCATTGAACTGGTGCATTCCGCCCCAGACAACCGCTGACTTAGATGGGAAGAGCCTAAAGAGGTTCGACCGAGAAATACCCGCGGCCTCTGCGACCTCGTCCATGGTTACGTTTTCTATGCCTCGCTCGGCAAACAGCCTGAGCGCGGTTAGTCCAACCGCACTGGGGTCAGTCGTTACAGGTCTGCCCCTGCCACGCTTTGCAACCGATGTCATGGGTCAAAGACTACTCATCTGCGTGCAAAGTGGCTTGGCCAGCCGTAATCAGCGCGAATTTTTGTTGCTGTGACAAACTTGTCAGGTGCCAAGCGTCAATCCCCCTCGTGGAATGCGAGATTTGCTGCCCGCAGAAAAACAAAAGCGTGAGCAGCTGATTTCGCTTATCCGCGATACCTACGCCGCCAGGGGATTCCAGGAGATTGAGACTCCGGCCGTCGAGGCCATTGAGAGGCTCACCTCTGGCCAGGGCGGCGACAACGAAAAGCTCGTCTTCAAGGTTCTTAAGCGTGGCGAAGAACTCGAAAAGGCGATGGCTGAGAAGTCAGAGCTTTCAGACCTGGGATTGCGCTTTGACCTAACTGTGCCGCTGACGAGGTACTTTGCAAGCAACCGGGGGAGTCTTCCCAGGGTATTGAAGGCCATCCAAATTGGTCCGGTATGGCGAGCAGAGAGGCCGCAGAAGGGTCGCTATCGTCAGTTTTTGCAGTGTGACATTGACATTCTTGGAGAGGCAAGCGAGCTAGCCGAGCTCGAGCTGATTTCTGCATCCTTGGCTGCGCTAGATGCTATTGGCCTAACAAAGGCAACCATCAGGATCAACGACCGCAGGCTGCTAAAGAAGGCATTGGATGCCGCGGGCGTAATGGACAACCAAGAGGCAGCGATGATTGCCATTGACAAGCTGGACAAGATCGGTTTGGAGGGTGTTGCCAAAGAGATTGAGAGCGGCTGGGGTGCCGAGGTTGCAAGCAACGTTAGCTCTTGGCTGTCAGTCACAGAAGATTCATGGCCCGAGGAGCTGAGCTGGGTTGCAAAACTTGGCAACAGTGCCGAGCGGCTTCGCTATGACCCGAGTCTGGTTCGTGGCATGGGCTACTACACCGGAGCCATCTTTGAGATCGAATACCCAGGCGCGGATTCCTCTATTGGTGGTGGCGGTCGCTACGACGAGATGGTTGGTAGGTGGGCAGGCACTGACACGCCCGCAGCCGGAATTTCTTTGGGCATAGAGCGGATTATCGACATTGCCGCACTCGAGCAGGGCTCTACAAAGTCACTCGTAGTGCTAATCGACGAAGACGTCTCAGCTGCACTTAGCCTTCAAGCGCAACTGATCGCCGAGGGCTATACCGTGAGGCTAGAGAAGAAGGCAAAAAACCTGAAGGCCCAGCTTGAGGAGCTTGCGGCCAGCGGCTTCGAGTCCTTTGCCTTCATGGCAGAGAGAGAAGCCCTAGAAATCAAGCCACTTAGCTAAACGCTAGACTTTCGGAGGAAGCCAACGACGTTTTCTCCAGCAATTTTGAAACCAATAAGGAGATTCCCTTGTCCATCATCACCGCAATCGGCGCTCGCGAGATTCTTGACTCGAGGGGCAACCCAACCGTAGAGGTTGAGGTCCTGCTCTCGGATGATTCATTTGGCCGTGCCGCTGTTCCATCTGGAGCATCTACTGGCGCTTTCGAGGCGCACGAGTCTCGTGATGGCGACAAGGACTACTACCTAGGCAAGGGCGTCCAGAAAGCCGTGGCAGCTGTCGTTGAGGTTATTGACGAGGCGCTAGTTGACTTTGATGCGACGGACCAGCGCCTTGTGGATGCAGCTCTCATGGCCGTCGATGGCACCAGCAACAAAAAGAAGCTCGGTGCAAACGCAATCCTTGGCGTCTCCCTAGCAAACGCAAGAGCCGCTGCGGATGCTTCTAACCTCCCCCTCTATCGCTACCTCGGAGGCTCAAACGCTTTTGTTTTGCCGGTGCCACTAATGAACATCATCAATGGTGGTGCCCACGCAGACAACGGCGTGGATATCCAGGAGTTCATGATCGTTCCTCACGGCGCCGAGACCTTCTCGGAGGCCCTCCGCTGGGGAGCTGAGGTCTACCACCACCTAAAGAAATTGCTCTCTGAGCGCGGTCTAGCAACCGGCCTGGGTGACGAGGGTGGTTTTGCTCCAGACCTGCCTAACAACAGGGCTGCACTGGATCTGATTGCCGAGGCAATCAAACTTGCCGGCTACAAGCTCGGCGAGGAGATTGCTCTTGCGTTAGACGTTGCATCAACCGAATTCTTTGACGAAAAGAGCGGCAGCTACAACTTCGAGGGTTCGAAGCGAAGTGCAGAGGACATGATTGCCTACTACGCGGAGTTGATTGCTGCCTACCCACTGGTTTCAATTGAGGACCCGCTGGCAGAGGATGACTGGGCCGGTTGGACCAAGATCACCTCGGAGCTTGGAAGCAAGGTTCAGCTGGTCGGAGACGATCTCTACGTCACGAACCCAGAGCGTCTGCAAAAGGGTATTGACGAGGCTGCAGGTAATGCGATTCTGGTGAAGGTGAACCAAATCGGAACCCTGACCGAGACTATGGATGCGGTTTCGCTCGCTCAGCGACACGGCATGAAGGCCATCATCTCTCACCGCTCTGGTGAGACTGAGGACACCTTCATCGCTGATCTAGCTGTTGCCACAAACGCAGGTCAGATCAAGACTGGTGCTCCGGCGAGAAGCGAAAGGGTTGCGAAATACAACCAGCTTCTGAGGATTGAAGAGGAGCTTGCCGACGCTGCCGTCTACGCAGGGACCTCGGCCTTCCCAAGATTCATCGCTGGCAAATAGCAGTAACTTAGCCGGCTGCTCCTAAACTTTTTGGAATATGGCGCAGTCACCCAAGAAAGAACCTAAGGTTCCAGTTGCCCTGACCCAGGGCAAGTTGATGCTGCGTATGCTCAGGCTCAATAGCAGCTGGGTGAGCCTGATTTCAGTCATTGTGCTCGGGACATTTATCGTCTCTCAAGATGTTCAGACCTACCTCGATCAAAGGCGAGAAATCGTTGAGATGGAAGAGAGCATTGCCCAGGCGGAGGCAGCCGTTGAGGAGATGCAGGCCGAGCGAGATCGCTGGCAGGACCCGGTCTACATTCGCTCGCAGGCCCGGGACCGCCTCTACTACGTTCTCCCCGGAGAGGTTTCGTATTTGGTGATGGACTCTGAGGGCATGGACTTTTCTGATACCTCTGGAACTGTCGGAGCAATGCTCTCCGAGCGCCGAAGCGCGGATGAGATAAGTGCCGAGGTCTCGGCCGCAGAGGATAACTGGGTGGACTCTCTCTTGGAGAGCTTTCTAAGGTCTGCGCTCGAACAGCCGGAGGAAGAGTGAGCATCTCTGCCGAAGATATCGAAGAGGTATCGAGGCAACTGGGCAGGCCCGCAAGAAACATTGTCGAGGTTTCAGCAAGGTGCGTCTGCGGTAGGCCGGTGGTGGTGAAGACTGAGCCGAGGCTTGAGGACGGAACCCCATTTCCCACTCTTTACTACCTGACCCAGCCCTCCGCTACTGCCGCGGTCTCAACGCTGGAGGCCTCAGGCTACATGGCCCGGGTTCAACAGCTGCTCGAGGAAGATACGGAGCTGAGCGCCAGGTACCACTCCGCTCACCAGCAGTATCTGACTGAGCGTGGAGAGATTGCCGAAGTGGATGAGATTGCAGGTATTTCCGCAGGAGGCATGCCTACCAGAGTTAAGTGCCTGCATTCGCTTGTGGCCCATTCCCTAGCCAAGGGGAGCGGTGTCAACCCAATTGGAGACATGGCGCTCAAAGAACTTTCTTGGTCGCAGGGAGTGTGCACTTGCGCCTGATAGCCCTTGCCTTGAGCGCAGTTTTGTTGACCACCACGGCCTCTGTCAGCGAGCACTGGTGGCTCGATGATCGTGGTTTCAACGAGATTGCACTTGATGGGAGTGGGGTGCGTGTTGCGGTTATCGATACCGGAATTGACGATGACCACCCCGATCTTGCAGGCATGGTGATAGCAGGTGCAGATTTCTCGGGCATCGGTACACCCGATGGCACCGAGCCGGTTGGGCCCGGAGGGTTTCACGGGACAATGGTTAGCTCACTCATAGCGGGACAGGGGAGAGCCACAGGCGGGGTAATTGGTATCGCACCTGGTGTCGAGCTCTTGGCTATTTCGGTTGGTTTGGGCGTTGGGGGAGCTGACACCGACGCCCAAGTGGCGCAGGCAATTATCTGGGCGGTGGACAATGGGGCGAGCGTCATAAACCTCTCTCTGTCTCGCAACTCAGAGCGCTGGCCTGAGAGCTGGGATGAGGCGTTTTTGTATGCCTTTGAAAACGATGTGGTGATCGTTGCCGCCAGTGGCAATCGTGAGTCTCAAACAGGCGCTACGGCACCGGCGACAATACCCGGTGTCCTCTCGGTGACTGCGGTCGACAGAGGCGGCAATGTCAACTCGACGGCGGGAGCAAGTGGCATTGGCGTAGCTGTTGCGGCACCTGGGGTAGAGATGCTCGGGAGTTATCCAGGTGGTGAGATCAAGATGTGGGAGGGCTCTTCTGCTGCCGCTCCCATAGTGACCGGGATGGTCGCTCTTATGCGCCAAGCAGATCCAGTCGCCAGCGCAAACGACATAATTCAGCGGGTCATCTCCACAGCCATTGATCTAGGAGAGCCAGGCTTCGATGCGACCTATGGCTTTGGGCTAATCGATCCCGTCGCAGCTGTTGACTCGAGTGAGTTGGCATCGAACAATCCACTTGGCTCTTTGGCGCGCTGGATTGAGCTCTATCGCGGGTCGGAGGTCAAGGAAGACAGCGCCGAATTAATTGTCCCGACGCTGCCCGGAGTTGAGTCTCAGCCAGAGGAATCTGAAGTTGCCACAGAGATTCCTCAGGCAGACCCGCCTGTGAATCCGCTAACCTATCTTTTGTTACCCATAGCGCTGTTGCTAGTAGTTCTCATAATCAACAGTTTGAGACGCGGTAATAAGGCAAAAGCAAGAACTACAAAAGAAGGCTCATGACCGTCGCGACCACAAAGTCAAAGACCCCACCAGCAATCGTGCAAGAGGTCACAAACCCCAAGCCACCTCAGCGGATCCTCATTATTGGAGGCGGCTACGCCGGCTTCTACACTGCATGGAAACTAGAGAAGACCCTTCGTCGCGGTGAGGCAGAGGTCACCATGGTCGACCCTTTGCCATACATGACCTACCAGCCATTTCTGCCAGAGGTTGCTGCGGGTTCAATCGAGCCGAGGCACGTGGTTGTTTCTCACAGGCAGCACCTCAAGAAGACCCGCATGGTCTCTGGAAAGCTTAAGAAGGTCAACCACAAGGCGCAAAAGGCAACGATTGCAGTTGATGGTGGCAAAGACCTAGTCCTCGAGTACGACCAGATCGTCATGACGGCCGGTGCGGTTACGAGAACCTTCCCTATCAAGGGAATCGCTGAGCAGGCGATTGGCCTGAAGACCATCGAAGAGGCCGTTGAGGTTCGAAACCGTCTGATTGGTAATTTCGAGCGCGCAGCCGCACTTCCAAAGAATTCAAAGCTCAGGCAGCGACTGCTGACTGTAATAGTTGTCGGTGGTGGATTTGCCGGCATCGAGGCATTCGCAGAGCTTCGCAGCGCAGCCACGCACTTGCTGCGCTATTACCCCGAGATTGATTTTGATGATGTTCAGTTCCACCTCATCGAGGCCATGGGACGCATCATGCCCGAGGTGAACGAGAAGACAGCCAACTGGGTGGTAAACAACCTAAACAGTCGAGCTGGCTATGTTCACCTAAACACCCAGGTGCTCTCGGCGGAAAACGGCGTGGTAAAGCTTTCAAGTGGCGAGAGCATGGAGTCGAACCTAATCATTTGGACCGCTGGTGTTGCCGCGGCTCCCGTTGCCAAGAACTGCAGCTTCCCGCTAGACGAGCGATTCAGGGTCATTGCGAACGCAAAGCTCCAGATTCTTGAGAACGACAAGCCCATCGAGGGTGCCTGGACTGCTGGGGATGTCTCCGCTGTTCCCGACCTAACTGGTGGCGGCGTGGGAGGCTACTGCGTGCCCAACGCCCAGCACGCCGTTCGCCAGGCAAAGCTTTTGGCCAAAAACATCGCTGCGTCGATTCGTGGCGAGGCGATTCGCGAATACCGCTGGAAGACGATTGGTGCGGTTGCAGGGCTTGGAATCGGTGTCGGTGCCATCAAGGTCGGCAACTTCGGAATGACCGGGTTCCTCCCGTGGATTGCCCACCGCGGCTACCACGGTCTCGCTATGCCGACTTGGGAGCGCAAGATCAGAGTTGTCGCTGGCTGGATTTGGAACGCCATTCTCGGTAGAGACATGGTGACGATTGAGGCAGTTCGTTCGCCACGATTATTCTTTGAGACCTGGGCCACCAAGCCTGGTAAGTAGTTTTATCAGCATTGGGCCCGGGTCTTCCCGGGCCTTTTGTTTTTGCCCCGATAGCCCAATGGCAGAGGCAGGCGACTTAAAATCGCCACAGTGTGGGTTCGAGTCCCACTCGGGGCACTGCATTTGTTCAGCAAACGCGCAGTTTTTTCGCTTAGTCTGTTAGACGGCCCTAAAGGAGCGACATGGAAATTCTGCTTATTGCCCTAGGTATTGCTGCCGTTATTGGCATCTACCTCTGGATCACCTATAACGCGTTGGTGGCCCTCAAGATAAGAGTTGATGAGGCGTGGAGCGACATCACAGTCCAGCTAAAGCGCAGGGCTGACCTAATCCCGAACCTTATCGAAACCGTTCGGGGCTACGCCTCTCACGAGCGCGAAGTCTTTGAGAACGTAACCAAAGCTAGAGCGGCAACAGTTTCCCCAGAGTCGCTTGAGCACCCTGCCAAGGCAGCGCAGGCGGAGGGAATGCTGCAGGGTGCCCTGAAAAGCCTCTTCGCCGTGTCAGAGGCGTATCCGCAGTTGGTTGCCTCAACTAACTTCCTGGAGCTGCAGCGCGAGCTGACAGACACCGAGGACAAGATCATGGCCTCTCGTCGTTTCTTCAACGGCGGAGTCCGGGAGCTAAACACAAAGATCGTGCAGTTTCCAAACAACATTTTCGCCGGAGGCCTTGGTTTCACCGAAAGAGAATTCTTTGAGGTCGAGGATGCGGCAAGCATCCAAGAGCCCCCAACGGTCAACTTCTAGGGGTAGAGCTTGTATCGGGCAATTGCGGCCAATAAGCGCAACACGGTAATCATCATTGGCCTGTTTGTCGGCCTGCTTACGGCACTGGCAGTTTGGTGGGGGCAGTATTCGGGAAACGGCTCCAGTGCCATTTTGATTGTGCTGTTTGTTCTCGGATACACGATCTTCCAGTACTTCGCGGCCTCAAGGCTGGCTGTCGCGATGAGTGGCGCTAAGCAAATTGAAAAGCGGGATAATCCGCGGCTTTGGAACACAGTTGAGAACCTTGCAATCTCGCAGGGTATGCCTATGCCCAAGGTCTACATCATCAATGACCCCGCTCCCAATGCCTTTGCTACCGGTAGAAATCCCGAAAATGCAATAGTCGCTGCAACAACTGGCCTTCTCGAGATCATGGAGGACAACGAGCTGGAGGGGGTCATGGCTCACGAGCTCGGTCACGTGAAGAATTACGACATCAGAGTCTCGACCATAGTCTTTGGGCTGGTTTCCGCGATTGGAATCTTGGCCGACATCGCTATCCGGATGGCGTGGTACTCATCTTTCAATCGCAATCGCAATAACGGTCAGATGATGGCCTTCTTGGTCGTAATTGGGCTTGTGGGTTGGATCATCGCCTGGCTAATTGGCCCCATGGTCTCGGCAGCAGTTTCGAGGCAGCGCGAGTATCTCGCAGACGCCTCAGGTGCCGAAATGACGAGGTATCCAGACGGACTGGCCTCAGCTCTGCAGAAACTTGGTGAGTATGGAAAGCCAATGAAGAGGGCAAATACAGCGATGGCCCACATGTACATCAACGACCCTCTCAAGCCAGGTTTGGTGGAACGTCTTTTCTCCACTCACCCCCCAATCCCCAAGCGAGTTGAGAGACTTTCCCAAATCGGGCGCGGCTTCTAATCGCTAGACTTTCTCTCATTCTTTGATTGAAGGTTTTTGATGGCTCCAACCAAACTCCCGTCTCTGGATGAGTTTTACCAGGCTGCCGAGCGCGTTGGTGGCCAAATTTCTGCTACTCCCATGCTCGAAAGCCACTGGCTCACTGAGCTAACCGGACATCCCGTCTTCTTCAAATGTGAGAACCTTCAGCGCACTGGCGCCTACAAGGTTCGTGGCGCATACAACCTGATGAGTCAGCTCAGTGCCGACGAAAGGAAGCGCGGAGTAGTTGCGGCATCGGCTGGTAACCACGCGCAAGGAGTTGCCCTCGCAGCAAAGCTGCTTGGTATAAAGGCAACAATTTTCATGCCGGTTGGAGCTTCGCTTCCTAAGTACCAGGCCACGATCGACTACGGCGCCAACGTGGTTCTCACCGGAGCAATATTTGATGAGACGCTTGCTGCAGCCCAGGACTTTACTTCGCAAACCGGTGCGGTGTTCATTCCGCCCTTTGACCACATCGACATCGTTCGTGGTCAGGGCACCGTCGGACTTGAAATCATGGAGCAACTTCCAGATGTCGAGAACATCGTTGTCTGCCTTGGTGGCGGAGGGCTGGCCGCGGGCGTTGCGCTAGCTGCAAAGCTCAAGGCCAAGCAAATGGGCAAGAAGATCAAGGTTTATGCGGTCCAGGCCGCCGAGGCTGCCGCCTACCCACCTTCTTTGAAGGCCGGTAAGCCGGTTGAGACCAAGATCAACCCGACGATTGCCGACGGTATTGCTGTTGCCAAGCCCGGGAAGGTGCCTTTCGAAATCATCAAGAACTACGTTGACAAGGTAGTGACTGTCACGGAAGACGAGATAGCCAAGGCAATGCTCGGTGTGATGGAGCGTTCCAAGATGGTGGTTGAGGCTGGCGGTGCAGTTGGGGCTGCCGCACTCGCCGCGAAGAAGCTCAAGCTCAAGGGGACAACGGCCGTAATCCTCTCCGGAGGAAACATTGATCCGCTGCTGCTTCAGCGCGTAATCCGCCACGGTCTCGCAGCCTCCGATCGCTACACCAACATCGCAGTCATGTTGCCCGATAGGCCAGGACAGCTGGTTAGAACTGCGGAAGCGGTCGCCACTGCGGGTGCAAACGTGGTTGAGGTGCTTCACACTCGTCACGGCAATGGACTGCAGATTTCAGAAGTGGAGCTGGACCTTAGCGTTGAGACCCGCGGCAAGGAACACCGCGATGAGGTGATTGAGTCTTTGAAGAGAGCTGGGCTAAAACCCAGGCTGTTCGAAGACTAGAACTCGAAGTTCGCTAGCTTCACTACCTTGACCGTGATGGTCTTTCCGTTAGGCGCGGTGTAGCCCACCTCTTCGCCTATCTTTTTGCCCAGGATGGCTTTTCCAATTGGTGAGTCTGGGCTGAAAATGTCAAGGTCGCCATCCTCTACCTGCTGTTCAAATTTGGTTCCCTCAAAGATCTCGTGGCTGCCTAGGAAAAACTCGGTTTCGTTGCCGTTTAGCAGGCAGGTGACCATGAGGCCCTGCTTCACAATTCCGTCAGAGCTGTCGGCGGAGCCAATCTCAGCGTTTGAGAGCATTTCCTCTAGTCGGTTGATTCGGGCCTCAAGCTTTCCCTGCTCTTCCTTTGCCGCGTGGTAACCGCCATTCTCCTTGAGGTCGCCCTCTTCCCGAGCCTCCTGGATCTTCTTTGCGATCTCGCCACGCTCTACGAGTATTAGCTGCTCGAGCTCATCTTTGAGCCGGTCATATGCTGCTTGAGTCAGCAGAATGTTGTCAGTCATCTGTCACTTCCGGGAATTGAAAAAGCTCGCATAGCGAGCTAGAAAAATGTTACCTCAGTTGGCACTCATCGACCAAGCCGGTCACGGCCTCTTGATAGGTGTTCAAGCTCACGGTGTGACGGGTGGTAGTTGCCTCAAAAGGTCCAAGCTCCAGCTCCACATACCCAACTTGGGTGAAGGAGTTGTTCAGTGCCTCGATGCCACAAACCGCAACTGAACCGGCGGGCATCTCAATTTCAAACTCAACCTCGGTTTGCCACGGGCTGATCACCCTAAAGCTGATGTCAGTCGTCCCAATTGTGCTCCAATTGAGATAGCCAAAAAGCCCAGCGGTTATCGTTGCGAGTGTAACGGCAGACCAGCCAAGAACCCTGTTTCGGGTTTTACCCTCCCCTTTTGAAACGCCATAGCGCTCCTGAAGAATCTCGGCTTGCCTATCTTGCATGTAACAAGGCTACGTCCTTGATGGAATACTTGTCGCATGAGCTTTCTAGCCACCCTGCTTGCCATTGTCGACTCGACCCCTTTGGTCGTCGATGACAACTACAACTCTCCGGGAACAATTGGCTTCATCGTCACATTCGCTGTTGCTGCAATTGCAGTGCTTCTCTTCTTTGACATGAACCGCAGAATTCGCAAAAGCCGTTACCGCCAGGAGATCAGGGAAAAGCTGGCCGAGGAGGAGCTTGGGAACATCGAGCTAAAAAAGCCCGACCGCCCCGCTCCGCCTTCTAAGCCCCGCCGAGAGAGCCCGGAATCGGATCCAGACCAATAAGTAAAGCCGCAGTCCAGTGGCAGAAGAATGCCGCGACTGTGAGAGCGTGAAAAATCTCGTGGAAACCAAAGTGTCGAGCATTTTTTCCAGGCCACTTCGCACCGTAGAAGATTGCACCCAGGGTGTAGAGCAGTCCACCGATCGCCACTAGCAACATCATTACCCAATTGGCGGCCCAAAGGTCCACCACATAGAACACAGCAATCCAACCCATGGCAAGGTAAATGGGCACATACAACCACCTCGGAGCATTGATCCAGAAGACCCTGAAGCCAATTCCTAGGGCCGCTATTGCCCAGACCGCAGCCAGGAGAGAAACACCCTTGTCGCTACCAAGCGCGCTAACCGCCATTGGAGTGTAGGTCCCGGCGATCAGCAAGAAGATATTCGCGTGGTCAATTCGCTTGAGCAGCATCTTCATGAATGGGCGCCAGCGGAACCGGTGGTAGAGAGCTGAGTTCCCGAAAAGAAGAACTGAGCTTGCAAAGTAAATCGCCGCGGCCGTTTTGGCGACCACCCCCTCGGAGAAAACAATTAGCAGTATCCCTGCCGCGACCACGAAGGGCAGTACGCCCGTGTGAATCCAGCCACGCCAGCTTGGCCGTGGCTCATCCTCGTGAATAGAACCCTTTAGCTCAGAGAGCGGAACGTGAAGGGGATCGGGCTGCTGCATGCTCTCAGGCTAAGCCACAAATGTGAACTTTCGGTTTCGACTAGCCTTTGGGGGTGCGAAACGTGCTCTACCGCTTATATGAGAAGCAAATCGAGTCGGGGCTCAGACCCAGTGACATGCCGAAACATATTGGCGTCATGGTTGACGGGAACCGGCGCTGGGCAAAAGAGCAAGGCTTCGACCGTTCTCTGGGTCACACCGCAGGCGCCAAGCGGATTGTCGACTTTGTCGGATGGTGCTCTGAGCTTGGCATCGATCACGTGACTCTCTATTTGCTCTCCACTGACAATCTTTCCGGCCGAAACAAGGAAGAGCTCGACGACCTAATCAACATAATTACCGGACTTGCTGAACACCTTGCAGAGCTTGGTAGATGGCGTCTGCAGGTCGTTGGGGACCTGGAGGCTCTTGGGGATAGCGCTGCGGAGCGGCTGCGCAAAGTAGAGAAAGCGACTCGGGATAAACCGGGGACCCATGTGAATCTAGCGATTGCCTACGGAGGCAGAAAAGAGATTGCAGATGCGATGCGCCAGATTCTTCGCAAGCACGCCTCGAGTGGCAACTCGATAGAGAAGCTCGCCGAACTTTTGACCCCAGAGCTAATTGCCGAAAATCTCTACACGGGTGGGCAGCCTGATCCAGATTTACTAATCCGAACTTCCGGTGAGCAGCGACTGAGCGGCTTTCTACTGTGGCAGAGCGCAAACAGTGAGTTCTACTTTGCGGAGGCCCTCTGGCCAGATTTTAGAAGGGTAGATTTCCTCCGGGCGATTCGAGATTTTCAGCGCAGACACAGGCGTTTTGGCGCCTAATTTCGTTTAGGTAAACGATTTTCTTTTGGGCGTGTTTATCGCAGGCAACCTTAAACCTCAGGCGTAGATTGATGCCAATCGCACCCCAAAGGAGCGCAGGTGGCAAATACCTCAAACCCCAGGTCCAAGGCAGCAACAAAAACAAAGTCCAGTCCTGAGGTGGTGAGTAAGCCCGCTTCTAAGTCAAAGCCAGAGACCCAGGTCCGCACTTTCGTGCTAGACACCTCGGTTCTACTCTCGGACCCGAAAGCTCTGTTCAGGTTTGCCGAGCACGAGGTCGTGATACCAATCGTGGTCATCAACGAGCTCGAGAAAAAGCGCAACGATCTCGAGATTGGCTACTTTGCTCGCAAAGTTCTCAGAAATCTAGATGAGCTCCGCCAGCGCCACGAGCGCCTTGACTTCCCGGTTGAGGTGGGGGAAGGGGGAACTCTCAGGGTTGAGCTCAACCACATAGATCAGTCGATTCTTCCGGCAGGTTTCCAGCTCGGGGACAACGATTCAAGAATTCTTGCCGTTGCGGCAAACCTGAAGAACGAGGGCTTTGAGGTGACGGTGGTGTCAAAGGACCTGCCGATGCGCGTAAAGGCCTCATCCATTGGCCTAAGGGCTGAGGAGTATTTGCACGAGCTTGCAACGGATGAGTGGAGCGGCATTTCCGAGCTTCACCTATCAGCCAACGAGATGGCAAACCTCTATGACTCTGAGGAGATTAGCCACCCCGACGCAAAAGAGATGCCAATCAACACGGGTTTGATTATCCACTCTGAGCGTGGCAGCGCCCTGGGTCGCGTGACGGAGAGCAAGACGGTCAAGCTCGTAAGGGGAGACCGCGAAGTATTCGGCGTTCATGGACGCTCAGCGGAGCAGAGGCTCGCGATCGACGTCCTCCTGGACCAAGAGGTCGGAATCGTTTCTCTCGGCGGTAGGGCAGGAACAGGTAAGAGTGCTCTGGCTCTCTGTGCGGGACTTGAAGCAGTGCTGGAGCGGCGTCAGCACAAGAAGATCATGATCTTTAGACCGCTCTATGCAGTAGGTGGCCAAGAGCTTGGCTACCTACCTGGAACCGAGGGTGAGAAGATGAACCCTTGGGCACAGGCTGTCTTCGACACACTTGGTGCGCTTGTCTCCAAAGAGGTGGTCGAAGAGGTGGTAAATAGAGGCATCCTTGAGGTGCTTCCCCTGACCCACATCAGGGGCCGCTCCCTCCACGACTCGTTTGTGATTGTCGATGAGGCGCAGTCGCTTGAGAGGAATGTGCTGCTGACGATGCTTTCGAGAATCGGACAGAAGTCTCGCGTCATCCTGACTCACGATGTCGCGCAACGGGATAACCTCCGAGTAGGACGCCACGATGGAATTGCTTCGGTCGTCGAGACTCTAAAGGGCCAGCCGCTCTTCAGTCACATCACTCTGACTCGCTCTGAGAGAAGCGAGATAGCAGCTCTCGTAACTGACCTTCTCGACTAACTCACCTGGGGATAACCCAAAGCAAGGTTGGACGCTTAGGTCTAGCTTTGCCGTGTGGCCGAGCTGATCCTCTTGATTCCAATCGGCTATCTGCTTCTAGCGAGCGTTCCGCTTGTTGTAACTGACATAAGAGAGCACCGGCTTCCAAATCGCTTCACCTATCCAGCAATCCTGCTTGCATTTGCGGGGACCGGGTTTACTGCTTTGAGTCAGGGCGCCCATCTTGAGCTAATTTCTGCTCACCTGAGCTCCTCCGCCACCTTTGGCATTGGCTACCTGCTGGCAAAGTATGCGAGCGTCGGTATGGGTGATGTGAAGCTAATTACTGCCACCAACCACCTGCTTGCCTGGTTTTCGCCCTGGCTCGTTCTCTTTGCTCTGACCGCCAGCTTTGTCCTCGCTAGTCTTGTCAGCTTGTTTGGGCTGATTTCAAGAAAGCTCTCTTGGCAAACTCCAGTTGCGATGGGCCCCTATTTGCTTGCAGGTTTCTTTATGTCTGTTGGGCTACCCACGGCCGAATTTACTGTGGTGGCCTTGTCATAGGTAGAACGTCGAGCGCCTCGTCGAGCTGCTCCATTGTGAGCTTCTCGCCGTCAACATAACCAAGCTCAATAGTTGCCTCACGAACGGTCATTGACATCGCTACCGCGTGCTTTGCAATCTTGGCAGCGGCCTCGTAGCCGATGTACTTGTTCAGTGGCGTAACGATAGACGGGCTCGA
>JAYORB010000009.1:16449-26068 GCA_038123155.1 Aquiluna sp. | reverse complement strand
GCGGCCATTATTCCTCCGAAAACCTCGTCAAATTATAGAACTATGTGCTTTTTATAGCGGGCAATACCCGAAAATTCCTCGGCAACCAAAGATGCACCGCCTACTAGCACACCATCAACCTCGTCACTCTGCAAGAACCCGGCAACATTGTTTGCCTTCACCGAACCTCCGTAGAGAATCCGAGAATTCGCCGCGTCGTCGCCAAATTTCTCCTTCAGGGCCATCCGGATAGCCTTTGATACAGTCTCGGCCTCCTCAGGAGTTGCAACCTTGCCGGTTCCGATTGCCCACACAGGCTCATAGGCGATCACGAACTCTCCAAGCGACTCGTGTCCAGCCAATGCTGCAAGGGTTTGCTCAACTGGAACGGCGCTTTGCCCGCGGGTTTCCAGCTCCTCAAGAGTTTCCCCAACGCAGATCACTGGCACCAGCCCCGACTTGAATGCGGCGGCAACCTTCTTGTTCACACGTTCATCATCGTCGCCTGCGAATTGCCTGCGCTCGGAGTGGCCAATGAGCACATACTCGACGTCGAGTTTTTTCAGCATGGTGCCGGAAACCTCGCCGGTGTAGGCACCAGACTCGTGCTCCGAGAGGTCCTGGGCCCCAAGCTTGACCTCAAACTTCTCGGCGTCAATCAGGGTCTGTGCACTTCTGAGGTGAGTAAATGGCGGGAAGATAGCGACTTCAACGTCCTTGTAGTCGTGGTCGGCATCGTTCAAGGTCCAACAAACCTTCTGGATTAGAGCGATCCCCTGGAGGTGGTCCAGGTTCATCTTCCAGTTGCCTGCAATTAGCGGGGTGCGGTTAGTCATCTAGGACCTCCAGTCCGGGTAGGGCCTTGCCCTCTAGATACTCAAGGCTAGCTCCGCCTCCGGTTGAGATGTGACCGAAGGCTTCCTCTGAAAAACCAAGCGCTCTTACAGCAGACGCAGAATCACCTCCGCCAACCACTGACAATCCATCCATCGCGGTTAGAGCCTGCGCTACGGCCCTGGTGCCGTGCGAGAAGTTCTCAAACTCAAAGACTCCCATCGGCCCGTTCCAGAAGACTGTCTTAGAAGCTGCTATTACTGAGGCAAAGACCTTCGCAGACTCGGGTCCGATGTCCAGTCCAATCCCGGCCGAGCCAAATTTGGAGTTGGCAATTTGATCAGCTGCGGCAACCTCGTGCTCGGCGTCTTTGCTAAAGCCATTTGCGACGACGATGTCCGAAGGAAGCACTATCTCAACACCCAGACTCTCAGCCTGAGCGAAAAAACCCTTAACGGTGTCAATCTGGTCAGCCTCAAGAAGACTGGAGGCCACATCGTGCCCCTTGGCCGCGAGAAGTGTGAAGACCATTCCTCCGCCCACCAGAAGCTTGTCGACCCGCGGAAGAAGATTCTCGATCACAGCAAGCTTGTCGGAGACTTTTGAGCCACCTAAAACAACTGCATAAGGTCGCTGGGGGTTCGCCGTCAATGACTGGAGCACCTCGACTTCGCGCTCAACCAGAAGGCCCGCGTAGCTTGGGAGCAGTTCCGCCAGCTCGTAAACACTGGCTTGCTTACGGTGAACCACCCCAAAGCCATCACTCACCAGAACATCACCAAGCTCCGAGAGTTGCTTTGCAAATTCCAAACGTTCGGCTGACTCTTTGGAAGTCTCGAGCGGGCTGAATCGCAGATTCTCCAAGAGCGCAACGCCGCCGTCCTCTAGGACTTTGGATGCAGCTTTGGCCTGCGAACCAATTGTGTCGCTAGCAAAAATCACGGGTTGACCCAACAGTTCCTCGAGACGCTGTGCGACCGGAGCTAGCGAGTACTCGGGTTTTACTTCACCCTCGGGCCTGCCTAGGTGTGAACAGGCGATGACCCGGGCGCCAGAGTCGATGAGGTGACGAATGGTCGGTAGAGCGGCTCGAATCCTGCCATCGTCGACAATCTCACCTGAATCTAGTGGGACATTAAAGTCACATCGCAGGATTACTCGCTTGCCGCTTAGGTCATCTAGCGAGCTGATGGATCTGAGCATTAGAGCTTGGCGGCTACCAGTGCAGTTAGCTCAACCAAACGGTTGGAGTATCCCCACTCGTTGTCATACCAACTTGAAAGCTTGACGGTGTTGTCAATGACCCTAACCAGACCTGCGTCAAAGATTGAGGAGTGAGGGTCGGTAACTATGTCGCTTGAGACAATCTCGTCCTCGGTGTAGAGAAGAATGCCCTTCAGCGGACCGTCAGCAGCCTCTTTGTAGGCGGCCTTAATCTCGTCAACGGTGACCTTCTTGTCCGACACAAGAGTCAGGTCAGTGATCGAGCCGGTAGGCACTGGAACTCTTAGAGCAAAGCCGTCCAGCTTGCCCTTCAGCTCTGGCAGAACCAGCCCAATTGCCTTTGCTGCACCTGTTGAAGAAGGGACGATGTTGAGAGCTGCAGCTCGTGCACGTCTGAGATCCTTGTGCGGGCCGTCTTGCAGGTTCTGATCAGCGGTGTAGGCGTGGATCGTGGTCATGAGTCCATTCACAACGCCGAATCGATCGTTGAAGACCTTTGCCAGTGGAGCAAGGCAGTTCGTGGTGCAAGAGGCGTTGGAGATGATGTGGTGCTTCTCGGGATCGTAGAGGTGCTCGTTTACGCCGATAACAAAGGTCGCATCCTCGTTAGTGGCTGGAGCTGAGATTAGAACCTTCTTGGCGCCAGCCTCAATGTGCTTCTTCGCCTTCTCGCCGTCGGTAAAGATACCCGTCGACTCGACCACAATGTCTACACCCAAATCTTTCCAGGGCAAGTTTGCTGGGTCGCGCTCGGCTAGAACCTTGATGTTCTTGCCATTCACAACGATGTTGTCACCGTCAACTGACACCGCTGCGCCGAGGCGACCTGTGATTGAGTCATACTTCAGGAGGTGAGCAAGACCTGCGGGGTCCGAAAGGTCGTTTACGGCAACGATCTCAAGGTCTGAGTTTTGAGCTAGCGCTGCCCTTAGGTAGTTACGTCCGATGCGGCCAAAGCCATTAATTCCAATGCGAGTCACGAAAGATACTCCAGATTTTTATTGAACAAAAAGCCCCGCGCACCTTTGGGCGGACCGGCCTAGCCTAGCAGTAGAGACTTTGAGTGCACCGAAACCGAGCCGAATCGGCTAGCAACGTCTTCCCAGTTCACAATGTTCCAAAATGCCTTCACGTAGTCGGCTTTTACGTTCTGGTAGTCGAGGTAGAAGGCGTGCTCCCACATGTCGAGCATCAGCAGAGGGATGTTCCCCATCGCTAGGTTGCCCTGCTGGTCATAGAGCTGACCAATGATCATTCTGTTGCCCAGAGCGTCCCAGGCGAGATACGCCCAGCCCGAACCCTGAATTCCCATGGCGGCTGCGGAGAAGTGGCTCTTGAAGGCTTCAAAAGAGCCAAAGTACTCGGTGATCGCGGCGGCAAGGTCACCCTCTGGCGCTTGAGAGGAAGGGCTTAGGTTCTTCCAGAAAATGCTGTGATTGACGTGACCTCCGAGGTTGAATGCGAGGTCCTTCTGTAGCTTGGGAAGGGTGGCGAAGTTATCTTCACTTCTAGCCTTTTCCATGGCCTCGAGTGCTGCGTTAGCTCCAGTCACATAGGCCTGGTGGTGCTTTGAGTGATGCAGCTCCATAATCCGGGCAGAGATGTGAGGCTCGAGTGCTGAGTAGTCGTAGTTGAGTTCTGGAAGCTGGTAGGTCATGGTTTCTCCTTCTGGTACTTAGTTCTAAGCGCTGTCAGGCGCGATTATTCCTCGAGCAGGTCTGCAATTACTGATTCTGTGTCCGGAATACCAAGGTCAGCAGCCCGACGATCTGCGGTCGCCAGTAGCCTACGTATTCTTCCCGCGACGGCGTCCTTTGTCATGGGAGGTTCCGCGAGTCTTCCAAGTTCATCGAGCGAAGCATCCTTGTGCTTGAGCCTCAGCTCGCCGGCGTACTTGAGGTGTTCCGGCGCATCCGCTCCAAGAATTTCGAGTGCTCGCTGCACCCGCGCACTGGCGGCGACTGCCGCTTGCGCGCTTCGTCTGAGGTTCGCATCGTCAAAGTTAGCCAGGCGATTGGCCGCACCCCTTACTTCCCTGCGGTTTCGAAGTTCTTCCCACTTGTCGACCTGATCCACGCACCCCATTTGCCTCAGCAGTTCGGTGATGCCCTCCCCATCGCGAACGACCACCCTGAAGACATTTCGAACCTCACGCGCCTTTGCGTTTACTCCAAGGCGACGAGCGACTCCCACGAGCGCCATTGCCGATTCGTTACCGGGAGCGGTTACCTCAAGAGATGTCGACCTGCCGGGGTCGGTCAGGGTTCCATGAGCCAAGAAGGCACCCCTCCAAATGGCCCTAGCCTCATCCATCGTGGAGGAAACAAGGGTTGCGGGAAGTCCGCGCACTGGCCGACCGCGGTTGTCGATAAGTCCTGTCTGTCGCGCCAGCAATTCCCCATCCCGAAGAACCCTGATTTGATATCCACTCTGCTTTCTGAGGCCGCCCGCGGATACCACGCTCAATTCGGCCTGAATCCCGTAGAGCTCCGCTATTGCGCGAGTCATCCTGCGGGCAAGGGTTGCGGAGTCGAGTTCAACCTCGATCGCAATGCGACCAGATATCAGGTGAAGACCACCGCAAAACCGAAGAATTGTCGCCAGTTCCGCAGCACGTACAAGGCTGTTGCCGGTGGGGACTCTTGCCAGTTCGTCCTTGATTGCCGCTGTCAGGGCCACTATTACTCCCTACCCAAGTCTCTGTGCTGCACGCTGATGGTCACATCAGCCTCCTTCTCAAGTCGTCTTGCAATTTCGTTGGCCATAGCAACCGAACGGTGCTTCCCGCCGGTGCAACCGATGGCAATGGTTGCGAATCGCTTGTTCTCATTTCGGTAGCCCGCCAGAACACTCCCGAGTGAGGCTACGTAGTGATCTAGAAAGTCCTCGACACCTGGCTGCTCGAGAACGTAGGCACGAACCTCATCGTCATTCCCAGTCAGAGACCTCAGCTCTTCTTTCCAGTGCGGATTTGCAATGAATCTGGCATCTGCCACGAGGTCAGCATCAACCGGGATGCCATATTTGAAACCGAAACTCAGCACATTGATCTTCAGGGCCTTGGAATTGGTGGCGAAGGCCTCTGCAACCCTGTTTGTGAGCTGATGAACGTTTGTCTCTGAGGTGTCGAACACAATGTCAGCGCTCTCCCTAAGGCCTATGAGCTCAGTGCGCTCCTTTGTGATGCCATCCAGCACGGTGCCGTCTTCCTGGAGCGGATGAGGTCTACGAACCGATTCAAAGCGCTTCACGAGTGCGCTGTCGCTGGCCTCGAGAAAAAGCACTCTAACCGCTATGTCCCTTACTCTCAGCTCGCCGAGCTTGCTCTGTAGCTCGTTGAAGAACTCACCTCCGCGAACATCAGTGATGACGGCGATTTTTGGCAGCTTCGCCTTACTCAGAGCAAAGAGATCGCTGATTGGACCGAGCATTTGCGGAGGCAGGTTATCGATTACGTACCAACCCTGATCTTCCAGCGCATTGCCGACCGTAGAGCGGCCTGCACCGGACATGCCGGTCACAACCAATAGCTCTGGTTTTCTAGAGTCGTCCATCTCTCCCCTGATGATTGGTTACAGGTTAGTCCTTCGGCGTGTCGCGCGTGTTGCCTTCTTGTAAATCACCCAGATATTCCCGAATTTGCGTGGCAAGTTTTAATCCGAATCCATCCAAGGTTGCGATTTCCTCTGCACTAGCCGCGCGGATGCGCTTTAGAGAGCCATACTTTCGAAGCAGCAGTCTGACCTTCCGCTCCCCCAGCCCGGGAATCTCGAGAAGCTGGGACGCTATTGTCTTGCTGCGTTTTGCCCTTTGAGCAGTAATTGCGAATCTATGAGCCTCGTCTCTGATTCGCTGGAGAAGGAACAGCTCTTCTGAGGTTCTAGGGAAAATCACCGGATAGTCACTGCCGGTGGTAAATACCTCCTCAAGCCTCTTGGCTAGGGTCGCGATTGTGATGTCTCCAATGCCGCTGTCCTCGAGGGCCCGAATAGCTGCTCCTCGCTGAGGCAGACCACCATCAATCAGCATTAGTGATGGTCGATAGCTGAACTTTTCGTTAGTTTCTTCGCCGAGATACTTCAGCCTGCGCATGAGCACCTGGTAGATCGATTCTGTGTCGTCTGCGGTCTCAAGGTTGAATCTGCGGTACTGGTCCTTCTTTGGAAGACCATCCTCAAACACGACCATGGAGCCGACGGTTCCCGTGCCGGATAGGTGCGAAATGTCGAAACACTCGATTCTTAGCGGTGCCTCTTCCATTTGCAGGGCTCTCTGGATTCCAGCTAAAGCATCTGCCCTGGCGGTGAAGTCGCTACTTCTCTTCAGCTTGTAGCTATTGAGAGCATGCTCGGCATTGGTTTGAGCTGTTTTGGCAAGGGTTGCCTTCTCCCCTCGCTGGGCAGTTGCGACTTTCACGGGCTTGCCGCGCTGCTCCGAGAGGAAAGCCTCCACTGGCGTTTTGTCATTTGGTAACTCTGGCACCAACAAAAGCTTTGGAATCTCCATTGAGGTTCCCTTTGCGTTTGGAGTGTAGAGCTCTTGAATTAGGTATTCGATGAGCTCCGAGTTGTTTCTATCTAGCTCCAGGTCAACCACCATTGATCGGTTGCCTCGAATCCTTCCGCCGCGAACAATAAAGATTGACACGGCAGCACTCAGCTCATCTCTAGCAAGCCCAATTAGGTCAGCATCTGTTTGATCAGACAGCACCACCGTCGTCTTCTCCAGCACCTTTTCCAGCGCCGCTACGTCATCTCTAAGGTTGGCCGCAAGCTCGAAGTTTTCCCCATCACTGGCCTGCTGCATCTTTTCTCGAAGTTCTGCCACGTGCTGCTCGCTTCCGCTGGCAACGAAATCCCCCAGGCGCTTCGCAAGGGCCTTGTGTTCGGGTTTGGAGATCCGGTCGACGCATGGCGCGGAACACTTGCCGATTTCGGCAAGGAGGCACGGCCTCCCGGAGCGGACAGCGCGGTCATAGACACCCTTCGAACAGGACCTAACGGGATAGACCTTCAGCAGCGTGTCCAACGTCTCCCTAATGGCCCAGGCTTGGGTGTAGGGGCCGAAATACCTAAGTCCACGTATTTCACGGTTGCGGGTTATGAAGGCCCGAGGCACATCCTCGGAAACAGAAATGGCCAGGTAGGGATAGCTCTTGTCGTCGCGAAAGCGAACATTGTAGGGAGGATCAAACTCCTTGATCCACATGAATTCAAGCTGTAACGCATCGTATTCGGTGTCAACGATTGTCCACTTCACATCTGATGCCGCAAGAAGCATTCTCTGGGTTCGCTCATGGAGTTTGCTGAAGGTGCCAAAGTAGCTCGTGAGCCGCGACTTAAGGTTCTTGGCCTTGCCTACGTATAGGACTCTTCCCCGCTTATCCAAGAAGCGATATACGCCCGGTTGGGTTGGGATCTCAGAGGTTTTGGGTCTAAAGCTGAGTTGAGTCATGACGCTATGCCAATAGCTCAGCCAAGAACTTACCGGTGTGCGACGCCTTGCTAGCTGCAACCTTCTCGGGCGTGCCCTCTGCGATCACCTGTCCTCCGCCACTGCCGCCTTCGGGACCCAGGTCAATAACCCAGTCGCAGCAACGAATGACATCTAGGTTGTGCTCAATCACAATGACCGTGTTTCCCTTGTCGGTGAGGTCCGAAAGCACGTTCAGAAGTTTCTTGGTGTCCTCGAAATGGAGACCAGTGGTCGGCTCGTCTAGAACGTAAATGGTCCGACCAGTCGACCTGCGCTGAAGCTCTGTTGCAAGCTTGACGCGCTGCGCCTCACCACCAGAGAGCGTGGTCGCACTCTGCCCCAACCTGACATAACCAAGGCCAACATCCACCAAGGTATTTAGGTACCGAGCAATTGAGTTGATAGGCGCAAAGAACTCGGCAGCCTCACTAATTGGCATCGCGAGGACGTCTCCAACGGACTTCCCTTTGTACTTCACCTGCAGGGTCTCACGGTTGTAGCGAGCACCTTTGCAGTCCTCACAGGTCACATACACATCCGGCAGGAAGTTCATCTCGATGCGGATGGTTCCGTCCCCGCTGCAGCTCTCGCAGCGACCGCCTTTAACGTTGAACGAAAACCTTCCCTGCTGGTAGCCACGAACCTTGGACTCAGGAGTCTCGGCGAAAAGCTTCCTGATGTGGTCGAAGACTCCGGTGTATGTTGCCGGATTTGATCTGGGTGTGCGACCAATAGGCGCCTGATCGACGTGCACAACCTTGTCCAGTTGCTCAAGTCCCTCAACGCGAATGTGTCGCCCAGGAACGCCTTTGGCGCCATTGAGCTTGTTGGCGAGCACCTGGTAGAGCACGTCATTTACCAGCGAAGATTTGCCTGAACCGCTGACCCCGGTGACAGCCGTCATGACTCCAAGTGGGAAGCTAACATTGACGTCCCTCAGGTTGTTTTCCTTGGCCCCAACAACTTTTATCTGTCGTTCTTTGTTTGTCTTGCGCCTCTTTTGAGGAGTCTCAATCTTTAGCCGTCCTGAGAGGTAGTCGCCGGTTATCGAGGTTCGATTGTCCAAAATAGCTGCATAGGAGCCGGAGTGGACAACTTCACCACCGCCAAGGCCAGCTCCAGGCCCGATGTCTACCAGCCAGTCCGCAGCCTTGATGGTGTCCTCATCATGTTCCACGACGATGAGAGTGTTACCCAGATCACGGAGCTTTAGAAGGGTTTCAATGAGCCTGCGGTTGTCTCTCTGGTGCAGGCCGATGGAGGGCTCATCAAGGACATAGAGGACACCAGTCAGTCCAGCCCCAATTTGGGTTGCGAGCCTGATTCGCTGGGCCTCGCCTCCGGAAAGAGATCCCGCACTCCTCTCAAGCGAGAGGTAATCAAGGCCCACTGCCAAAAGGAAGTCGAGTCGGGCTCGGATCTCTCGAAGCACCTGGGCGGCAATCTTTTGTTCACGGGCTGAGAGCTTGAGACTTTCGAAGAAACTGTGAGCCTGGCCCAGTGAGTAGATAGCCACATCGTGGATAGATTTCCCGTGTACCTTGACTGCCAGCACTTCTGGCCTGAGCCTTGCTCCCTGGCAGGCAGGGCAGGGTATCTCTCTGAGGAACTCCGCCCACTTGCCTCTTGCCCAGTCAGAATCCGACTCGTGGTAGCGCCGCTCGACATAAGGCAGCACCCCTTCGAATCCTGATGTGTAGCGCATCTCCCGGCCGTACTTGGAGCGCCACTTGACCTGCACCTCAAAGTCGTTGCCATTTAGAACGGCGTCCCTAACCGACTCGGGTAACTTCTCCCAAGGAGTATCGAGGTCGAACTCAAGGTCACTCGCAAGACCCGCGAGGAGTCTGGTGAAGTAGCTGTAGAGGCCCTTGCCTTGGGTCGACCAGGGCAAAATGACCCCCTCGTTGATTGTCGAAGCGGGGTCTCCAACAACGAGTTCTGGGTCTACAGCCATCTTCGTGCCAAGGCCGGTGCAATCCGGGCAGGCTCCGAAGGGGGCATTGAAGGAAAAGGTTCGAGGTTCAATCTCGCTAAGAACTATCTCGTGCTCGTTTGGGCAACTAAGCCGTTCGCTGAAGGTGCGCTGCTTTTTCTCATCGACAAA
>JAYORB010000009.1:0-16349 GCA_038123155.1 Aquiluna sp. | reverse complement strand
CCCTTTTTCTGCTGGACGATTGGAGCTAGCAGCTGGAACCTTGTTCCCTCTTTGAAAGCCATCAGCTGGTCAACAATTGCTTGGGGTGTTTGCTTAGAGATGACTTCGCCACACTCGTGGCAATGCGGCACACCAATCCTGGCCCAGAGAAGCCTCAGATAATCATGAATCTCGGTGATTGTGCCGACGGTTGAGCGTGGGTTCCTGTTTGTAGATTTTTGGTCGATAGAGACTGCCGGTGACAACCCTTCAATGAAGTCCACATCCGGCCTGTCAACCTGCCCCAGGAACTGGCGCGCATAAGCACTTAGAGACTCAACATAACGACGCTGACCCTCGGCAAAGATTGTGTCGAACGCCAGAGATGACTTCCCCGAGCCGCTCAGCCCGGTGAAAACCACCATGGCATCTCTTGGAATCTCTAGGTTTAGATTCTTCAGATTGTGAACTCGAGCACCCTTGATTGCTAGATGCGGGCCTTTTGGGTTCTCGATAATCACCGTAGAAGTCTATGCATGGCCGGCTTGCTCGAATTGCCTTAGCTCTCTTTTGAGTTCCGCAATCTCATCGCGAATCCGAGCCGCGAGCTCAAACTTGAGTTCGGCTGCTGCCGCTTTCATTTGGGCATCAAGGTCAATGATCGTTGCGAGGAGCTGATCACTTCCAGCCTTACCAATGTCTCTGCGTCCACGCATCGGTGTTGATGCAACCTTTCTGGCAGGCTGCTTCCTCAGGCTCTCCATGAGTGCCTCGGTATCAAGCTCCTCACGATTCAGGCTGTCTGTTATGTCGGCGATCTTCTTTCTCAGCGGCGTGGGGTCAATGCCGTTTAGCTTGTTGAATTCGATCTGCTTCTCCCGGCGACGGTTAGTTTCGTCGATCGCCCTCTTCATCGAGTCGGTTACCTTATCCGCATACATATGGACCTCGCCATTCACATTCCTTGCGGCACGTCCAATCGTCTGAATGAGCGAGGTGGTGGAGCGGAGGAATCCCTCCTTGTCGGCATCGAGAATGGCTACCAGCGAAACCTCAGGTAGGTCGAGACCCTCTCTTAGCAGGTTGATGCCGACCAGCACGTCGTAGAGACCCTGACGCAACTCCCTGAGGAGTTCCACTCGTCGCAGGGTGTCCACATCAGAGTGGAGGTAGCGCACACGAATGCCCATCTCCGTTAGATACTCGGTCACCTCCTCTGCCAGCCTTTTCGTGAGGGTGGTAACGAGGACGCGTTCGTCGCGCTCAGTCCGGGTTTTGATCTCCTCGAGTAGGTCATCGATTTGGCCCTTGGCGGGCTTGACGTGGACCTCTGGGTCGACGAGGCCAGTAGGACGGATAATTTGCTCAACAACACCGTCACCGAGATTCAGCTCATAGTCGGCTGGGGTTGCCGAGAGGTAAACCGTCTGGCCAGTCCTCTCAAGAAACTCTTCAAAACGAAGTGGCCTGTTATCAAGTGCTGAGGGCAGCCTGAAACCGTGCTCAACCAGGGTGCGCTTCCTTGAGGAGTCGCCGTTATACATTGCCCTAATTTGAGGAATGGTTACGTGGGACTCATCGATCACTGTTAGGAAGTCCTCTGGAAAGTAGTCCAGGAGACATGCAGGCGGCTCCCCCTGGCTTCGGCCATCTATGTGTCTTGAGTAGTTCTCTATCCCGGAGCAAAACCCAAGCTCCCGAATCATCTCGAGGTCGAAAGTGGTGCGCATCTTGATGCGCTGTGCCTCAAGGAGCTTTTGCTGCCTCTCAAACTCTCGGTATCTATGCTCCAGCTCATTCTCGATGTCCTCGATTGCCTGTGCCATGCGTTCTGCGGGTGCAACGTAGTAGCTGGCTGGATAGATGGCCACACTTTCGCGCTCCATCAAAATCTCACCGGTCAATGGATGAATGCGATAGATCTTCTCGACCTCGTCACCAAAAAATTCAATACGAGTCGCCTCTTCGTCATAGACGGCGATGACCTCCACGGTGTCACCCTTGACGCGGAAGTTGCCCCTGATGAACTCAACATCATTTCTTTGATATTGGATCGCAACCAAGGCGCGAATCAGTTCATCTCGATCTATCCGCTGCCCCACGCTAATCGGGAGTGACTGCGCAAGGTACTCCTTGGGAGCTCCAAGTCCATAGATGCAGCTAACTGTCGCAACCACGATCACATCTCTTCGAGACAGGAGCGACATGGTCGCTGAATACCTCAGTCTCTCAACCTCTTCGTTGATGGTCGAATCCTTCTCTATGAAGGTATCCGTCTGAGGAACATAGGCCTCGGGCTGGTAGTAGTCGTAATAGCTAACGAAGTACTCGACAGCGTTTTCTGGAAACAGTTCCCGCAATTCACCGGCTAGCTGGGCTGCGAGGGTTTTGTTGTGGGCAATTACCAGCGTTGGACGCTGCAGTCGTTCTATGAGCCAAGCGGTGGTAGCACTCTTGCCTGTTCCGGTTGCGCCCAATAGAACGACGTCTCGTTCTCCCGCGCGAACCCTGCGCTCCAGTTCGTCAATAGCCTTTGGTTGATCTCCAGACGGTGTGTACTCACTGATGACCTTGAAAGGTTTTTGGCTTTGCTCCACCACTAAAGCCTAGGAGAAAGTCGCAAAGACCTCGTCGGCTCTTGAAATTAGCTCATCCATTGGACAGTTTGAGTCGATCACAGTATCGGCCTTTGCCTCCCGCTCGGCATCGGAAGCCTGCGCGGAAATTCTGCCCATAGCCTCCTCCTTCGACATGCCTCTGAGAGTCACGAGCCTGTCAATCCGAACAGCTTCATCGCAACTCACAGTGACCACTCGGTCGAATTCCAACTTCGAGTTTGTCTCAGCCAAAAGGGGAATCGTGTAGACGATGACTCCACCCAGGCCTTTGACGCGTTCAGCGGCCAGCCTTTGGATTCTCGGATGCAAAATAGCCTCTAGGTCTTTGCGGGACTGGTCATCTGCGAATGCAACTTTGGCCAGCGCACCCCGGTCCAACGAGCCATCTGCCAAGAGAATCTCCTTGCCAAAGCGTTCGACAACTGCGGCTAGCCCTTCGGTACTAGGCTCGACCACTTCCCTCGCGAGTATGTCAGCGTCAATCTCGTGAGCCCCAAGCTCGACCCAGCGTGCTGCCACCGTTGTCTTCCCGGATCCAATACCGCCAGTTAGTGCAATGAGCATCTTGCAAGGATAAAGAAAAACGGAGGGCCCTGCTGGACCCTCCGTCTTGATTTCTTAGATTTACTACTTGTCCTCTGAGAGCTGATCGCGCAATGCGGCTAGCGACTCGTCTTCGGCTAGAGTGCCGGAGTCCTGAGCCTCGCCAGAGCTCACGCTGGCCTGCTCGGCTGGTGCAGCATCTGGAAGCGCGGCTAGCTGCTCGCGAATTGCCTTTACCTGAGTCTTGTGGAGTTCCCAACGCTGCTGGGATTCCGCATAGTCAGCCTCCCATTTGGCCTTGGCCTCCTCGAAGCCTGGCTTCCACTCGTTAGTCTCAGGGTCAAAGCCCTCTGGGTAGCGGTAGTTACCCTTCTCGTCGTAGTCGGCATCCATACCGTAAAGAACAGGGTTGAAGTCCTTGCTGTCTGGGTCTACCTCGTCAACTGCCTGCTTCAGGGATAGCGAGATTCTTCTGCGCTCGAGGTCGATGTCAATGAGCTTGACAAAGACTTCCTGGTTCACGGTGACAACCTGATCAGCGTGTTCAACGTGCTTGCTGGAGAGCTCGGAGATGTGAACGAGGCCTTCGATGCCGTCTGCTACGCGGACAAATGCACCGAAAGGCACGATCTTGGTGACCTTGCCTGGGATGTACTGCCCAATGGCGTGGGTTCTTGCGAATACCTGCCATGGATCCTCCTGGGTCGCCTTCAGAGACAGAGAAACGCGCTCCCTGTCCTGATCCACCTCAAGAACCTCTACGGTGACCTCCTGGCCAACCTCTACAACCTCGCTGGCGTGCTCAATGTGCTTCCAGCTCAGCTCTGAAACGTGGACGAGACCGTCTACGCCACCGAGGTCGATGAAGGCACCAAAGTTCACGATCGAGGAAACCGTTCCGGTCCTGATCTGTCCCTTGGTTAGGTCATTCATCATGGTTGAGCGGCTCTCACTCTGGCTCTGCTCTAGCAGCGCACGACGCGAGAGAACTACGTTGTTGCGGTTCTTGTCTAGCTCAAGAATCTTGGCCTCAACCTCGGTTCCGAGGTATGGACCTAGGTCGCGCACACGGCGCAATTCAATTAGCGATGCGGGGAGGAAGCCACGAAGACCGATGTCAACAATGACACCACCCTTCACAACCTCGATAACAGTTCCCTTGACGATGCCATCGGCGTCCTTGACCTTCTCGACATCTCCCCAGGCGCGCTCGTACTGAGCACGCTTCTTGCTGAGAATGAGACGGCCTTCCTTGTCCTCCTTCTGGAGAACTAGGGCCTCTACGGCGTCGCCAACATTGACGATGTCGTTTGGATCTGCGTCCTGGCGGATTGAAAGTTCGCGGGATGGGATGACGCCTTCGGTCTTGTAACCGACGTCTAGGAGCACCTCGTCACGGTCAATCTTGACCACGGTGCCGGAGATGAGATCTCCATCGTTGAAAAATTTGAGTGTTGCTTCGACCGCTGCTAGAAAATCTGCTTCTGAGCCGATGTCATTGACTGCTACCTTGGTGGTTTTTGCGGTCGTCTTGGATGCCATATGTGTGGGTACTCCACTTGTTTTACTCGGGTCGCGCCTACACCACAAAACTTTCTGTGGTTTTAGCCCGACGAACGGACAGGGATGGTGCCCTGAGGCACCTGGGAAAGCTTAGCGGCATTTCTAGTGACCCGCTAGCTCCCAATTCTCCCCAATTCCGATGTGCACATCGAGCGGGACTGATAATTTCGCGACATCTCGCATCTTTTCCAGAGCAACCTGTTTGACCTTCTCGGTCTCGCCTGGTGAAACAGCAATTACCAACTCGTCGTGTACCTGGAGTAAAAGCCTTGATTTCAGACCAGCACCACTCATACCGGACTCAACCTCGATCATCGCCAACTTCATGATGTCCGCAGCAGTTCCTTGGATTGGAGCGTTGAGTGCGGCCCTGCGAGCATTCTCGCGGACCTGGAAGATTTTCGACTGCAGGTCAGGAAATGGGCGCCTGCGTCCGTAGACGGTAGTTGTGTGACCAAGGTTTTTCGCTCGTTGGACGACGGTATCCAAATATCGCTTCACACCTCCAAAACGCTCAAAGTAGTCACTCATTAGCTGTTTGGCCTCAGCTTTTGAGATTCTCAGCTGCCTTGCCAGTCCGTACTCACTCAGGCCGTAGACAAGTCCGTAGCTCATCGCCTTAACCTTTGACCTCATTGCACCGGTAACAGCCTCCGGTTCAACTCCGTAGATCCGAGCTCCGACAAAATTATGGAGGTCCTCCCCCTTATTGAAAGCCTCGATAAGGCCCTCATCCTCAGACAGGTGAGCCATGATTCGCATTTCAATCTGCGAATAGTCGGCAGTAAGCAGGGTCTCGTAACCCTCACCCGCGACAAATGCGCTTCGCAGTCGCATGCCTCTTTCGGTCTTGATTGGGATGTTCTGCAAATTGGGGTTCTCACTGCTCAGTCGCCCTGTTGAGGTGCCAACCTGTGAGTAGCTGGTGTGGATGCGGCCATCGGCTGCGATCGCCTTGATCAGGGTCTCGGTAATTTGGCGAAGCTTCGATGAGTCCCGATGAGCAAGAAGTTTTTCCAAGAATGGATGCTCCGTCTGCTCATACAAAGTCGCCAGCGCCTCTGCGTTAGTTGAGTAGCCGGTCTTTACGCTTCGCGTTCCCTCCATCCCCAACTCTTCGAACAATACGGTCTGCAGCTGCTTCGGGCTCGCGAGGTTTACCTCGTGACCAATTATTGAATACGCCTCCTGGGCGATCTGCTCCACCTCGGCACTGAGCTCATCAAATTGACTTTGAAGCACATCCTTTGCGATTGCTATGCCGTGAACCTCCATACGCGAAAGCACACCAGCAACTGGTAGCTCAATGTCGGTATAAACCGAAAACGATCCTTCATCCTTTAGCCGATCACCAAGGACAGCCCAGATTATTGAGTAGCACCAGGCATCCAGCGAGGGCTCAGGCTCGCTAAGCAATTGGTCGGCATCCGCCCTAACGACATCGATCCCTGCGTAGGTTCGGACGAGTGAATCTGGTCCCAGGTCCTTGCTCGTTGGATCCACGAGATATGCAGCCAACAGCGCGTCGTTGCTCAGCTCTCCTATCTCGATGCCTGCCTCTGCACACTTTCGATAGCTATTTTTCGCATCCCAGGAGCCAAAGCCGCCTCGGGCAACAAGCTCAAGTGCGCCCGAGACATCTTTGCCATCCCAATCAAGCCGCCTCGCCGGAGTCGCGGCTCCCAGACCAACCAGCGAACCTTCCGAAATCTCCAGGTTCAAAAAGGCACCATCTGCTGAGAGTTTTTCTATCTCAGCAATACCCACCACTTCAGCGGCCGGTGCTTCGATTGGCAAGTCAGGCAGAGGAATGGGTTCCGAATGAACAGCAGGCTCGTTACTGGGTGTGTCCCCCTCGATCTTCGCTGAGATGACCCGGTGCTGCGTGCCGTTTTCTCCGCGAAGCTTCAACACTCGGGTGAGGAGAGTCCGGAATGAGAGCTTGGCAAAGACCTCCTTGACTTTGTCCTCGTCGACAGAACCAAGCGCAAGGTCTTCCATTGAAAAGTCAAACTCGAGAGACCTAACCAGTTCATTTAGCCTGCGGTTTCTCACCGCAAGCTCCTTATTCTCTCTAAGACTCTCTCCGACTTTGCCGGGGATATCATCGGCCTGATTCAGGATCTCATCCAGCGAGCCGTACTGCTGGATCCACTTGGCCGCAGTCTTTGGCCCAACTCCCGGAATGCCCTTGAGGTTGTCGGAGGTCTCGCCCACCAGTGCCGCAAGTTCCGGGTACTGCTTCGCATGAACGCCGTATTTTTCATAGACAGCCGCATCGTCCATGCGAGCAAGATTCATCACGCCCTTAACCGGGTAGAGGATGGTGGTCTTCTCGGTAATCAGCTGAAATGTGTCACGGTCACCGGAAACCACAAGAACCCTCATGCCTGCCTTCTCGCCGAGGTGTGCTAGTGATGCGATAAGGTCGTCAGCTTCATACATCTCTCTGGAAACAGAGGTAATTCGCATTGCGCTCAGGGCCTCAACCAGCAGCTCAGTCTGACCTATGAATTCCTCCGGGGTCTCTCCCCGTGTCCCCTTGTACTCAGGAAGCTCCTGGGTGCGAAAACTCTCTCTCGAAACGTCGAACGCAACACACAGATGGGTCGGCTTCTCCCCCTCAAGAATGTTGAGCAGCATCGAGATAAAGCCATGAATGGCGTTGGTGTGCTGGCCATCTTGATTTTTGAAGTTGTCAGGATTGAGTGCATAGAAGGCCCTAAACGCCAGGGAATGCCCATCAATAAGTAGCAGAGTAGGCTGTTCCGTGGACATGCAGTTAGCCTACTTTGCGGGAGGTGCCGGGGTGGACAAGGACGAGGTAGTCACCTCTGAACAGGCTCTTGAGGTCATGAAGCAGCGGGGACTCGGAGCGCTAGCGGACTCAATGGGTATCAAACTCGTGGAACTGAGTGCGGAGCGTGCCGTTGCGACTATGCCCGTCGAGGGCAACACCCAGCCCATTGGTCTTCTCCACGGCGGAGCTCACGTTGTTTTGGCTGAATCCCTGGGATCATTTGCCGCGAACGTTCACGCTCACCCATGGGGCTATGCGGTCGGCATTGAACTAAATGCCTCACACCACGGATCAATCAAGTCAGGATTGGTGACCGGAACATGCACTGCCGTAAAGCTGGGTAAGACCCTGACCACTCACGAGATCAAGATGACAGATGAAGCTGGTCGTTTGCTCTCTACAGTGAGAATTACTAACTATCTTCGTCCGAAGGGTTCTTAGGGCCAAGCTGCTCAATTACAGCCTTCGCAACCTGCGCCATCGAAAGCCTGCGGTCCATTGAGGCTTTTTGAATCCACCTAAAAGATTCTGGTTCAGTTAGCTTCATCTTGCTCATCAATAGACCCTTTGCGCGGTCCATTAGCTTCCGCGTTTCTAAACGATCTGATAAGTCCGCAATCTCTGACTCCAACGAAGTCAATTCCTCGTGTCTTGCAAGGGCTATCTGGATTGCCGGTAGTAGGTCTGCGGGCTTGAAAGGCTTGGTGACATAAGCCATGGCTCCCGCCTCAGCAGCCCTGGAGACGAGATCGGACTGCGAAAAGGCGGTTAGGAGTACGACCGGAATCTTTAGCTCGGCAATCTTCTCGGCAGCGCTTATACCGTCGAGCTTCGGCATCTTGATGTCCATGACCACAAGGTCAGGCTCTAAATCAGTGGCTAGCGCAACAGCCTCTTCACCGTCGGACCCCTGACCAATGATCTCAAAACCGGCCTCCTCCAGGGTGGCCACGACGTCCATACGGATCAGTGCCTCGTCCTCTACGACGACGATTCTTAGGGGGTCTGACATGCGAATACTCTATCGGTGCCCCATCCACTACACTTCTAGCTGCCAGCCGGAATGGCGGAACGGCAGACGCGGAGCACTCAAAATGCTTTGTCCGAAAGGGCGTGTGGGTTCAAATCCCACTTCCGGCACAAATACAAAAGGACGGTGAGATTCACCGTCCTTTTTGCTATTGATTATTAGGTGTTTTGGTAGGCCGGAGCGGCTACGTATACCGCATCACCAACGCGGTGAACCCTGAGTGCATTGGTTGAGCCTGGGATTCCCGGAGGGGAACCAGCAACGATGATCACCTCGTCACCAACTCGGCACTTACCACTTTCAAGCATGATCTCATCTACCTGCTTAACCATCTGGTCGGTGTGGGTGACCTTGTCAACGCGGTAGGTTGTAGCACCCCAGATCAGAGATAGCTTTCTTCTGACCTCCTCGTTTGGCGAGAAGGCGAGCACAGGGATTCTTGAGCGAAGCCTAGAGACGCGCCTTAGGGTGTCTCCTGACTCGGTGAATACGCAGACGTACTTACTTCCAAGTAGCTCAGCGATGTCCAATGCGGCTCTAACGACCGCGCCCGAGTGGGTGTGAGGTTTAGTTCCGAGTTCTGGAATCCTCTCCAGTCCGTTCTCTTCAGTCGACTCAATGATGCGTGCCATGGTCTGAACCGTCTCAAGCGGGTACTCACCGACCGAGGTCTCTCCTGAGAGCATCAGGGCGTCTGCTCCGTCGAGGACAGCATTTGCCACATCTGAAGCCTCGGCCCTAGTTGGTCTGGAGGCAGAAATCATGCTCTCAAGCATCTGGGTTGCGACGATAACGGGCTTAGCCCACCTTCTGGATAGCTCCACGGCTCGCTTCTGTACTAGAGGGACCTGCTCCAATGGCAGCTCCACACCTAGGTCGCCTCTGGCAACCATCACTCCATCGAATGCGTCAACAATTTCCTCAAGGGCAGCAACCGCCTGAGGCTTTTCAATCTTGGCGATTACTGGGACAAAGCTGCCCTCTTCCTCCATGATTTCGTGGGCACGAACTATGTCCTTTGCGTTCCTGACAAAGCTAAGAGCCACCATGTCGGCACCCAACTTTAGGGCCCAACGCAGGTCATCCTCGTCCTTCTCGCTCAGTGCTGGAACATTAACCGCAACACCGGGAAGGTTGATGCCCTTGTTGTTTGAGATAGGTCCGCCAATCTCTACTTCGCATACAACGTTGTTGCCCTCGATGCTCTTTGCTCTTAGGGCAAGCCTTCCATCATCGATTAGCAACGGATCGCCAACCTTGACGTCTCCAATGAGACCTTTGTAGGTGGTGGAGCAGATGCTGCTTGTGCCCTCAACCTCATCCACGGTTATGGTGAAGGTATCACCGGCCTTGATGGTCTCTTTGTCGTTCTTGAACCGGCCGAGTCTAATCTTTGGACCCTGCAAATCGACCAGAATCCCTACAGGCTTACCAGCCTCCTCAGCCGCCTTGCGAATTGTTGCGTAGACCTTTTCGTGAACAGAGTGATCACCGTGGCTGAGGTTCATACGGGCAACGTCGACTCCGGCTTCAATGATGGACTTTGCCATCGCCTCATCACTTACCGCAGGCCCAAAGGTGGCCACAATCTTGGCGCGTCTCATCTAATGTTTCTCTTCTCTAGCTGTAGACAGCAATTGGCTGATCTGTTGGCTTTACGGGGAAAGGCAGCTCGGTCTCGCCTTCGAGATACTCATCAATAGCGGAGGCTGCTGCTCGCCCCTCTGCTATTGCCCAGACTACTAGGCTCGCCCCCCTGCCAGCATCGCCTGCGGTAAATAAACCCGGCGAGACTTGGTACTTACCATCTCGCTTGATGTTGCCCTTTGCATCGAGCTCGACCGCGGACTGCTCAGCTATTGACTCTGACTCGTTGCCAACAAATCCCAGGGCCAGAAGGACAAGGTCTGCGGGAAGAATCCTCTCGGTGCCCTTCTTGGGAACCCTTTTGCCATCTACAAACTCAGTGTCGGCAACCTTTACGCCGGTGACCCTGCCGTTCTCACCGACGAACTCGACGGTTGAGTGAAGGTACTTGCGCTCTCCAAATTCCTCGTGCGCACTCTGGACCTCGAAAAGGTTTGGCACCATAGGCCAAGGCATGTCCTCGGTCCTGTCCTCGGGAGGCTTCACCCCAATTGCGAGGGTGGTCACGCTCTTAGCACCCTGCCTTGTTGCGGTCCCGAGGCAGTCTGCTCCGGTGTCGCCACCGCCCAGAATGATTACGTGCTTTCCATCCGCGTGGATTTGCTCGGGAACATCGTCGCCGGCAACTCTCTTGTTGGATTGAGTGAGATATTCCATCGCAAAGTGAATGCCCTCTAGCTCGCGACCCGCTACCTCGAGGTTTCTTGGCTTTAGCGCGCCTGTTGCAACGAGCACGGCGTCATAACGCTTCTTTAGCTCTGGCCAGGTGATGTCAACACCTATGTTGACTCCGGTGCGGAATCGGGTTCCCTCTGCCTCCATCTGGGAGATACGTCGCTCAAGGTGAATCTTCTCCATTTTGAAGTCTGGTATTCCGTACCTCAGGAGCCCACCAATTCGGTCGTCTCGCTCGAAGACGGCAACGGTGTGACCGGCACGGGTGAGCTGCTGTGCAGCTGCGAGACCTGCGGGCCCACTACCAACAATGGCGATTGTTTTACCGGTTAGTCGTTCGGGAACCTGAGGTGTGACAAAACCCTGGTCAAAGGCATTGTCGATGATCGAGACCTCAATCTCCTTGATGGTTACTGCAGGTTGGTTGATACCGAGCACACAAGAGTCTTCGCAGGGAGCAGGGCAGATGCGACCGGTGAACTCTGGGAAGTTGTTGGTGGCGTGAAGCCTGTCAATTGCTTCCTTGCCCCTCCCCCGGTGTGTTAGGTCGTTCCACTCCGGAATTAGGTTGCCAAGAGGGCAGCCTTGATGGCAGAAAGGAATACCGCAATCCATGCAACGACTAGCTTGTCTTGCTACTACTTCGCCATTTCGTTCGGCATAGACCTCTTTCCAGTCTTTGATCCTGACTGGGACAGGGCGTCTCGGAGCAGTCTCCCGTTCTGTTACCTTGAGAAAGCCTCTCGGGTCAGCCATTTGACACCTCCAAAATCTGGGTCCAAACCTCTTCGCCGTCTGGCTCGTAGCCAAGCTCTTGGGCATTGCGTTGAATTTCCATTACTCGCGCATAGTCACGAGGAAGAACCCGCACAAAGTTCTGAGCCTCGTTCTCGAAGTCAGCCAAGATGCGTCTCGCATTAGGAGATCCGGTTTCGGCAAGGTGCTCCTCGAGAAGTGACTTGAGTTCAGCAACCTGCTCAGCATCAGGAGTACCTAGCGTGATCTCACCAAGCTGAAGTGCTTCGCGATTCACCCTTGCCTCTGAGAGCTTGTATACGTATGCGATGCCGCCCGACATGCCTGCTCCAAGATTGATTCCAGTCTTCCCGAGAATCACAGCTCGGCCACCGGTCATGTACTCGAGGGCGTGATCACCAACTCCCTCAACAACGGCTTCCGCGCCAGAGTTTCTTACTAAGAACCGCTCGCCCACGATTCCATTGAGGAAGATCTTTCCTGCAGTGGCTCCGTAGCCGATCACGTTGCCGGCAATCACATTCTCGCCCGCAACATACGCCGCTCCCGCCGGTGGCTTCACAACTACTGTTCCGCCAGACAGCCCTTTTGCTACATAGTCATTGCAATCGCCTGCGACTGTGATCTTGATGCCCCTAGGAACGAACGCCCCCAGAGACTGACCAGCACTACCTGTGAGCGAAAGCTCCAAAGTCCCAGGCTCTAGCCCCTGCTCACCCCACTTGTAGGTGAGCTCGTTCCCGAGCATGGTGCCGATTGCCTGGTTGGTGTTGTTTATCTCCCGCTCAATGAAGACACTCTTACCTTCCACCAGGGCAGCCTTCGCCTCTTCAATGAGTGGATAGTCGAAGTGGTTCTCGAGCTCGTGGTCCTGGACGGTAGTCCGGTAGAGGGCTGAGTCGGTCTTTATCTCCTTGGCCGCGAAGATTGGGGCTAGGTCTAATCCGTCAGCCTTCCAGTGCTTGATTGCGTCGTTGGCATCCAGCAGTTCCGCGTGCCCGATAGCTTCTTCCAAAGTTGCAAAGCCAAGTTCAGCCAGATACTCCCTGACCTCCTGAGCCAAGAACTCAAAGAAGTTGACCACATGGTCAGCCTGTCCGCGGAAGCGCTCACGAAGCTCTGGATTTTGGGTCGCGACACCAACTGGGCAAGTGTCGAGGTGACACACTCGCATGAGGATGCAACCCTCGACTACCAATGGGGCAGTTGCAAAGCCAAACTCCTCGGCACCAAGCAGTGCGGCGATTATTACGTCCCGTCCTGTTTTCATGGAGCCGTCAACCTGAACGGTGATTCGATCCCGCAGGCCATTGAGCAGCAAGGTCTGCTGTGCCTCGGCAAGTCCGAGTTCCCATGGAGTTCCCGCGTGCTTCAGAGAGTTCAGTGGGCTTGCTCCGGTGCCACCATCGTGGCCCGAAATGAGCACAACGTCAGCCTTAGCCTTTGCCACACCCGCAGCAACCGTTCCCACGCCGAACTGACTGACCAGCTTGACGTGAATTCTTGCCCGCCTGTTGGCACGCTTAAGGTCGAAGATCAGCTGTTTGAGATCCTCAATTGAGTAGATGTCGTGGTGCGGTGGCGGGGAGATGAGCCCAACCCCGGGTGTGGAGTGTCTCAAATCCGCAATCCATGGATAAACCTTGTGAGGTGGCAGCTGCCCACCCTCTCCCGGCTTAGCTCCCTGAGCCATCTTGATCTGGATGTCATCTGCGTGGGTCAGGTACATGCTTGTCACACCAAAGCGTCCAGACGCTACCTGCTTGACCGCAGAGCGCTTTTCCCTGTCAAGAAGCCTCTCAACGCTCTCTCCACCCTCGCCAGTGTTGCTCTTTCCACCCAGGCGGTTCATCGCGATGGCGAGCACCTCATGGGCCTCTGGGCTAATCGCTCCCATCGACATGGCGCCTGTCGCAAAACGCTTGACAATTTCCGAAACTGGTTCGACCTGCTCAATTGGAATTGACTTGCGCCGATCCGTTCGCAGTTTGAACAGTCCACGAATCGTCATCAGACGTTCAGCTTGGTCATCCACAGCCGAGGTGTACTGCTTGAAGATGTCGTAGCGCTTCTGCTTTGTTGAGTGCTGCAGCTTGAAGATTGTCTCGGGGTTGAAAAGATGTGGTGGTCCCTCGCGACGCCATTTCATCTCGCCACCCACCTCGAGTGGCATGTGGACGCTGGTAGCACCCTCTAGCGGATAGGCGTGGCGGTGACGTTTCTCAATCTCGGTGTGGAGAACATCAAGCCCAACTCCCCCAAGCTTCGAGATCGTTCCAGTGAAGTGCTTGTCAATCAGCTGCTGAGAAAGCCCCACAGCTTCAAAGCATTGAGCACCTGCGTAGGAAGCAACCGTCGAAATCCCCATTTTGCTCATGATCTTCAATACGCCCTTGCCCAAAGCCTTAATCATGTTCTTACTTGATCTCTCAGGGGTGATTCCCGTAATGAGGCCTGTAACCACCATGTCTTCCGCCGTTTCAAGGGCAAGGTAGGGGTTGATAGCCGATGCCCCGTAGCCAAGAAGGGTGGCCATGTGGTGAACGTCTCTCGCATCGCCACACTCAACGATGAGGCCAGCCATTGTTCTGGTGCCGCGCCTGATGAGGTGGTGGTGGATTGCTGAGCAGCTCAGCAGTGACGGAATGGGAGCTAATTCGCGGTTCGAATCACGGTCCGAGAGAATTACAAAGGTTGCACCGGCTTCCAAGGCACGGTCTACCTCATCACACATCGCATCTAGACGTTCTTGCAACGCCTGCTCACCCTCATCGACCCTGTAGAGGCAGGAGACCGTGATTGCCTTGCCGATGTTGTTTCCTCGATCGATGTGTTTGATTCGAGCGAGCTCGTCGTTTGTGAGGATCGGGTAGTCGAGAACCATCTGCTTTGCATGCTCAGGTGAGGCATCCAGCAGGTTCCTTACCGGGCCGATACTGGCGGTCATCGAGGTGACAACTTCCTCGCGAATTGCATCGAGAGGCGGGTTGGTAACCTGCGCAAACTGCTGGGTGAAGTAGTCGAACAGCAGCCGCGGGCGGTCACTAATCGCGGCAATTGGGGTGTCGCTGCCCATCGCGCCAATAGGCTCTTGGCCAGTTCTGGCCATTGGCGATATGAATTCCTTTAGGTCCTCTTGGGTGTATCCAAAAACGCGCTGTCTTCTAGCCACCGATGAGGACGAGTAGCGAATGTGTTCACGCTCAGGCAAGTCCTTGAGGTTGATTCTCTCAGCATCAAGCCATTCGCCCCAGGGCTCCAATGAGGCGACCTCAGCCTTGATTTCCTCATCCTCTATGATTTGGCCGGCTTCCGTGTCGATCAGGAACATCTTTCCTGGCTGGAGGCGGCCCTTTCTGACGATGCGATCCGCTGGGATGTCAGAAACACCAATCTCGCTCGCAAGGATTACGAAGCCATCCTCGGTAACAACGAAGCGACCAGGCCTCAAACCATTTCTGTCAAGAGTTGCTCCGACGAGACTTCCATCCGTAAACACAACTGCCGCTGGCCCGTCCCAGGGCTCCATGATCATTGAGTGATACTCAAAAAAATCCCTCACCTTGGGATCAATGTCCAGCTGTTTTTCCCAGGCGCCCGGAATCATCATCATCATCGCGTGAGGCAGGGACCTTCCGCCGAGGACGAGAAGCTCTAGAACCTCGTCCAATGTCGCACTGTCGGAGGCGCCGTCGCTGACAATTGGCTTTAGCGATTCCATGTCACCGAGTAGGTCCGAGGACAGCTGCGACTCTCTAGCCGCCATCCAGTTCGCATTTCCCTTTACGGTGTTGATTTCACCATTGTGGGCAATGAACCTAAACGGGTGCGCCAGTGGCCAGGACGGGAAAGTATTAGTTGAGAATCTGGAGTGAACAAGAGCGAGCAGGGATTCAAAGCGCTCGTCCGACAGGTCCTTGTAGAAAGGCTCTAGCTGCAAGGTCGTGACCATGCCCTTGTAGACCATGGTGCGCATCGAGAGCGAAGGGTGATAGATGCCAATCTCCCGCTCGCTTCGCTTTCTGAGCCTGAATAGTGCGCGCTCAAGCTCCAAGCCGGAAAGCCCCTCTCCTGCGAGGAAGACCTGACGGATTTCGGGCATAGCTTCCCGGGCGAGATCCCCTAGCACTGAGGGGTCGGTAGGCGGGGTTCTCGTGCCTAGAAGCTCGAGACCCTCTTCGCCGGCCAACTTGGCAAATGCTGCGAGGTCCTTATCTGCCGAGCTGGTGTCGAGGAAAACAAGTCCAGCACCGTAGCTACCCTTTTCCGGAAGTTCAAAATCGACCACTTCCCGCAGGAAACGATCAGGAATCTGCGTGAGGATGCCAGCGCCGTCTCCGGTTCCGGCGTCGGATCCGACGGCTCCACGGTGCTCGAGGTTGCGCAGTGAATTGAGGGCCATCTCAACGATATCGTGGCCAGCCTGGCCACGTAGCGTTGCCACCATTGCCAGGCCGCAGGCATCCTTCTCAGCCGCTGGGTCGTAGAGACCCTGAGCAGCGGGAAATGTGCTGAAGCGCTGAAATGGTGAAACGGGCATGCCTCTCCAATCGAATACCTATGTTGAGTAGGGACTTCGTCGGCCCAGGCGTAAAAGCTAGCTGTTCTTTTCCTCGGCAGAGTCTACTGCGAGAGGTTCAGTTGTGCCCTCAGGAGCAGGTTCTCTGCCGGGCATCCAGATGGATGGTTCTAGGCCAGGGTGGCGGCGCGATTGAACCAAGAAAATCAAGATTCCTAG
>JAYORB010000008.1:0-27901 GCA_038123155.1 Aquiluna sp. | reverse complement strand
AGGTGCTAGTCCTCGCATAGAGGGTGGGGGTTCAAGTCCCCCCTCGGACACAACATACGACTCAGTTAGAATCGGCCAGTGACAGATTCCCTTAGCCCCGCTATCAGCTATTCCATTGAGCGCGCTAGGGAGTATCTATCTGGCAAAAAGACGCTCGTAATTACTGGTGCTGGCATTTCTACAGACAGCGGCATACCTGACTATCGTGGCGAGGGTCGCGTCCAAAAGCACCCACTGACCTTTGATGAGTTCATGGGCTCGAAGGCCAATCAGGCTCGCTACTGGGCCAGAAGCTATGTCGGATGGAACCGAATCGCCAACGCTCAGCCGAACGACGGTCACAGGGCAATTGCGGAGGCCGAGAAGAGTGGACTGATTAGCTCAATAATCACCCAGAACGTTGACGGGCTGCATCAAAAAGCTGGATCCAAGTCTGTGCTCGAGCTCCACGGCAGACTCGACAGGGTCCTGTGCGTTGGCTGCGGCGATAGCTTCTCACGCCTCGAAATGGATGAGCGGATTGCCGAGGCAAACCCATCGCTGATTCGAGACTTCAGTGTTGAGTTCTCCCCTGATGGTGATGCCGAGGTAGAGGTCCCTGAGGGCTTCACGGTTCCCGACTGCGCCACCTGTGGCTCCCACTACAAGCCGGATGTGGTCTTTTTTGGGGAGCAGGTTCCAAAGCCAAGGGTCGCAGATGCCGAGGCGAGGGTTGAGGCAGCGGAGGCTGTGTTGGTTGCGGGTAGCTCACTAACTGTGAACTCGGGCCTGAGGCTTGTAAAGCGAGCTGCACAAGCAGAGAAGCCTGTCGTAATTGTGAATCTCGGGTCCACCCGCGCAGACGAGCTGGCGAATGTTCGCATCAACGGCTCAACCAGTGAACTACTGGGGGTCATTTTTGGCTAGCGAAACCGTACTAGGCCTCTTCAGGCACGGCCAGACCGATTGGAACATTGATCTGCGACTGCAGGGAACCGCAGACATCCCAATGAACGACTACGGCATAGAGCAGGTGAGAAATGCCTCTCTGCACCTAACTTCAGATTGGGATGTTGTCCTCAGCTCCCCACTTGGCCGAGCAAGGCACAGCGCACAGATTCTCGCCGAGCGCATCGGGGCAAAAGAGGTTGTTGTAGATGACCTGCTTCTGGAGAGAGCCTTTGGCATTGGGGAAGGAATGCTCTATTCCGAGTGGCACGAGAAATATTCGAAGCTCGATGAGATTCCTGGGGCCGAATCCACCCAGGCTGTTGCCGAGCGGGCTAGGAAACTGCTGGGCGAGATGAACTCAAGGTATGCCGGCGCTCGCGTATTGGCTGTGAGCCACGGCGCCCTTATTCGGTTTGTCCTCGCTGAGGTAACCAATGGCGAGATACCACCCAAGGGTGAGAGGCTTGAGAACGCCTCACTGCACGTTCTGAGGGATGCTGGTGGTTGGTCGCTGGACGCCTGGGCACCAAAGCCCCTAGGAGCCAGCTAGCTCCTCGCAAAGTTCGAGAAAAAGCTCTGCGCTGTCCTCCCAGGTGAAGAACTCAGCCTGGGTGAGTCCTAGATCGCTGTGGAGCTTCCAGTCTCTCTTGTCCCCCAGCCGCTTTACCTGCTCGGCGAAGGCTATGGAGTCGGCAGCGGCAAATCGAAGACCTGCAGGACCTGCGACCTCCTCAAAGATTGGTATGTCGCTGAGGATAACCGGGCAACCACGCTCCATTGCTTCAACCACCGGTATTCCAAAGCCTTCATCCTTGGACGCGCTCACTAGCGCCTTGGCAGCATGTAACCACTCGTGATACTCGTCCCTTGTTACACCATTCTCGAACTGAACCTGCGCCCCATTTTCATCCGCAAGAGCCTGCAACTCGACCTTTCGACTTTCGGTAATTCGGCTCAGCAACACCAGTTTGTGGTCAGGCAGATGACGCATCCCTCGAACTAGGGTCTCCACGTTTTTGTAGCCGATGAAGCTACCCATGTAGACGAGGATCTTTGAGTCGTGGCGGTTTACCTTGTCAACGCGCTCAGGCGCCTCGGCTGCGTTGTGGATTACGTAGATCGGCTTCTTCGTCAGTCGATGCTTCAGCATCTGATCTCGAGTCGTCTCCGAGACCGTGGCGACGGCATCAGCCATGTTCAATAGCCTCCGCTGAGGCCAGTAGCTCAGGTGATAAAGAAACCAGACCGCCCGAATCAGTGGGTTGAAATTCGATGGCGGGGTTCGATGACGGTAATAGATCAGATCATGCAGGGTGTAGACGAGCTTAAAGTTTCTGCCCAGCCCAGATGTGGTTTGCATAGGAGAGAAAAGCACCCTGATTTTTTCGCGATTCAGCTTTCGGGTTGAAAAAAACTCCTTAGGTGAAGCTACGGGGTTCGTGAAGAAGAGAGTCAGGTTCTCACTCGTGGGCAGCAGTTCAGCCTGCTGCTGACTGTCAACCATTACCGTGAGTGGATGTACCCTCAAAACTGCCCTGATTAGGCCCAGCGAGAAGCTGGTGATGCCATCCGGCTTTACCGGATTGATGTATCTGCCATCAAACCAAATACTCTCCATTACGCCACCAAGAAATCGCTTAGGTGACTTGCCACTTCGCTGGGCCGCTCGTAGTGAGTTAGGTGCCCAACTCCCCTGATGACTCTGAGGTCGGCGCCAGTTAGCTCAGCCAGCTTCTGTTGACCCTCCAGCGGAGCAACCACATCTTTATCACCGGCGATCGCCATGAGCTTCTTTGGAAGATGGTCAACGAAGTCCAGAACACTGGAGGTGCTGGCAGCTTTGTAGCCCTCCGCAACACTTTGGTTGCTCTCGAAAACCGAGAAGTAGCTTGAGTGCTGCCTGTGAATGAAACGACGTAACATCGGATTCTTAGTCTTGGCCAGCGCTATGGACATCCCGCGCACCACAAGCTGCGAGGTTAGAAGGTTTGAGCCTGCCTTGGAACCGCGTTCGTAGTAGCGATCAGCGAGTCGATTCGCAAGTGAGGAGCTCTCGCTGGCCCTTGTAGTTATGGGGTTCTGCAGCGCAACCTTCTCCACGCTCAGCCCTTGACTGAGCGCTGATGAAACAACCAGTGAGCCAAAACTGTGTCCGAGTATGAGGTCATAACCCCCCGAGCTGGCTGAGAAGTCCGCTAGCCAGCGACCATAATTTTTGAGACTGTGGCCGCTCTCAAGACCCGGAGTTTTCCCAAATCCTGGAAGATCTGGAATTGTGAAGCGAACCTCTGGCAGCGCTCCCGCTAAACCCAAAAGGCCGTGATGATCGCCCCGGAAACCATGAACCAGCATCACTTTGGGTCCGCCATCACCGAGGTGCCACGTGGCCGTAGAGCCAACATCTTCGCGCTTTAGCCTTAGCTCAGCAAGCCGAAACAGGCTCTGGGGAGAACTTTTCAACACCAGCACTCGACAAGTCTAGGTTCCCCTAGGCAAAGCAATAGGGTGCTCTCAGGAGATTAATAATTTGCTCGATTTTGACTTCGAACCTCAGACGCCTGAATGGGCCAAGAAGCTGGCGGTCTTTGATTTAGAAACCACCGGTCTGGATGTCAAGACCGCTCGAATAGTGACCGCTTGCGTCGCTGTCATAAATCAGAACGGCGAGACTGAGGCACTCTCAGAATGGCTTGTAAACCCTGGTGTAGAGATTCCTGAGGCCGCAAGCCGCGTCCACGGAGTTACCACCGAAGTTGCCATTAGAGATGGAGCCGAACCTGCAGGTGCTGTCGGGGAAATCGTTGAGCACCTAAGAAGCCTCAACAAAGAAATGCCTTTGGTTGCATTCAATGCCTCATACGATTTCAGCATTCTGCAATCAGAAGCGATGCGCTATTCACTGGAGCCTCTAAACCCAAAGCCGGTAATCGACCCTCTTGTCATTGATAGAAAGTTAGAGAAATTTCGTCCCGGCAAGAAGAACCTCGCGACTCTGACCGCAATTTACAAAGTCGAGCTTGCAGATGCCCATAACTCGACCGCAGACGCGATAGCTGCTGGTCAACTCGCTCAGCGCATGGCCGCTAAGTATCCAGAGTTGGACATTGACCTGCTTGAACTCCATGACCTCCAGGCAAAGTGGGCTGACGAGTGGCAACTTTCAATGCAGGAGTTCCTTAAAAAGCAAAACCGCCCGGATTTCCGGGCGGAATTGGGTTGGCCAATAAAGTCTTAGCCGAAGTTCTTGTAACGCTCGTTGAAGCGCTCGACCCTTCCAGCAGAGTCCATGATGCGCTGCTTGCCTGTGTAGAAAGGGTGGCTCGCAGAGCTGATCTCGACGTCGTAAACCGGGTAGGTGTTTCCGTCCTCCCACTCAAGAGTCTTGTCGCTGGTGATGGTTGAACGAGTTAGAAAGGCAACGCCGGACGCGAGGTCGCGGAAGATGACCGGTCCGTAGCTTGGGTGAATATCAGCCTTCATGATTTCCTTTTTTGGTGGTTTGCGTTGCACAAAGCAACAGCGGCAAAGCCTATCAGGTTAGTGCTCTAAGCGCTAGCGTGCCCTTGCCCTGAACCTTCCATCCTCCATTGTTACCGTGAGCGGATAGCGGAAGGTTTCGGAGATAGCCTCGGAAGTTATGGTCGAGGAGATTTCTCCCCTAGCTACGACCGCACCATCTTGCAGCAGGAGTGCATGGGTGAAGCCAGCTGGAATCTCCTCGATATGGTGGGTAACCATTGCCATGGCAGGTGCGGTGTCGCTTTGGGCGTAGCCGGAAAGCAGTCCTATCGTTTGCTCCCGCGCAGCCATGTCGAGGCTCGCAACAGGCTCATCCAGCAACAGCAATTCGGGGTCCGTCATTATCGACCGGGCAATCTGGACACGCTTCTTTTCGCCGTCGCTGAGGGTGCCAATTGGGCGGTCTTCGAATTCTGCAAGTTCCCACTCAGCAAGAACTCTGCGAGCCCGACGCTCATCGATCGCATCATATTCCTCGCGCCATCTGCCCGTGATTCCGTAGCTTGCAGTCATTACAGCGTTCAGCACGCTCTCGCTGTTTGGGATCTGAGCGGAGAGGGCATTTGATGCGAAACCAATTCTCGTTCTCAGCTCGAAGACATTAACCTCGCCCAGGTTTTCATCAAGGATCGTCGCTTTGCCAGAGCTGGGTTGAATCTGTGCGGCAAGCACTCGAAGAAGGGTTGTCTTTCCAGCGCCGTTGGGTCCAAGGATCACCCAGCGTTCAGAATCTTCCAGGGTTAGATTTATGGCCTTGAGGATCTCCTTGTTAGAGCGTTTGACAACTACATTCTGGAGATCAATTACCTTGGCCATCGCAGAGAATCCTAGCCCTGGAGGGCGCGGTTATAGACCTCAAGCGTGCGAGTCGCAATGGTCTCCCAGCTAAATTCTTCGATCGCGCGTTTCCTGCCGGCCTGTCCGAATTTCTCTAACTGGTCTGACTGAATCGCTTTGGTCAGAGCGGCACCAAAGTCGGCAATGAATTTTTCCGGATCCTTCGGTGTTCCACTGCCATCTTTGTGCTGATCTATAGGCACCAGCCACCCAGTCTCGCCCGGGACCACGACCTCAGGTATTCCGCCGGTTGCGGTGGCTATGACGGCCGCGCCGCAGGCCATGGCCTCCAGGTTCACGATTCCCAGGGGCTCATAAATCGACGGGCAGACAAACAGGTCAGTTGCGGTGAGTATTGCTGCGAGTTGCTTCTGGGGAAGATGTTCCGGGATCCAAATGACTCCGTCGCGCTCCCTACTTAGCTCAGCGACGAGCTTCTCAACCTCGGAGAGAATTTCAGGCGTATCTGGAGCTCCAGCGCAGAGAACCAGCTGCACATCCTTGGGCAGCTCCCGTGCAGCCCTAAGGAAGTAGGTAAGCCCCTTCTGACGGGTGATTCGTCCAACGAAGCTTACGATGGGGCGCTTTTTATCTATCCCATGTTTGGCTAGCAGGGCGTCATCTGAAACGGGAGCCCATTTCTTCGAGTCAATGCCGTTGTGGACCACGTCTACCCTGCTGGGATCAAGCTGCGGATAGGAGCTCAGGATGTCTCCTCTCATGCCAGCGGAGACCGCGATTATTCTCTGGGCTTGCTCGTAGGCGCTCTTCTCAATGAACGAAGAAACCTCGTAACCCCCACCCAGTTGCTCTCTCTTCCATGGCCTGAGCGGCTCGAGAGAGTGGGCTGTAATTATGTGTGGAACGGAATGAAGCATGGAGCCGATGTGTCCTGCAAAGTTTGCGTACCAGGTGTGGCTGTGGACTATGTCGCTACCGGCCAGGTTCTTCACAATTTCCAGGTCAGTCGCCATGGTTTGTAGGGCAGCATTTGCGTCCTTCATAGCCAAAGGTGTCTCATACCCGTAGGTGGAGGACTCGGCTACAGGAGTCCCAAAAGCGTGCACTCGTGCCTCGATACGTTGCCTCAAAACCGCAACCAATTCGGTGACGTGGACGCCCGCTCCTCCATAGATGTTTGGCGGGTACTCTTTGGTAACGAAATCCACACGCATACCCAAATGCTAGTGCGGCTCACCTTTTTGGGAACTAACATTTGCCTATGGCAGTGGCAAGAGTGTTCGGAATGGTGCTCGCTGGAGGCGAGGGAAAGCGGCTGATGCCGCTCACAGCTGATCGTGCCAAGCCTGCGGTTCCATTTGCCGGTAGCTATCGCCTAATCGACTTTGCCCTTTCGAATCTCCTAAATTCCGGGCTTCGTCGAATCGTGGTTCTCACCCAGTACAAGTCACACTCTTTAGACCGACACGTCTCTCAGACTTGGCGCATGTCCCCCTTGCTGGGGGGCTACGTTGCGTCCATTCCCGCACAGCAAAGGCTTGGCAAGCGCTGGTATACCGGCAGTGCCGACGCGATTTTGCAGTCGATGAACGCCCTCAGCGATGAGCGTCCCGACTACGTAGTTGTTGTCGGTGCCGACCACGTCTACCGTATGGACTTTGACCAGATGCTCCAGGCACACATTGAATCTGGCATGGAAGCTAGCGTTGCTGCCATCAGGCAACCAATATCGCTTGCAAGCCAGTTTGGTGTTATCGAGGTCGACGCGAAGTCTCCGGGCAAGATCTCACAATTCAGGGAGAAACCTGCTGACCCCAAACCAGTGCCGGGTGACGACTCGCAGGCGCTCGTCTCCATGGGTAACTACATCTTCAATGCAGAGGCCCTGATAGATGCAATTCAGCGCGATGGCGATAACGAGGGCTCCTCACACGACATGGGTGGCGACATCATTCCAGCGTTTGTAGAAGCCGGCACCTGTGGCGTATACGACTTCACATTCAACGAAATTCCGGGTGCGACCGATCGGGACAAGTCCTATTGGCGAGATGTGGGAACGATTGACTCTTACTACGAGGCCCACATGGACCTGATCTCCACTATGCCCATCTTCAACCTCTACAACTCCGACTGGCCAGTGTTCAACCAGCAGATCAATATGCCTCCGGCAAAGTTCATTCACGACTCAGAGGGAAACCAGGGTCGCACCAACGACTCGATTACCTCCCTAGGGGTTGTGGTGACAGGCGGCATCGTGGAAAGAAGTGTTCTCTCCCCCATGGTTCGAGTTGGCTCGAGATCTCTGGTTACCGATTCAGTTCTTCTTGATTCTGTTCAGGTGGGCCGTGACTGCACCATCCGAAAGGCCATTTTGGACAAGAACGTGATAGTTGCAGATGGCGCCAGCATTGGCGTCAGTCGCGAGCGAGATTTAGAACGGGGCTTCACAGTTACAGAATCAGGTCTTACGGTTGCCTCGAAGGGTCTGCTGGTCACCCCTTGACAAGGTTTTTAGTCGTATTTGATGTTGATTCAACCCTCATAAACGAAGAGGCGATTGAGCTGCTCGCCGAACATTCCGGCAATCGCGAAAGAGTCGCTGAGATAACTGAGCGGTCCATGCGGGGCGAAATCGATTTCACAACCTCTCTGGTGGAGCGGGTTGCGACGCTCAAAGGCCTGCCAGTTTCAGTCCTGGAGGAGACCTCAAAATCTCTGACCCCTACCGTTGGTGCGAAAGCGCTAATAGGCGAAATACACGCAAGAGGCGGCAAGGTCGCAGCAGTATCCGGGGGTTTTATTCAGCTGCTTGATGGCCTCAGGCAGGGGCTCAGCCTGGACTATGCAATGGCAAACACTCTTGGCGTGCAGGACGGCCTGCTAACAGGCGAAGTTGTCGGTGAACTAATCAATCGTGAGGCAAAGGCAAAATACCTCGAGAGCTGGGCGTCAGAAAACGGACTCGAACTCTCTCAAACCATCGCAATTGGCGATGGTGCAAATGACCTAGGCATGATGGCCAAGGCCGGTCTATCTGTTGCCTTTTGCGCTAAGCCCGTGGTTAGAGAGAGTGCCGACGTGGTGATAGACGAGCGGGACTTGTCAAAAGCAATCGAACTACTGCCCTAGGCACCGGTTGAGTGCAGCCCGCCATCTACGTGGATCATCTCACCGGTAGTAGCTGGGAACCAATCGCTCAACAGAGCAACCAGCCCCCTTGCTGCCGCCTCAGTGTCGGTTAGATCCCAACCCAGTGGTGCTCTGCCTGTCCAGAGCTCCTCCATGGTTGAGAACCCGGGAATACCCTTTGCTGCTGTTGTGCGCAGAGGCCCGGCGGAAATCAGGTTTACTCGAACTCCATGCTCTCCCACGTAGCGGGCTAAGTATCTTGAGGTCGATTCGAAAGCGGCCTTAGCAACGCCCATCCAGTCGTACACAGGCCATGACACCGTCGCGTCGAAAGTCAGTCCAACCACAGAGCTTGGATTGTTGAATACCGGCATCAGAGCAGTTGTGATCGACTTCAACGAATAGGCCGAAACCTCAACCGCTGTCGAGACGTCTTCCCAAGCCGTGTCCATGAAGTTGCCTCCGAGGGCGGTTTGTGGCGCAAAGGCAATAGCGTGAACCATTCCATCGAGCGAACCGAGCTTTTCTTTCACTACCTCAGGGAGCTTCTCAAGGTGCTCGGCATTGGTGGCATCAAGTTCAATAACCTCTGCAGGTTTTGGAAGTCGTTCGGCGATCTTTGTGGTGATTGGAAGCATGCGTCCGAAGCTGCTCAGCAGCACCTCCGCCCCTTCCTCCTGAGCAAGTCGTGCCGCGGAGAAGGCAATAGATGCCTCGGTTAGTACTCCCGTGATAAGTATTTTCTTGCCTTCTAAGATTCCCAAGCTTCTCTCCTGCCCTTTGCTAAAAACTACTACCTAGTGACCCATTCCTAGGCCACCATCAACCGGAATTACCGCTCCCGAGATGTAGCCGGCATCCTCACCAGCAACCCATGCAACGACCTTGGCAACCTCCTCAGGAGCTGCGAACCGCCCCGCAGGAATCTGGGACCGATACTTGTTCGCCAGCTCCTCACCGAGCTCCTTCGTCATGTCGGTGTCAATGAATCCGGGTGCCACGACATTTGCTGTGATGTTCTTGGCTCCCAGCTCTCGGGTAATGCTTCTTGCCATGCCAACCAAGGAGCTCTTGGCAGCTGAGTAGTTGACCTGACCTGCACTTCCCAATAGCCCAACCACGGAACCAATTAGGACCACGCGACCGTACTTTGCCCTAAGCATGGACTTAGTGACCCTCTTTACGACCCGAAATACACCTGTGAGGTTGGTGTTTATTACAGACTCAAACTCCTCATCGCTCATGCGCATCAGGAGGGTGTCTTTGGTTATGCCGGCGTTGGCAATAACAACCTCTATGGGCCCAAGCTCGGCCTCTACCTTTTCAATAGCTAGATCCAGCGATGCCGAATCTGTAACGTCAGCCTGAACCGCAAAAGAGCCTTTGGGCCCCTCGCCACTTCTCGCGGTTACAGCGACCCTGTGACCTTGGGCGATGAACTCCTCCGCGATGGCATAACCAATGCCCCTATTCCCACCTGTAATGAGGACGGTCCTTGGCTGCGACATCTTTTCATCTCCTTGCGGGAATACCATTGAAGCTGTGGCGTTATGAATACCACAGTCTAGTAATCACAAGGTCAGGAACCCCTTTGGCAAAACGGCAAAGCGTCACTTCGCTGGAGCTATCCCCAGAGGAAGAGCGCAAGCAGCGCATGATTCGCTACTCGATTGCCATGTCAATCCGCACGCTCTGCATCATTTTGGGAGTTGTTACCCAGGGATTCTGGATGTGGTTCTTTTTTGCGGGGGCTATATTCCTGCCGTATTTTGCCGTGGTGTTGGCTAATTCGCAGGGGCCGAGTCGCTCCAGGGCTCAATCCGGCGTGATAGCGCCGAAGCTTTCTGTGAAAGCAAGTGAAGTAAAAATCGAAGATGACCGCTAAGTGCTCCAGGGCCGGATGCGGGCAGGGAGCAACCAAGCTCATTGAGTGGGCAAACCCAAAGATTCACTTAGGCGGTCGGACTAAGACCTGGGCAGCATGCGATGACCACCTCGGCTATCTGGTTGACTATTTGTCAGCACGCAACTTCTACCTAGGAACCAGGGATTTTGAAGCAAAGCACGATTAGACGTTGGGGCCCATGGCTCGCGCTAGTTCTGCTTTTTGCGATTGCAACCTCACTTCTTAGCTGGTGGCAGTTCTCTCGACGCGCTGAACGAGTGGAGAGAATCGATCAAGTCATCCAGAACTATGACCTAAAGCCTGTGCCCTACGAAGAACTCGAATGGGCAATCAATCCGGACGGAACATCGGACCAGGAGTGGACTCCGGTAGAGCTCGCAGGAACCTATTTGCCGGAGCTGGCCACAGTCGTTCGAAATCGACCCCTCAATGGTCAACCGGGCTTCCTTCAGCTGGTTCCTCTCGAGCTGGAATCGGGGGAAATAATCATCATTGAAAGAGGCTGGCTAGAGGCATCCTCTGAGCTTGTCACACCAGAGGTGAACCCCCTCCCCGACCAAGCCCTGCATAACCTCACGGTTCGGCTCAGAGTCTCCGAGCCGGATCTCAATCGAGATGACATTCCTGGGCAAATTGCCTCCATCGACCTACCGCGTCTTGCAGAGAGGTTTGCATACGCGGGTGATGTCATTGTCGAGCACTACGGCCGAGTCGTTTCAGAGGATCCTGGTTACCAGAGCAGACCACTACCGATGCCCAAGCCAACATTGAACGAGGGAAACCACCTCTCATATGCCATCCAGTGGATCATCTTTGGCGTCATGGCATTTGCCGCATTCATTTGGGCCTATCGAAACGACCGTCGGATCAGGCTGGAGGAGGCTGGATTGCTCGAGCCAAAGAAGCAAAAGCGAACTCAGGCAGTTATCGATGCTGAATACGAGGATTCAAACCAGTAAACTGCTTCAAAACAGGAAGGATTCGGATGTCTATTGCTCAGGCGACTCTGGTCGACAGAATTGTTCCTCGCTCTCTTGTGAGTGACGTGGCACTCGTGTTGGGTGGTGCTGTGTTGACAGCCCTTGCAGCTCAGGTACAGATTCCCATGTATCCGGTTCCCATGACACTGCAGACGTTTGCTGTACTGCTTGTTGCGGCAACCCTAGGAGCGGCTCGAGGCGCTGCCTCCATGGGTGTTTACCTTGCGATGGGTACAGCTGGACTCCCCGTGTTTGCGGGAGCGAAGGCTCTCACGGCAGTTCTACCAACCGCAGGGTATCTAGTGGGCTTTGTTGCAGCTGGATTTGTGGTTGGCGCTCTGGCAGCCAGGGGCTTTACCACCACCCCGATAAGAGTTGCGGCTTCGTTTGCTTTGGGTAGCGTGATTATCTACGCCCTTGGAGCTGGATGGCTGATTGTTGGCCTGGGACTATCGTTCCCCGCCGCGCTAACGGCAGGCGTGATTCCATTCTTGATCGGTGACGCGCTCAAAGCGGTTGCCGCTGCAACGCTGCTGCCGATTGCTTGGAAGCTCGTTCGCTAGATAGAGAACCCGATCGACCGCATCATTTCGCGGCCGTCCTCTGTGATTTTTTCTGGACCCCATGGCGGCATCCAGACCCAATTGATGCGGAACGCCTCGACAACTCCGTCCAGGGCATCCGCCGTCTGCTCTTCGATTACGTCGGTTAGCGGGCAACCTGCTGAGGTCAACGTCATGTTGATCAGCAGCGCACCATCTTCGGATTCCTGCAGCCCATAGACCAGGCCAAGATCGACGATGTTCACGCCAATCTCGGGGTCGATGATGTCCTTCATCGCTTCGATTACTTGGTCGTAGCGCTGAGGCGAGAGTTCCTTGGGTTCGCTCATACCCCGGCCTTGGTGTAGCGGTCGTAACCCTCGTTCTCGAGGCGCTCTGCCAGCTCGGCACCACCCTGCTCGGCAACCTTGCCGGCCACGAAAACGTGCACGAAGTCGGGCTTGATGTAGCGGAGGATTCGGGTGTAGTGGGTGATCAGGAGCACTCCTAGGCCGTTGTCGGCGTGGGCGCGGTTTACACCCTCCGAAACAACCTTGAGTGCGTCGACGTCAAGACCTGAGTCGGTCTCATCCAAGATTGCAATCTTCGGCTTCAGTAGCTCTAGCTGCAGAATCTCGTGCCGCTTTTTCTCTCCACCAGAGAAGCCCTCGTTCACGTTTCGCTCAGTGAAGTCTGAGTCCATGCGAAGGTTGCCCATGGCATCACGCAGGTCTCCAACCCACTCGCGAAGCTTTGGCGCCTCTCCGCTCAGCGCGGTCTTTGCGGTCCTCAGAAAGTTAGATACCGATACGCCCGGAATCTCAACGGGATACTGCATTGCCAAAAACAGACCGGCGCGGGCCCTCTCGTCAACGCTCATCTCGAGTACGTCTTCGCCGTCTAGGAGAATCTCGCCGTCAGTTACCTCATACTTCGGGTGCCCGGCGACCGAGTAGGCAAGTGTTGACTTGCCGGAACCGTTTGGCCCCATGACCGCGTGAATCTCGCCGGACTTGATGGTCAAATCGACGCCGCGAAGGATTTGCTTACTTCCCTGGTCGGTCTCTACCGATACGTGCAGGTTCTTGATTTCTAGTGTTGTCATTCTCTTCTTTCCTAAGGTCTTAGTCTTCGTATTCGACGAATATCTCGTCGTTCTCGATCAATACTTCGTAGGTTGATACGGGCTCGTAGGCAGGCAGTGAGAGGGGCTTCCCCGTCTCGAGGTCGAACTTTGCTCCGTGGGCCCAGCACTCAATGGTCTTGTCATCGACAAAGCCCTCGCTCAGCGATATCTCACCGTGAGAGCACTTGTCATCCAGTGCCTTGACGTCTCCGGATGGAGTGCGAACAATGGCAAGCGCGTGGTCACCTATCTTGACCCTAAGAGCCTTCCCAGGCTTCAGGTCGTCGAGGGTACAGATTCTTACAGCCATTTACGCACCCGTCTTTTCTAGCTCGGTCTCGATGGCGGCGATCAGGCGGTCCTCGATGGACTCGATTCCGATCTTCTGGATTACCTCGCTCAGGAAGCCGCGGACCACCAATTTCTTCGCCTGCTCCTCTTCAATTCCTCTTGCCATGAGGTAGAACAACTGCTCGTCGTCGAAGCGACCCGATGCACTGGCGTGCCCAGCTCCCTCGATCTTGCCGGTTTCTATCTCGAGGTTCGGTACGGAGTCAGCTCTTGCACCATCGGTAAGCAGAAGATTTCTATTGAGCTCATAGGTAGTGGTGCCAACGGCAGACTCGCGAATCAGCACATCTCCCACCCAAACCGTGTGGGCACCAGCACCCTGGAGAGCACCCTTGTAGGCGACGTTGGACGTGCAGTTCTCGGCGATGTGGTCAACGTAAGGCCTGTGCTCAAAGTAGTTACCACTGTTTGCAAGGTAGACCCCATACATGTTGACCTCTGCGCCTGGCGCACTGAGCGCCACGGAGGGTACGACTCTGACTACGTCGCCACCCATGGAGACCACAACGTGCTTCAGCGAGCTGTCCCTTCCAAGCTTTGAGAACTGGGTGGACACATGCGTTGAACCCGCCTCCCACTCCTGGAGGCTTACGAGGTTGAGTTGAGAGCCGTCACCGAGGACGACTTCGACGTTCTCGCCCAGAACGCCAACTCCAACGTGGTCCAGCGCAATCGTAGCCTTCGCGTGGTTTCCGACAACTACAACCACGTGGGCGGCCTTCGCACTGTTATCGGCAGGCGCTATTTTTACGAAAGACGGCTCCGAACTCTCGGCCTCTTTTTCTACTTCAATTACCAGGGTCTTGGACGCGTTAGTCCAAGCTGCGGCCGATACTCGCTCCTCCGGCAGGCCTGCACTGCCCACAAGCGGATCAGTTGAGTCAACCCAGCGCATTGAAGTTCCAGGGGCAAGCTCTGCGGCTACTTCACTTGCAGAGAGCTCACCCATGACAGCCTCATCGAGCCCGCGCAGCTTGTCTACCGGGATGTAGCGCCAGATCTCTTGGCGGTTGGTGATCTCCGGAAAATCGTTGACACTGGTTGAGCGAGGTCGTTCGCTCCTGGTCTGAATTGGAACGTTCCCGTGTGAATGGGCCTCTAGGCCATGCTGAGCTGCCACTATCCAACGGCCCCTTCCATCTGCATCTCAATAAGTTTGTTGAGCTCCAACGCATACTCCATAGGGAGCTCTTTTGCGATTGGCTCAATGAAGCCGCGGACAATCATTGCCATGGCCTCGTCCTCTTCAATCCCCCTCGACTGGAGATAGAAAAGCTGCTCTGCACTTATTTGCGAGACGGTAGCCTCGTGCCCCATTGCCACGTCATCCTCGCGGATGTCATTCGCGGGATAGGTGTCGGACCTTGAGATCGTGTCGACCAAAAGAGCATCGCAACGAACCGTATTGGCCGAGTGGTGAGCTCCAGGATTCACCCTGATTTCGCCTCTGTAGGAAGTTCGCCCGCCACCGCGAGCGATGGACTTCGAAACGATTGAGCTGGTGGTGTGAGGAGCAAGGTGAATCATCTTGGCCCCGGCATCCTGGTGCTGACCCTCGCCCGCAAAAGCAACCGAGAGGGTCTCGCCGCGAGCGTGCTCGCCGGCAAGAATTACCGATGGGTATTTCATGGTGACCTTTGAACCGATGTTTCCATCGATCCACTCCATGGTTGCGCCCTCGTGAGCGATAGCGCGCTTCGTGACAAGGTTGTAGACGTTGTTTGACCAGTTTTGAATCGTGGTGTATCGAACGCGAGCGTTCTTTTTGACGATGATTTCCACGACCGCGCTGTGGAGAGAGTCAGACTGGTAGATCGGTGCGGTGCAGCCCTCAATGTAGTGAACATAGGATCCCTCATCTGCGATGATGAGCGTCCTCTCGAACTGCCCCATGTTCTCGGTGTTGATTCTGAAGTAGGCCTGGAGCGGGATCTCGACCTCAACTCCCTTTGGCACGTATACGAACGAGCCACCTGACCAAACTGCCGTGTTCAGGGCCGCAAACTTATTGTCTCCCGCGGGGATCACGCTGCCGAAGTACTCCTCGAAGATCTCGGGGTGCTCCTTGAGAGCGGTGTCGGTGTCCAAGAAGATGACGCCCTGCTCTTCCAGGTCCTCGCGAATCTGGTGGTAGACGACTTCTGACTCATACTGAGCCGCAACACCAGCGACGAGGCGCTGACGCTCGGCCTCTGGGATACCCAGACGCTCGTAGGTGTTGCGAATGTCCTCTGGGAGGTCCTCCCAGGTTTGAGCCTGGCGCTCAGTGGAACGTACGAAGTACTTGATGTTGTCAAAATCAATCCCGCTAAGGTCAGATCCCCAGGCTGGCATCGGCTTCTTACCGAAGAAGTCATAGCCCTTCAGCCTGCGCTCCAGCATCCATGCTGGCTCTTCCTTGCGGGCAGAGATGTCACGCACCACCTCTTCATTGATACCCCGCTTGGCTGACGCTCCAGCACTGTCCGAGTCGGACCATCCGAACTCGTAGTTACCTAGATCGTCGAGCTCTGGCCGATCGATGATTTTTTCTGACATTTAGCCTCCTGGCGTCCAATCAATACAACTCGCGTGGTGCCCAGCTATTCCGGAATAAAGCAGAGAGATGGGCGGGTTTTGAGTGAGGTAATAGGCTAAAACAGTTAGCTTTCAAAAACTAGTAAGGCATACCTAAGTTGACCTCAATTCTGACCCCGGTGAGAAACCTCTGGCTTGAGCGTCTTACGTCGCCTGCTCGGCTAAGGCTGTGTGTCTGGCTCTCCCTAGCTACCCAAATTCTCATCGTGGTGACTGGCGGTTTGGTGCGGCTTACAGGCTCAGGTTTGGGATGCCCCACCTGGCCTAAGTGCACAGACGAGTCCCTGGTGAGCACATCGGAGATGGGCATTCACGGGGTAATTGAGTTTGGTAATCGGCTCCTGACTTTTGTGTTGCTTGTGGTTGCTCTACTGACTTTTGCGACAATCATTCGCAGGCTTGCTGATAGGGCCCTGCTCCTGAGAATCGTCTATGCCTTTTTTGGCTTCGTGGCTCTGTTCGTTGTTGGACTGGCCCTTGCGGTCTCCTCCCTAGACACCATGTCACTGTCTGTTCTCGCAGCCGCAGCTATTGGGGCCCTGGCAACCGCTGGAGGGTTTGCCGTTGTAGCCAGGCGGAAAGACCCGCGGGGTCTCGTGCTTCCGAGTTTTGGTCTTGGTTTTGGGATCATCCTGCAGGCTGTTGTTGGTGGCGTAACGGTGCTAACTGAGCTCAACAGCTGGATTGTTGGTCTGCATTTCTTGATTTCCTCTGTCTTGATAGCACTTGCCTCGCTACTGGTTTTCCGGGCTCTTCCCAAGGGCTCTCAGGTCGTAAGCGGCGCATCAAAGGCGTTGGCAATCCCCACCGCTCTAGCGGGTGCAGTCTCGATAGTTGTTGGCGTGCTCGTCACAGGAGCGGGACCTCACGCAGGCGACGCGCTAACCCCAAGAAATGGCCTAGATCTCGAGGTCTGGCAGCATTACCACAGCTACCCCGGCTACCTCATGCTTGGGCTGATTGCGCTCCAGCTCTTCTTCCAGACCAGAGGTGCGGGCTTTTCTATGTCTAATCTGGCGACCAGGGCCCTCACGCTCTTGTTTGCTGCCTCAATTGCTCAGGCGCTGATTGGTGTGGCGCAGGCAAGGCTGGGTGTCCCGGAGTTTTTGGTGGCCCTGCATATGCTTGGGGCCGCGGTACTTTGCTCGCTGCTTACCTTCCAGTACTTGGTGCTAGCGAGAAGAGCTTGAAGTCCCTGTTCTGGTTCCGCCGAGATAGGCGTGCCCAAGACAACCTGGCTCTAAAAAAAGCCGCTGAGGCCTCAGCTGAGCTGCACACTCTATTTGTTTTTCCCCGCTGGCTGCAGCAGCGATCCTTGCTGAGACAGCACAGTATCTTGGAGTCCGCCAAGGCCCTAGGTGACTCATTACCAGGTGGGCTTTCGGTGGCACAGGGCAACCCTGCACAGGCAATTGCCGCGTACTGCCGGAAGCACGGCATAGAGAAGGTCTTTGCAACCACGAGCTTTGACACCGAAGGCATAGCCGTCCAGGAAGAGGTCCAGCTTGAGCTGAGTGAACTGGGAGTCGCACTTGAGCTGGTTGACAGTTATTACGCAATAGAGCCTGGAACTATCAGGAAAGACGACGGCTCTCCCCTGAAGGTGTATACGCCCTTCTACAAACGCTGGGCGCTTCATGGCTGGCCTGAGTCCGTCCAGATAGATGTTGCAGCTGTGAACTGGGCACCTGCAATGCAAACCGACTGGCCTGCAATGAGTGCACCCCCACCTTTCAAGGTGAAGGCAGGAGAGCTGCAGGCTCTTCAGACCCTAGATAGGTTTCTTGAGAAGGTCCCCCAGTATCACGAACAGCGCAACCGCACTGACTTATCTGGGACGTCTCACCTCTCTCACGCTCTTGCACACGGAGAGATTCATCCGAGAACGATTTTGGCAAGGCTTGGGCTCAGTGAGGGCGAAGAGGTATTCCGCAAGGAGATTGCTTGGAGAGAGTTCTACGCCGACGTGTTGTATCACAATCCACATACGCTCCACGAATACCTAGAGCCACGCTTTGGAAACATGCGCTATGACGACCCCGAGCAGCACGCAAAGAAGCTTGAGGCTTGGAAGCAGGGCAAGACGGGCTATCCGATTGTCGATGCTGCGATGCGGCAGCTGGTGCAGACCGGGTGGATGCACAATCGCGCCCGCATGATTGTTGCGAGCTTTCTCGTGAAGGACCTGCACTTTGAATGGCAGGTCGGCGCTCGCTATTTCGAGGACCACCTGACCGATCACGATCCGGCGTCAAATGCCCATGGCTGGCAATGGACGGCAGGTTGCGGAACGGACGCCTCGCCTTACTACCGAGTTTTCAACCCGGTCCTACAGGGTGAGAAGTTTGATCCCACGGGCGACTACGTTCGCAGGTATGTCCCCGAACTCGGGCACATACCAACAGGGAAGGTCCACCAACCCTGGGTATTGGTAGATGGCTTGGCTCATGGCTATCCAGCTCCAATCGTTGACCACGCTCAAGAGCGAGACGAGGCACTTGCTCGCCTGGAGGAAATCAAAGTTCGCTAGATATAGATCAGCGGATCAATCGCGACAGCGATAAACAGCACAGTTAGTTGCGTAATTGAGCTGTGGAAAAGCCTCATTGGGTTTGCCGGTATTGCGGTCTTCGCCTCTCGATAGAGCAGGTGCGACTCGATGACAAACCAAAGACCAGAGGCAAGCGCGACAACGGTGTAAATCAGCCCCATCTGAGCGACGGGAATCAATAGCAGCGAGGCCGCTAGGTAGGCCCAGGCATAAAGAATGATTTGCCTTGCAACAACCTGGTTCTTCGCGACTACAGGAAGCATCGGTACTCCGGCACTCTTGTAATCCTCCAGATACCGCATGGACAGTGGCCAATAGTGCGGAGGGGTCCAGAGGAAAACAATCAGGAACAGCACGAGGGCACTTAGCGAGACCTCACCCGTGACGCTGGCCCAGCCAATAAGAGCAGGCACCGCCCCAGCGGCACCGCCCCAGACAATGTTTTGAGGAGTTCGCCTCTTGAGTCCCAGGGTGTAGACGAAGACGTAGAAGAGGATTGCAGACAGGCTCAACAGAGCCGAGAGCGGATTAATCAGTACTGCAAACCAGATGACCGAGATTGCGCCAATAACCCAGGCAAAAACCAGGGCCTCGGTTTTCGTTAGCTCCCCGGTAACGAGTGGCCGGTTCTTTGTCCTGCCCATGACCTTGTCAATGTCTGCGTCTATGTAGCAGTTGAAGGCGTTCGCACTCCCTGCACTCAGCGCTCCCCCAAAAAGGACCGCTAAAACGAGCCACAGATTAGGCAGTCCACGCTCAGCAAGAATCATGGTCGGCACAGTTGCTATCAATAGCAGCTCAATAACCCTCGGCTTGGTCAAAGCAAGGTAAGCCGCGAGCTTGCGCGCGAGCGAAATTGAAGTGCTTGTGGGAGCTGACATTTGTTCTAGTCTACGTTGTCCGAAGGGTCCTGATTGGCTCAGGGTATAGACTTCAAGGCACATCCAAGGCAAAGTCGCCTCGCCTCCGCCATAGGGTTTCTAGCCCCTCAAAGACGGGAAATTCATATTGCTTCAGTGGAACGAAATTGACGAACTTGCAGTCAAGACTGCAAAGGTTCTAGCGGCTGATGCCGTTGAAAAAGTAGGTAATGGTCACCCTGGTACTGCCATTAGCTTGGCCCCAGCTGCCTACCTGCTTTTTCAGAAGGTAATGAGACATGATCCAGCTGACGATCGCTGGATCGGCCGCGATCGCTTCATTCTCTCTGCAGGACACTCATCGCTAACGCTCTACAACCAGCTCTTTCTGGGAGGTTTCGGTCTGGAAAGGAGCGACATTGAGTCGCTCAGGACATGGGGTTCGAAGACTCCTGGTCACCCCGAGTACGGACACACCAAGGGTGTCGAGATCACAACTGGCCCACTCGGTCAGGGACTTGCCTCAGCTACGGGCTTTGCGATGTCCACAAGATTCGAACGTGAGCTGTTCGACCCGAGCTCGAAGCCCGGAGAGTCGGTATTTGATCATTTTGTTTACGTAATCGCCGGCGACGGCGACATGATGGAGGGTGTCAGCGGTGAGGCTGGCTCGCTTGCTGGTCACCTCGGGCTGGGCAACCTGATTGCCATCTACGACGCAAACCAGATTTCAATTGAGGACGACACCAACATCTCCTTCACCGAAGACGTTGCTGCCCGTTATCGCTCCTACGGCTGGGAGACCATGGAGGTCAGCTTCCGCGGGAGTGAGTACAAAGAAGACGTCCATGCCCTTTACGAGGCAATTCAGGCAGCAAAAAAGAACACCGAGCAGCCAACACTCATTACCCTTCGCACCATAATCGGGTGGCCATCCCCCAGTAAGCAGAACACCGGAAAAATCCACGGTTCAAAACTCGGTGAGGACGAGGTCAAGGGACTAAAAGAGGCTCTTGGTTTCGACCCGGAGAAGTCTTTTGAGGTGAGCGACGAGGTTCTCGCTCACACCCGCGAGCTGGCAGCACGAGCAAAGCAGGACCGTGAGGCGTGGGATCAGGAGTTTGCGGCATGGCAGAGCTCCAATCCTCAGCAGGCAGCCCTACTTGAGAGGCTCTCAAGGGGTGAACTGCCCCAGGACATCGCCCAGGCGCTTCCAGTATTCGAGGCTGGCACAGAGTTGGCAACGCGCGCGGCATCCGGGAAAGTCCTAAACGCGCTTGCGGCCAAGCTTCCAGAGCTTTGGGGTGGGTCCGCTGACCTGGCGGAGTCCAATAACACCACAATCGAGGGGGCTGGCTCCTTTGTTCCGGCCAAGTGGGATACGGCTCATTGGGAGCCCAAGAAATCTGGCCGAATCCTCCACTTTGGCGTCAGAGAGCACGCCATGGGATCGATTCTGAACGGCATCACACTCTCTGGCCACACCAGACCATTTGGTGGCACCTTCTTGGTCTTTTCCGACTACATGCGCCCCGCTGTGAGACTGGCTGCCCTAATGGGGATTGCGCCAATCTATGTTTGGACACACGACAGTGTTGCCCTCGGCGAGGACGGCCCAACTCATCAGCCAATTGAGCACCTGAGCGCACTGAGGGCAATACCTAACCTGGACGTTATTCGTCCTGCGGATGCCAACGAGACTGCACATGCCTGGCTTGCTGCTCTGCGCAATAACGAAAGACCATCTGGCCTAGTGCTAACCAGACAGAACGTTCCCGTCTTGGATCGTGAAGCTGGTCAGGGATCTGCAGAGCTCACAGGCAAGGGTGGTTACATCTACCAGGAGAGCTCTCAAGATCCAAAGCTGATCCTGATTGCTACTGGCAGCGAGGTGCAGTTTGCAGTCGAGGCGAGGAAGCAGCTCGAGGCAGAGGGCATCCCAACTCGAGTGGTTTCGATGCCTTGCGTTGAATGGTTCAAGGCACAGCCCGATAGCTATCGCGATGAGGTGCTTCCAGGTTCGGTTCGTGCGAGGGTCTCGGTTGAGGCAGGCCTTACCTCCGGCTGGAGAGAGTTCGTTGGCGACTCGGGAGTCTCTGTAGGTATTGATCACTTCGGGGCATCAGCCGATTACAAGACTCTGTATCGAGAGTTTGGAATCACCACCGAGGCAGTCGTCGCGGCCGCAAAGAAAACCCTGGAGAAGAGCGAATGAACGAAAGACTAAAAGACCTCACAGCTGCAGGGGTTTCCATCTGGCTAGATGATCTCTCGCGAGAGCGGATTGAATCGGGAAACCTGCAGGACCTGATCGAAAACTATTCGGTTCGCGGTGTCACGACAAATCCAACGATTTTTGCGCAGGCTCTTTCATCGGATAGCTACACCCCCGCCATTGCAGCCGAAAAGGTCGCTGGCAGTGACGCTTCAAAGACAATCTTCAATCTCACGACTGAGGACGTGGCAAATGCTTGCAGCATCTTTGAGGGTGTTTACTCAGCAACCGCTGGCGTCGATGGCAGGGTCTCTATCGAGGTCGAGCCAGGCCTAGCGCACGATGCACAAGCAACCATCGCCCAGGCAAAAGAGCTCTATGAAAAGGTCAATAGAGAAAACGTAATGATCAAGATTCCCGCGACTATTGCGGGTCTTCAGGCAATCACCGAAGTAACGGCAGCGGGCATCTCAGTGAATGTGACCCTTATCTTCTCCGTGGAGCGCTATGAGGCGGTCATCGACGCCTACATGAGCGGACTCGAGAGAGCCCTCGAGGCAGGCGTTGACGTGTCAAAGATTCACTCTGTTGCCTCGTTCTTTGTCTCTCGTGTCGACACGGAGGTAGACAAGCGATTGGAGGGCTTTGGAAGAGCTGACCTGAAGTCAAAGGCAGCGCTTGCAAACGCTCGTCTGGCCTACGAGCTTTACCAGACTCAGTTTGCTTCTGAGCGCTGGCAGGCGCTCTCGCAGCAGGGGGCCAGAATCCAACGACCTCTCATGGCTTCGACCGGAGTGAAAGACCCAAACCTGCCCGACACGCTTTATGTAACTGAGCTGGTTGCTGCGGATGTAGTCAACACAATGCCAGAGAAGACAATGATGGCGACTGCAGACCACGGAGAAATCCCTGGAAACTCAATCGTCCCCAACATTGCGGATGCCAAGCAGGTTATGCAGGATCTTGCGGATGCTGGAATCGATTTTGCCGACGTAACAGAGGGCCTCGAGAGCGAAGGCGTCCAGAAGTTCATTGACTCTTGGGATGATCTAGTTGCGACTGTGACCTCGGCTTTGGATAACGCATGATCCAGGTCGGAATCTCGGAAGACTTCCGGCCACACGTTGAGCCTGCTGTCAAGCGTTTGATCGAAGATCAGATCAGTTCGCGACTTGCAGAAAAGGATGACACCATCTGGGGTCCTCTAGCGCAGGAAGAAGCGAGTAAGCGACTTGGGTGGGTCAGTTCAGCATCCGACTCTGCAGGGCTTCTAGGAGAGATTTTTGCGCTTCGCGACTCGCTCAGGGAAGCAGGTATCGATCGAGTTGTGCTCTGCGGGATGGGAGGCTCCTCCCTTGCTCCTGAGGTTATCTGCAAAAACTCTGGGGTTGACTTGGTTGTGCTGGACGCAACTTCACCCGACCAAGTAGCTGCGGCACTTACAGATCTCGAGAGAACTGTTGCGGTGGTCTCCTCAAAGTCTGGCTCAACGGTTGAGACAGATAGCCAGAAGAGAGCCTTCGAGAGCGCCTTTAGCGCCGCCGGCATTGATGCTAAAGAACGAATTGTCATTGTGACTGATCCAGGGTCACCTCTGGAGATCGCGTCCCGTGAGGCCGGCTATAGAGTCTTCAACGCTGACCCAAACGTCGGAGGGCGTTATTCGGCTCTAACAGCCTTTGGCCTAGTTCCGGCCGGACTTGCTGGCGCTGACATCTCTCAGCTGCTCTCTAGTGCTTCATCCGCCGCCACCTCATTGCACTACGACTCCGAGGACAACCCCGCGATTTGGCTAGCGGCAGCAATGGCAGGCGATAGCGCGAGTTGGGACAAGTTCCTGATCGAAAGTGACGCTTACCCAGGGTTTGGTGACTGGGTAGAGCAGTTGGTTGCGGAGAGCACGGGTAAGGAAGGACGCGGTGTACTTCCCGTGGTCGTCACGTGTTCCGCTCCAGAACTAACATCCACACCGGCGGACACCGTAACCATTAGAGCCAAGAACCCAAGCGCGCACTGCAGTTTTGAGGGCGACCTCGGTGAACTCTTCCTGCTTTGGGAGTGGGCAACGGCCCTCGCCGGATACCTTTTGGAGATTAACCCGTTTGACCAGCCAAACGTTGAGAGCGCAAAGGTAGCAGCCCGCGCACTTCTTGATTCTCCCCAGCAAGCTGCTGAGGTTGAGTTTGTGGACCGCGGAATGGCTGTCAGCTCAGCAGGGATAGAAATCGTCGGCCAGACGGTGGAGGCAGCGGTAGAGCAGCTCATGTCTCTCGCTAACGAGCACAGCTACTTTTCCTTCCATGTCTATCTCAACCGCATGGAGTACCCGCAATTTGAATCCTTGCGAGACATAACTGCAGGGCGCACAGGTCGGCCAACTACCTTTGGGTGGGGCCCAAGGTTCCTTCACTCAACTGGGCAGTATCACAAGGGCGGCCCTAATCAGGGGCTCTTCATTCAAATTACCGGTGAAGCCGGCATGGACCTAGAAATCAAGGAGCGCCCGTTCACATTCGGCGAACTCATCGCGGCTCAGGCTGCCGGTGATGCAAGAGTCATAGCGGAGAGCGGTGCTCCGGTAGTGTCCCTTCACCTTTCTGAGCCTCTGGGACAACTTGAATTGTTGAAGAAGATCATCGAGTCGTGAGCCCGAACCCACTTAAGAGCCCTGAGGACATCAGGCTCCAAAAGATAGCGGGACCATCCGGCCTCATTATGTTTGGAGTCACCGGAGATCTCTCACGCAAGAAGCTGCTTCCTGCAATCTATGACCTGGCCAACCGCGGCTTGCTACCGCCGGCTTTCTCGATTGTTGGGTTTGCAAGACGAGAGTGGTCTCGAGAGGACTTTGAGAAATTTGTCCACGATGCTGTGAAGCAGTACTCGAGAACTAATTGGTCCGAATCTGTTTGGGAGCAATTGGTTCGGGGAATCCGGTTTGTCTCTGGCCAGCATGATGATGAGATTGCTTTTGGGAAACTCAAGCAGGTTGTCGATGAGCTCGACAACGAGCGGGGCACGGCAGGTAATCACACCTTTTACCTCTCAATTCCCCCAAGAGACTTCCCCCTCGTTCTGGGGCAACTGGAGAAGTCCGGCCTCTCGCAGGCTGGTGAGGGTCAGTTTCGGCGAGTGGTTGTTGAGAAACCATTCGGCAGTGATCTCAAGAGTGCGAGAGAGCTTAACGAGGTGGTGGAGAGAGTATTTCCGCCTGACTCGGTATTTCGAATCGACCACTATCTCGGCAAGGAAACAGTTCAGAATCTTCTGGCACTTCGCTTCGCAAATCAGCTTTTTGAGCCGATTTGGAGCAGTCAATTCATCGACCACGTCCAGATCACAATGGCCGAGGACATTGGCATTGGCGGTCGCGCCGGTTACTACGACGGTATTGGTGCGGCAAGAGATGTGATCCAAAACCACCTCCTTCAGCTTCTGGCCCTCACGGCAATGGAGAAGCCAAAGAGTTTTGATGCTGCAGAGCTCAGAAGCAGTAAGGAGGCCGTCCTAGCAGCCGTGAAGCTGCCAAGTGATCTTTCAAAGCAAACCGCGCATGGTCAATACGTTGCCGGCTGGCAAGGCGGTCAGCAGGTTGCGGGCTACCTCGACGAGGACGGAATCACAGAGGATTCAAAGACCGAGACCTACGCCGCGATGAAGCTAGAGGTGGACACACCCAGATGGCAAGGTGCACCCTTCTACCTTCGAGCGGGTAAGAGGCTGGGCCGCAGGGTTACCGAGATTGCAGTTGTTTTCAAGCGCCCGGAGCACCAACTCTTCGGCAAGGCCCAGACCGCCCAGCTGGGGGAGAATGCCCTAGTCATCAGGGTGCAGCCAAATGAGGGTGTGACGATCCGTTTCGGCTCAAAAGTTCCTGGGCCAAGCATGCAGGTTCGAGATGTGACTATGGACTTTGGTTATGGCCACGCCTTCACAGAAGACTCCCCCGAGGCTTATGAGCGTCTCATCCTGGATGTGTTGCTCGGCGAACCACCCCTGTTTCCCCGTCAACGAGAGGTGGAGCTTTCCTGGCAAATCCTGGACCCAATTGTCAGGCATTGGGCAAGCTCTTCTAGACCTGAGAGCTATGCGCCGGGTTCGTGGGGCCCAGAGTCTGCTGAGAAAATGCTTGAGCGTGATGGAAGGAGCTGGAGGATACCTTGATAGTCGATATGCCCAGCACAACCGTCTCAAAGATTGGTAAGCGACTCCATGAGCTCCGAGAGGCAGGCGGTGTCGTAGCACTCGGGCGGGTGCTGACACTCATTGTTGAGACTGACCTCGAGAACCTTGAGTCCGCGGTCACCGCTGCAAATGGCGCTTCCAAGCTGCACCCTTCCCGCATCATCGTCTTGGCAAAAGGCCAAAGCAGAGGCGGCACAGATCGTCTGGACGCCGAAATCCGGGTTGGAGGCGATGCCGGAGCTAGCGAAGTGGTGATCCTAAGAGCCATGGGAAATGCGGCAAGCAATACAGAGTCGCTTGTGTCGGGCCTTATGTTGCCGGATGCGCCAGTTGTTGCATGGTGGCCCTCGGAATGCTCGGGCAACCCATCTGAGAGCCCAATTGGGGCGATAGCCTCGAGGCGCATAACGGACGCGTCCTCGCAGCCCGACCCAATGGCCTTCCTTCAACAACTTGCCACCAATTACACCCCTGGGGATGGAGACATGTCCTGGACCAGGATCACCCTCTGGCGATCTCAATTGGCAGCACTCTTTGATACTCACGGTCACCGCAATGTCGAGAAGGTTGTCGTCTATGGTGCCCTCAGCTCCCCCAGTGCCCATCTGCTAGCGGCTTGGTTGGGGCAGAGTCTTAATGCCAAGACTGAGGTGACAGAGGCTCTGGATGGAAAGACCGTCCAAGGGATTGCTGGTGTAGTTGTGAAGTTTGATTCCGGAGAACTTCGGATTCTACGCTCAGGACAGGTTGCATTGATTTCTCAGCCCGATGCTCCTGAATCTTCAGTCTTACTCCCCCAAAGAAGCGACATGGACTGCCTGGTGGAAGACATGCGCTATCTCGGAGAGGACAGCGTCTACGGCAAAGTGCTGACTGGGACCCTGGGTAGCTAATGAACAAAAAAGTACTTGCAGACCCCGCAGCTCTCATAGCTCAAGCTATAGATGACTTTGGAAAACTGCTATCTCGGCTCCGCGAGCAGCAGCCCGAGGTAACTGTGCTGCTGACAGGTGGAACCTTAGGAATCGAATTTGTTGGCGCGCTCGGAAAATCTTCGATTGATCTTCAAGGGGTCACTTTTATCTTTGGTGATGAGCGCTATGTTGCCGTGGATCACCCAGATCGAAATGAGCAACAGGCTCTGGATGTTTTTCCCGAGCTGGAAGCCAACCTGGTTCGTTACCCTCAGCCCTCAAGGCACTTAGGTAAAGATGCTGAGCTGTTCAACAGTCGAATCAGTGAGCTGCTTGGGCCGCTGGAAAAGCCGCGGAAGCAAATTGATCTAACGATCCTTGGCATGGGGCCAGATGGCCACGTTGCTTCTTTGTTCCCAGGAAAGCTGCATGGAAAAGGCTGGATCGTCTCTGAAAAAAATTCACCCAAGCCTCCCAGCCAACGCTTGAGCTTCAGCTACGAGGCACTCTCCAGTTCCGAGAGAGTCTGGTTCCTAGTCTCGGGCTCGGCAAAGGCGGACTCGCTGAGGAAAGTTTTTGCTGGTGAACTCCCTGCAGCAAAGGTGCAGGGTGTGGGTGAAACGACCTGGTACTTGGACAGCGAAATCAGCGACGCGCTTTAGCAGCGGCAGCAGCTTTTTCTCGACGCTCACGGATTAGCTGGAGAGCTTCATCGAGGATCTGCTTGGCCTCGGCGTCGGTGCGACGCTCCTTGACGTATGCGAGATGCGTTTTGTAGGGCTCAATCTTTGCAACCAGTGGAGGATTTGCCTTGTCTCTGCCGGCTGGGAAGCCGCACGATGGGCAATCAATCTCTTGAGGAATGTCCTCTTCTTCAACGCTTGCGGCGAAGAAGGGGTGGTTTTCGTGTCCGTTGGCACAGTAGAAACTGATGGTGACCTTATCTACCTGGTGGCCGCGATCCTTCTCCCCCATTGGGCCGGCGCCAACCCTGGCACCTCTAATTGATGGTGATGATGACATTAGGCCCAACCAAATCTCGTAAACAGTCCGAGAACGATGATCACCGTCACCCAGACAAGCCCCAAAATAACGGTGATGCGATTGAGGTTACGCTCAGCAACCCCTGAGGACTGCATTGAGCTGGTTACACCGCCACCAAACATGTCTGCTACACCGCCACCACGGCCCTTGTGGAGCAGGATCATAAGTATCAGTAGCACGCTGGTGATAGCTAGTAGCACCAGCAGAGCTGTTTGTAGAGCGGCCATTATTCCTCCGAAAACCTCGTCAAATTATAGAACTATGTGCTTTTTAT
>JAYORB010000007.1:21856-34237 GCA_038123155.1 Aquiluna sp. | reverse complement strand
GAGGAAACTCTTGAATTGGACATGCGTTTCTTAGCTGGCATCCAGAGCAAAGACCAGGTGCTCGCTTTTCGACCTGCCATCGGGCAAAGCCGTATGGCTTTCCCGTTCCAGCCCCAACGGTCCACTGCCAACCAAGAAGATTTGCGGCTCTTGAACCGTCAACTAGTTCACGGTGCATACGCTCCTGGCCATTAAGCCAGCCCTGTCCGTTTCTCACGGTCCAGTGCGAAGCCAGCCACATCCTCGTTTGGTTTACAAGCCAGCCATCTGTTTCAAGCTCACTCACAACATGATCGACACATGCCATGTCGCGGTTCCAGCCATCCCCCTCAGACTTCCACTCCGCCTCAAAGCGGAGATTTTGAAAGAGGTCGGTCCCAACCCGTGCATAGAGGTGACGAGCATATTCCTGCCAGTAGAGCTCGTCCCTGAACTTCTCGCGGTCCTTATAGGGGGCCTTAGAAACACGGTCATAGGCCTCAGTCAGAGTTATCAGGTTGTGGCGGATGTAGGGCGAGAGGGCGGTTGCACCCCGTGCAGCCCTAGGAAGAACTTCTGACCTATTCGCTGCGTAGCCGGAAATATCGAGACTTTGCAGAGCCTCATTTGCAGCGGTCTGACCACCGCGAATACTGCTTAGACCAAGCTCTCCCGAGTAGAGTCCAGAGAACTCGGACTCGATTGTTTGCTGAATGTCTTCCGAGATCGCAATTTCGCGCATTGCTTGCTAAACCAAAGTCAGCGGTGAGGTGTTCCTAGAGAGCCGACTACGGGACTCGAACCCGTAACCCCCGCTTTACAAGAGCGGTGCGCTACCAATTGCGCCAAGTCGGCTGGCGGCATAAAGCCTAGCGGCTACTCTGCAGTAGCCACCTGAACGAACTGGGCAAAGCGCTCAGCCGAGACCAGCTCCTCGCCAGTAGCCCAGGTGTACTGAAGACCATTGACGAGGATGGTTGGTGTTCCGGTGACGCTGACGCCATCCTGCGGATTGTTCAGAACCTCTTGAGTGTGTTGAGCAACATAATCACCAAAGCTCTTTGCCTGGATGCAGCCCTTGATCTCCTCTGAGCCGGCTCCAGCCTCCTCGGCAAAGGCAAAGATTGCATTGTCATCGTGACCGTCGCCACCCTCGCTTGACTGATTGAGCATCATGATCTCGTGGAAGTCATAGAAAGCATCTGGCTCAAAGTTGGCAACACAGAATGCCGCATTTGCGACCCTTGAGGAGTACTGGTTTAGAGATGCTCTGTCGAGAAAGGAAATGGGCCTGATCTCAACAGTTGCTGCTCCGGTGTCAACCCAAGAGCGGATCTGAGCTGAGTTCGGAACGTCAAATGCCTGACAGATTGGGCACTGGTAGTCAACGTAGACAACGATCTCTGGCACATCCCCAGCTGCATCCGCGGTTGGGGTCTTGGTGTCAGTAAAAGCTTGCAGTCCAACACCAACCTTCAGGCCACCAAGCTCGGTTAGGTTGTTAGGAACCTCATCGACAACCGGGGCATCCGCACGGTTCGCGGCCTCGATGGCGATAACACCCGCGACACCTCCAACGATGCCGAGCGCGACAAGTACCACCGAAAGCTGAATTATGAGCTTGTTGCGCTTTTCCTTCTTGGCGCTTTGCTCCCTCAGTTCACGGGCTTTGTTTCTTGCGGCCTCACGCTGCTCGGACCTGGTTGGCTTGGGATTTGACAAGGGTGATTCCTTTACATCTCAGTTGGGTAAAACCGTCCCCCATTCTAAGTTGAAGATGCCATACTTATGAAGCCTCAAACGAGGCGCTCGTCACAACGGATCGTCCGGCACGTACCTGCCGGTGAAGGAGTAAGAAATGGCATCAGTATCTTTTAAAGGTGCAACCCGCCTCTATCCAGGCGGAACTAAGCCAGCTGTAGACAAGCTGGATCTCGAGGTAAAAGACGGAGAATTTCTTGTTCTCGTTGGACCTTCCGGTTGCGGTAAGTCAACCTCTCTCAGAATGCTCGCTGGCCTCGAAGAGGTAAACGAGGGTGGCATCTACATTGGCGACAGGGACGTCACCGATGTTCCACCAAAGGACAGGGACATCGCCATGGTGTTCCAGAACTACGCTCTCTACCCACACATGACCGTGGCTGAGAACATGGGCTTTGCGCTCAAGATTGCCGGCGTCAGCAAGGAAGAGCGTGCGGAGCGAGTTTTGGAAGCAGCGAAGCTTCTCGACCTCGAGCCTTACCTAAACCGCAAGCCAAAGGCCCTCTCTGGTGGTCAGCGTCAGCGCGTTGCCATGGGCCGCGCCATCGTGCGTAAGCCTCAGGTGTTCTTGATGGATGAGCCACTATCGAACCTGGATGCGAAGCTTCGTGTTCAGACTCGTACCCAGATTGCCTCACTTCAGCGCAGGCTGGGCGTAACTACCGTTTACGTTACCCACGACCAGGTTGAGGCCATGACCATGGGTGACAGGGTTGCCGTTTTGAAGGACGGCCTCCTCCAGCAGGTCGACTCACCTCGCAACCTCTACGACAAGCCACAGAACGTCTTCGTTGCTGGCTTCATTGGCTCCCCAGCCATGAACCTCGTGCAGCTTGAGATTGTCGATGGCGGTGTCCAGTTCGGTGATGAGGTGCTTCCTGTCGACAAGGCAGTCCTTGCAAAGGCAACTGGCAAGAAGGTCACAGTTGGTGTTCGCCCAGAGAAGTTGAGCCCAGCCCCACATGGCCTCGAGTGCCACATCGACGTTGTCGAGGAGCTTGGAAGCGATGGCTACCTCTACGGTCGTGTCCAGCTCGATGGCACAGAGCAGAACGTAGTTGTTCGCGTTGACCCCATCGACCACCCCAAGGCTGGCGACAAGATTCACCTGCACGCAGACAAGGACGCAGTCCACGTCTTCGATGCAGAGACTGGCGAGCGTCTGAACTAGTAGATGCCCTCCAGCCTCAGTATTACGGCTGCCACGGCAGAACCAGCACTTCTGGATCTGCCGTGGCATTTGCCGTTAGAGGCATGGCCGCAGGAAACAATCGCGGCACTTCCAAAGGGTCTGTCCCGGCACACGGTCCGCTTCGCACACCTCGGCGACCACGTCATAGCCATCAAAGAAACTTTGCTTGACCTCGCAAAGCGCGAGTATGAAGTTCTAAAGAGGCTAGAAAAGCTAGACGTTCCCTGCGTAGAACCATTTGCCATCATCTCTAATCGCAAGGATTTAGAGGGCAAGGATCTTCCCGCGGTGCTCATCACGCGGCATCTAAAGTTTTCGCTTCCCTACAGAGCAATGTGGTCACAGGGACTCAGAGATCAAACTGCAAACAGACTGGTGGATGCTCTCGCACTGCTCTTGGTCAGGCTCCACCTCGCCGGCTTTTTCTGGGGAGATGTGTCTTTATCAAACACGCTGTTTAGGCGAGATGCAGGGCGCTTTGCCGCCTATCTGGTCGATGCGGAAACGGGCCAGCTATTTGAGGGTCGGCTTTCCAATGGCCAGCGAGAAAATGACCTCGAGATAGCTCGGGTGAACATCGCAGGTGAACTAATGGACCTGCTGGCCTCTGGCAAGGCAACGGACATTGAGCCAAACGCGGTGAGCCAACGAATCGTCGACAAGTACCACGAGCTCTGGAAAGAGCTCACGGCAACCGAGGTATTCGACGAGTCAGAGCGTTGGCGAATATCTAAACGCGTCAAAAAGCTAAATGAGCTTGGCTTCGATATTGAGGAACTCAGCATCGTCAAAGATGACGAGGGCCACACCGTCAAGATTCAACCCAAGGTGGTTGACGCCGGTCACCACGCACGGCGCCTTCTGCTGCTTACGGGCCTAGATGTTGAAGAGAACCAGGCTCGAAGGCTGCTAAACGACATCGATCAATACCGGCTAGCAAACGCCAGGCCAGGCGCAGACGAGGAGGTCATGGCTCACGAGTGGCTCTCAAACGTCTACGAACCTGTGATTGGTTCGATTCCTTCCGAGTTCACAGGGCGCCTGGAACCTGCTGAACTATTTCACGAGGTGCTGGAGCACCGCTGGTACATCTCGGAGGAAAAGGGAGCCGATGTGCCGCTTGTTGAGGCCGTGAGGAGCTATGTTTCAGAGGTGCTCTCGAAGCGCCGCGATGAGGCCACCTACCTTGGCACCACAACCCTGACTGAGGATCTAAACCTTATTGAGCCAGTCCCCACTGGACTGATAGTTGTAGCCGAGGATGATGATGAAGGCGACTGGCGCGACAAGGTCTAAGAGTTATCTATTTGCAGCAATCTGATAAAGCGCGACCGAGGCTGCAATTCCAGCATTGAGTGACTCGGTGTCACTTGAGATTGGGATGCTCACAACCTGGTCGCAGTTCTCCTGGACCAGTCTCGACAGCCCCTTACCCTCGGACCCGACAATAACGAGAAGCGGTTTATCGTTTAGATCGAAATCGGGCAGCATTACATCGCCATCGGCATCAAGCCCGACCACAAACAATCCTCTGCGCTGATACTCCTTGATGACCTGGTTCAAATTTGAAGCAAGAGCCACTGGAATCCTCGCGGCTGCTCCCGCGGAGGTTTTCCAGGCCGAAGCCGTCACTCCCACACTTCTTCGCTGCGGCAAGACAATGCCGTGAGCGCCGAAGGCCGCGACAGATCGAATGATTGCCCCTAGGTTTCTCGGATCGGTAATGCCATCGAGCGCTACCAAAAGCGGGAGCTGGCTCTTGGACAGAGCCCGATCTAAGAGCTCGTTTGGATCAACGTACTTATAAGGAGGGACCTGGAGCGCGATGCCCTGGTGAACAAAGTCACCTCCGGTCATCCTGTCTATCTCCGCCCTCGTGACTTCACTGACCGCGATTCCTCGGTGGTTTGCAAGGGCAATGGCCTCGCGCATGCGATCGTCCATTTCAACGCGCTGGGCAACATAGAGTGCGGTTGCCGGAATACGAGCTCGCAGTGCCTCAACCACCGCGTTGCGACCCGAGAGGACTTCAGCTCCCCCGGCTTTTGCGGTTCCCCTCGAGCTCGCTACAAACTTCCCCTTTTTAGGCTTGGTGTTCTTCTCGGCGGCCTTAGCTGCGCGATAGGCCTTGTGATATGGGCGGTCCTCAGCCTTTGGCGTTGGGCCCCTGCCCTCTAGTGCCTTGCGGCCGTGTCCGCCGGTTCCCTTAGTTGGGCCCTTTTTCCCCTTAGCCGCTCCTGGCCTGCCCTGTTTTGCCATTAGCTCAGACTCCAGTGGGTTCCGCTTGGGCCGTCAGAGAGCTCGATGCCCGCCTTATCAAGCTGATCCCTAATCTCATCGGCGGTCTCGTAGTCCTTGTTCTCTCTCGCCTGATCGCGACGAGCAATGAGGGCTGCAATCAACTTGTCGAGGGCAGCATGCTCCTCGGACGCTCCGCTTGACCACTGGCTTGGCGCCAGGCCGAGAAGCTCTAACATCTTGGCAACCTGGTCGCGGTGCTTGGCGGCCTCGCGAAGCTGCTGTTCATCGAGCTCGGTATTGCCGCTTGTTACCGCGTCGTGGATTACCGCGAGCGCCGCCGGGATATTGAGATCGTCATTCATCTCATCTACAAACTCTCCGGGTAGCTCAGGACTCTCATCGAGCTGAGCAAACTGAGTCTCTCCCAGCTCCCGCTCGCAGCGCTCTAGAAAGCCGTGAAGCCGCTCCAGGGCACTTGCAGCTTCTTCTAGCACTGATGGCTGGAAGTCAAGAACGGAGCGGTAGTGAGCGGTGCTGAGGTAATAGCGGATGACCGCGGGCTCAGCCATTTCGAACAGATCCTTTGAGTAGACGGAGTTGCCCAATGACTTTGACATCTTCTGGCCACCAACATTCACAAGCCCATTGTGGATCCAGTAGTTGGCAAACCCGTCTCCAGCTGCGAGCGACTGTGCCAGCTCGTTCTCATGGTGTGGGAAGCGCAGGTCTAGACCTCCACCGTGAATGTCAAATTTGCTTCCCAAGAAGTGCGTGGACATTGCTGAGCACTCGATGTGCCAACCTGGTCTCCCTCTGCCCCATGGGGAATCCCAGCTTGCTGAAGTCGGCTCATCTGACTTGGTTGCCTTCCAGAGCGCAAAGTCCTGGGTGTTTTTCTTATCGCCCTTGTCACCCTCTGACTCCATGTCATCCAGAGATTGGTGGGTCAGCTCTCCATAGGATGACCAGCTGAGAGTATCGAAATACACGTTTGCAGAACCCTCTGCCTGGTAGGCATGGCCCGACTCTATGAGCTTTGAGATAAGGCTTATCATCTGCGGAATGTGCCCGGTGGCTCTGGGCTCGCCAGAGGGCAACCTCATGCCCAAGGCCCTGTAATCTGCCGCGAAGATGTTCTCATTTGCATGAGCCAACTCCCACCAGTTAGCGCCGGTCTCTGCTGCCTTTTCTAAAACCTTGTCGTCGATGTCCGTGACGTTTCTAATCAGGGTGACCTTGTTGCCAAGGTGCTCTAGCCATCTAGTCAGCAGGTCATAAACCAGGGCGGAGCGCAGGTGTCCGATGTGAGGCTCGGACTGCACCGTTGGCCCGCACACGTAAATGCCAACCTCGCCCTTTGTGATTGGGACAAAGTCTCTAAGCTCAGCGGCTTTGGTGTCATAGAGCTTCATTGTCAAAAGCCTAGCTACGGCTTTGAACCAGGGCCGTTGCCACGGCCGCAACACCACGAGAATCCGAGAGGAAGCCAAGGCCGTCTGTGGTGGTAGCGAGAACCGAAACTGGAGCTCCGACAACCTCTGTCAGATGATGCTCGAGCTCGTGCCGGCGAGGACCAATCTTTGGCTCTTCCGCAACGATTTGGACGGCAACATTGGCAGGCTCATAGCCAGCATCTGCCAGCATCTTCAGAGTCTCTCCAATAAACAGCTCTCCCGAAGCCCCCGCATACTCCTGACGGCTAGTCCCAAAGTTTGAACCGATGTCGCCCAAAGCCGCTGCGGATAGAAGTGCATCGACAATTGCGTGTGCTACCGAGTCTCCATCTGAGTGTCCGGCAAGGGCTGGGTAGCCCTCCCACTCCATGCAGCCGAGCATGAGCTTTCCACCCTCACCGAATTGGTGGGCGTCAACGCCGATGCCGCTTCTGACGTCGGTGAAGATTGCTCTAGCCCGCTCCAGATCGCTTGGGGTTGTGACCTTGAAGCCATGCTCATGACCTAAAACAATTGCGGTCTTGATGCCCTGGGACTCTAAGAGTCCCGCCTCGTCCGTGAAGTCACCGGTTGCGTTCTCGAAACCCTTGCGAAGGGTGTCTACGCGGAATCCCTGCGGGGTCTGCACCATGCGCAGTGTGCTGCGATCGATTGTTCGCTCTACCCAATCGCTCGAAACCTGCTTCACCGTATCGGCTGGGTTCATTGCCGGCACAACGCACTCTGCGAAGCCGAGAGCTTCATGCACGCGGTCAAAGACCTCTTTAGGGGTAAATGCGCGAGCTGCATCGTGGACCAGCACCAGGTCGGTTTTCACCTCGGCCATGCCATGCGACACAGACTGCTGCCTGGTCTCGCCGCCAACCACCACCTTGAAATCATCAAAGAACTTGGCCGTTAGCCTGGTGAACTCCCCAAGCAGCTCCTCAGGAGCGACAACCACAAGCTGGTCGGGCTGGAACTCAGAGATGTGCATGAGCGAGAGCTCGAGCAAAGACTTTCCGGCAACGTTGATCGCCGCTTTTGGCTGGCCGGCTCCGAGTCTCTTACCCTTACCGGCGGCGACCAGCACCACCGCAACAGACATGGCTAGCTAGCCAGAACCTTGTCTAGCTCGGCCGAGGCTTTCTCTTCATCGACTTTTCTTGCTAGCGCAAGCTCGGAGATGAGAATCTGCCTTGCCTTGGCAAGCATGCGCTTTTCACCTGCGGAGAGACCACGATCCTGGTCCCTGCGCCAAAGATCGCGAACGACCTCGGAAACCTTGACAACATCACCGGAGGCCAACTTCTCAAGGTTTGCCTTGTAACGACGTGACCAGTTGGTTGGCTCTTCCACAAACTCTGCCCTCAGCACGTCAAAGACCTGCTTGACTCCCTTGCGGTCGATAACGTCGCGAACACCCACCATCTCAACGTTTGCAGCAGGAACCTGAATGATCAGGTCTCCTTGGGCGACACGGAGTTTTAGGTACTTCTGCTTCTCACCACGAATCTTCTTCTCAGAAACCTCGATGATTTCTGCGGCTCCGTGGTGGGGATAGACGACAGTTTCGCCAACTTCAAACTTCATAAATAGCTTTCGGCTCTCAAAACTCCGATTTTACCACAGTTAGCCCAGTTTCCCTAGGGTAAACTGGGCTTGTTTAGGGGCCTGGAGGACCATTGAAAGCCAAGAAATTTATTGCACTCATTGCCGCGATCGCAACCGTATTCGCCCTCGCTGGCTGCTCGCTGAATCGAGAGGTTGCATCTTTGGATCCCTACGCCCCAAGCGATGGCGTTCAGATTGACACCGAGGAGCTGAAGGCTCGCAACGTCATGTTTGTCGTCGATGAAGATGGTAATGCAGTGCTAATCGGCTCCTTCATCAACCCAGGTGAGAGTGCGGTGTCAGCAACGCTAGAAACCATGGATTCAAACGGGACGGTAATTATGACCGAGATGACCGTTGATGCTGGAGCGAAGTTTGACCTCGGCTACAACGGCACCGAGGGTAAGTACCTTTATCTGACCGAAACCCCAGGCTCAATGCACCCTGTCTACATGCGGGTTACCGGTGACCCAACGAGGATGCTGGTTCCAATCCTGGACGGCTCCCTTGAGGAATACCGCGGCTTTATCGACTAGACCTCGAACTTGTAACCAAGCCCTCGAACAGTCAGAAGATGTCTCGGGCGCGATGGGTCGTCCTCAATCTTTGACCTGACCCTTTTCACATGCACATCAAGAGTCTTGGTGTCGCCGAAGTAGTTTGAACCCCAAACCCGGTCGATGATTTGACCCCTGGTCAGAACTCGATTGACGTTTTCCATCAAGAGCTCAAGGAGCTCGAACTCCTTTAGGGGCATTTGAATCTTCTCGCCGTGGACGCTGACGGTGTGGCGATCGAGGTCCATAACCACAGGGCCCGCTTTCAAGACTCCACTGTCGCCCTGCACCGGCTCTGCGCCACGACGTAGCACCGCCTTCATTCGAGCTAGCAACTCGCGGGTTGAATAGGGCTTGGTGACATAGTCATCTGCCCCTATTTCCAAGCCAACCACCTTGTCTATCTCGGTGTCCTTGGCGGTCAGCATGATGATTGGGACCTGGCTCTCGGCGCGAATAACCCTGCAGACCTCATTACCCGAGAGTCCGGGAAGCATCAGATCCAACAGGATCAGGTCGGCACCTAGTGAGTTGAAGTTCTCGATCGCGCTGTTGCCATCTTCCGCCTCGATGACGTCGTAGCCCTCTTTTTGGAGGAGGTATACGAGAGGTTCGCGAAGGTTCTTCTCATCCTCGACAACTAGGACTCGGGTCATTAGCTCTCCTGCTGGTCAATCGGTAGTCGAAGCGTGAAGGTCGAGCCTGTCCCGACCTTTGAAAACAGCTTTACCTCGCCACGGTGGTTGTAGGCGGCGTGCTTGACGATGGCAAGTCCGAGACCGGTGCCGCCGGTCTCGCGAGAGCGCGAGGGGTCAACCCGATAAAAACGCTCGAAGATGCGCTCCTGCTCGCTCTCGGGGATGCCAATTCCGGAGTCTGTAACGGCGATCTCAGCCACGGAGTCCAACACGCGAAGCCCAACACCAACCTGTCCCCCAGGCTCCGAGTAGACAATTGCGTTTTCGACCAGGTTCTTCACGGCCGTTGTGAGCATTTCGTAGTCGCCGAACATTTTCACCGGTCCGACCGCGCTCGATGCGAGCTTGATGGAGTGCTGCTCAGCGAGCACCATATTTCTATCTACGGCATCAGCAATAACGGTTGCTAGGTCAAGGTCGCCGCTTGTTTCGGAGAGCTTTGCGCCCTGAACCCTGGAGAGCTCGATGAGCTCCTGCACGATGTTTGCAAGCCGCTGCGACTCCCGCTGCAAAGACTCCGCAAACTTCTGGATGGTTTCTGGGTCATCCGTTGCACCAGAGATCGCCTCGGAGAGCAGGCTTATCGCCCCGATCGGTGTCTTTAGTTCGTGGGAAACGTTGGCTACAAAGTCCCGTCTGGTTTCCTCAAGCTTTCGAGAGTCGGTGCGGTCGTCCACCAAAAGCATTACGTAGCGCTCGCCAAACTTTGCGGCCCTGGCGTGAACCCAAACGGCATCGCGCCTGAGTCCAGTCTCTAGCTCAATGTCCAACGACACCGCGCCCGATGCCTTCTTGGCATCCTCGGCTAGCTGAACGAGGGCGGCGTGGATAAGCCTCCGATTCTGAACCAAGCCGAATTGAACTGCACCGGGCGAAGCCCTAACAACCTGGTTTTGCTGATCTAGGACAACGCCAGCAGTGGCGATAACGTCCACCACCTGAGCCGCCACAACCTCGAATGCGTCAAACTCAGTCTCGGCATTGCGCTCCGCGCGCTTGGATGCCAAAAAGCCCAATTTTGCTCCCTGTCTGACGTAGTTCACTAGGTAAACAACTACTTGTTACAAGGTTAGGAGTAAATTGGGGTCATCATCGGTCAGTTTTCCGCTGGTTTGAATGGAATTAAGCCAATGTTTCATTGGTGCTGGTTGGCTTTGAGCCACGAGGCAAGGAGATTTATTTGATGCGCGTAGTTTTCCAACAGGAGCTTTCCGAGGTTCAATCGAGGCTCGTCGAGCTCGCGGGTGGCGCAAAGACCATCATGCAGAAGGCCTCTGGAGCCTTTCTAAACTCGGATGTCTCTTTAGCAGACGAGGCTCTTGCTCTAGCCGACAGCCACGAGGAGAAGGCCCTCGACCTGGACGAGCTCGTAATCAAGATTCTTGCCACCCAGTCGCCAGTTGCAAAGGACCTGAGGATTGTGGTTTCAGCTCTGCGCATGAGCGCAAGCCTGGAGCGCATGGGGTCTCTTGCCTCTCACATCGCGGCCATTGCCCGCTACCGCTACCCAGGAACAGCAATTCCTGAGGCACTGCGCGGAACTTTTGAGGAAATGAGCAAGCTGGATGTCGAGCTAGCCGAAAAGGCAGTGGAGCTACTCAAGAACACCGATCTGGACCTCGCTAGAGAGATTCAGGCTCAGGACGAGGCGGTTGACCTTCTTCACCGAAGGGTCTTCGACACAGTATTGGCCCCAGACTGGTCAGAGAATGCCATGTTCACAGTTGATGTGACACTGGCCTCGCGCTACTTCGAGCGCTTCGCAGATCACGTCGTGGACATCAGCGCCAAGGTCAGCTTTTTGCAGACCGGCGAGTGGTAAAAACTACTTCTTACCCTGGCTAGCAACCGCGGCAGCTCCAGCAGCTGCGGCCTCCGGATCTAAATACTCTCCGCCCTTGATTATTGGCTTGAGGTTCGCATCTAGCTTGTAGTGGAGCGGAATCCCAGTTGGGATGTTTAGCTCAGCAATCTCCTCATCGCCAATGTCGTCAAGGTGCTTAACAAGAGCCCTCAGAGAATTGCCGTGGGCGGTGATCAAAACAGTCTTCTGTGTCTTGAGCTCTTCTGAGATGTCGCTGTGCCAGTAGGGCAACATGCGAACGAGCACGTCCTTCAGGCACTCGGTTCTAGGAAGTGCGCTTCCTAGCCCTGCGTAGCGCTCATCGCTCGCCTGCGAATACTCAGCGTCATCAGCAATCTCAGGTGGCGGGGTGTCATAGCTGCGCCTCCAGATTTGGAACTGCTCTGGACCAAACTTTTCAAGCGTCTCGGCCTTGTCTAATCCCTGTAGGGCGCCATAGTGGCGCTCGTTCAGTCTCCACGAGCGCTTCGTGGGAATCCAGTTGCGGTCAATCTGGTCCAGTGCGATGTGGGCGGTGTTGATGGCCCGCTTCAGCACTGAAGTGAACAGGACGTCCGGCTTGAGTCCAGAAGAGCCGAGCAGCTCTCCCGCGCGCTTCGCCTCCTCTCTTCCCTGGTCGCTGAGGTCGACATCCACCCAACCGGTGAAGAGGTTCTTTTGGTTCCAGAGAGAGTTGCCGTGGCGAAGAAGTACGAGATTGAACATGCCAGAGAGCTTACTTGCCCGAGAGTTTGAAGGCTGATGGCCTCGGGAGATTCGCAGCCTTGCCCGCATCCGCCGGCACCAACACTTGCTGCGATGCTGCGTAGACACTCTCCCCCGAGTGAACCGAGAGATCCAGGTATGGCGAGTTGCGGTTCAGCAGCACCAGCGCAATTGCGCCAAGTTCAAAGTGCAGAGCGCCTGCAATAACCTTGCCGACCTTCTTGTCTTGGTAGTAGACCTCGTCATCTTTTGCGCAAAGAGCATCGCCATGCTCGAGGTGCAAAATTGCAAGGCGCCTCGGGGGGTGCCCGAGGTTGTGAACCTTGGCAACGCTCTC